>CBDUTA010000222.1:0-6389 GCA_965369785.1 uncultured bacterium
CCAGATCTGCACGAATTCGTCCCCAGTCGCTTAAGCTGGGAAGTACGGTCAAGGTGGTGGTGATATCCATCTCTGGATCATCAAAGCTGAACAATTCATACACTATCGTTCCCGTGCCTTCGATGTTGCTGCGGCCCGGGTCAGAACCGGTAAACCTTTCTCGGGTGAAGACCGCTCCTCCCCGAAGGGTCAACAAACTTCTGTTGTTCTGGATCAGATGTCGTCCCAAGTCCCCGCCAAAAGCGGACCTCAGGTCCAAGTCCAGTTCTTGATTTTGAGTAAAAGTAGCCAGTCCCGTCACCAACCATCGATCAGAAAAAAAACGGGTCCAGTCCACGGTGAGTACGTTTCTGGCGGTACTGTCGAGATCCTCCCGGTCGTTAAAAAGAGAGCTAAACGTGGTCTTCAACTGGCGTGTTACGGTACGACTCTTCACTTCACCCCCCAGAGTCAATTCAGTGGCCCGATTGGCTCGGGCAAAACTGAAGCCCAAATCCAGATAACCTTCCAGCCGGGCCAGAAAGCCTGCTTCGATTTGAGTCAACCGCACCACGGAGGTTTGGTTGAGGGTGTTCCTGAAACTCTCCCCGATAATTTCTATCGTCTCCGGCTCAACTGCCGGTGAAAGTGAACCAACGGTTCTCAGTCCCGTGTCTGTTTCCACCTCAAAAACCCACTGACTCGTCAGCCGTTCAACGTCCTCCCATTCAATCTGGACCGTTCCCATAGAATCGGTGCTCAAACTCAATTTGCCCCGTTCAAGTGACTTAATCTCTCCGGTGACATGATCCCCGTTTTTGAGTATCACCACATCCGTTTTGTCACGACCCAGCAGAGGGCTGCTCATCAGCTGTAGAATGAGTGTGAGAAACAGCAGGACAGTAAGGAGTAACGAATCTCCACGTTTGATCATTTCATTGACCTCTCACAAATGCTTTTCATCTTCCGGTTCGGACTCAACTCACAAGAGAAACAGCCTAGGCTTGTCAGTGAGTCGGTGAGGGGTGAGAACCCCTTCCCCGGTCATCTCAGAAATGGATGGAAAAGGCAATTACAACGCCGGGGCTGACCACATCATAGGCGTAGAAGTCGCGACCGACTCCCTCCTGGTAGTCGACATCCAAGACTTTAACCTGTACCTGCAATTCGGCCCACCGGGTCAGGCGGGACCCCACTCTGTCAGACAGGTTGGCCGTCGAGCGCCCTCCCACGATGGGGTCGAACCCATCCGGTGTAACCCGTCTTCGCGGACCGGTGTCGCCCACAATTCTTGCCTCATAGTCTTGACGTGTGTAACGGATCCCGGCCAAAAAGTCAAAAGTCCTCTCAGGGTGACCCCATCGCTAGTTCAACGCGCCCTCAAGCATCAATATGTCGACATCCACGTCGAATTGTCTACCCAGGGGCAGCTCACCTTGACCGCCCACAGCCAGAAAGAAATGGAGTTTAGGAGGGTTGCCATGTGTCCAAGGATAAACCCAGCCGTATTGTCGAGGTGGACGGCGAGTGGCTCATCCTCCACTGGAATGATTCCCCTTCTGCCCGAGGGGCAGTCGCCGATGCACTAGCCCGGATTATGCATAAATTCTCTACTGCACCGACGAAATCATCCGGCGTGCGCTGCGCACCGCCTGCGTTGCACTCGGTCGGCCTCCTCAACGTACCGTACAGTACGTTTGCGGGGGCCTCCGTCGCGCGTGGCGCAACGCACTCAGGTCGGCGCTTTCGTCGCTTCGTGACGAGAACCTATGCATAATTCGGGCTAGCCCCATCTATGGGGATCGGCCAGCCTCTTTAAAGCAACAACCCGAAGAGGAACAGAAAAAGCAGCCCGAAAGGAAACAGGAGCCACGCCCCCTGGTCGATCCGTTCGGCTAAGGGTGCTCGGCCCCGGTCTGCAAGGCAACTGGTACAGATCACCTCCAAGAAGGCCAAGAAGACCAGAAGGGTACTTCCCAAGAGGAAAATATCGATCCGGTTGAGGTAGGAGGTCTGGGGGAGGAGGTACTGGATATTGAACCAGAATACTCTGAGAATAAGAAATGAAAGAGAAGCCACCGAGACTTGGGCGGCCAAATGGATCGGATTGATCCAAAAGACAGACCAAGACATCGCCACGATGAGTGTCAAAGGGAAAATGATCTTCCAAAGATAGAATCCAGGCTCCCTTGCAACCGGTATCCTGACATTCAATAGCGAAACAGTACGACGATCGAACAGCCGTTGTTCCTCGGACCTATCGACGCTGGCTACGATCGGGCCTACCTTCCATCCCAGCAACGAAATGCGATCCGAGCCGAGCCGCCCTCCCGGAACAGTTTGGAATTCCACTTCGTCAGCGGCATATTCGAAGGACACAACCTTTATGGGAAGTTCATGTTCGTCAAACGGGAACTCCCGGTAGTCCAGCTCGGTACCCAGTTGGCCAAAAAACCTTTGCCGATAGAAGACCGTCCCATCCTGAGAAACTTCAACCAGCTCGTCAAAGTGCTTCTGAAAACTTCGCAGATTAAGGACGCCGACACGAGGGTGCCATACCTCTTCCAGAGGCACCCTTCCGAGAGGGGATCCCTCACTGGGTTCCACAGCGAGTCTCGCATCGCGCCAGCTCAGGTACAGGTAGAAGTCGGCTCCGAAAGTCTGTCCCACCTCGTCGATAGTCGAGAGATCCAGAACGAAAACTCCTACTTCCACTTGGGTAGGGACTCCTTCCGGGTCGGGTCTGCTACTCGTTTCTGCCCGGCACGGTGAGCCGACTCCCAGAAAAAACATCAGAAGCTGGAGGCAGAAAAAGCGAGGTAAACGACCGTGTAGGAGAATGCTCGGATTCGTTCTCATGGAGTAGTCTCTTTGCTGCCCTAGCTGTTACTCATAGGGTTGCTTGGATCCATTGCGAACTTGTTGTTCACGTTGAACATCGCCACATACTGGTACGACCGAAGGACAATCTCCTCGACCTGATCACGCGTCAATTCCACACCTGGTCCTTCGGCGGTTGTTGTACAAGCCGCCAGGAATAATACAAGAATCGAAAGCCCAAAAAACAAGAAAGCAGCCTTTTTCAACATATTCAATCCTCCCCCCCCCCAAAAAACCGGGTTTGCAGCCTCAGAGCGAAACTAATCCCCTGGCGTATACCAAATCGGCGAAGTGTAGGCTCGCTCTTGGTGCGTCGCGGGGACTCCGTCGGGCAAATTCACTCCAAAGAAGGCAGCGTCGTAAGTCGTCCAGCGTGGAGTCGGTATCTCCAGCACCCGCACATAGTAGAATGCGCGTTCCCCCGGGTCGAAATCCGGGTCCTTCCAGTAACCCATTAACAGGGCATCTCCGATGGAGTTGGTAAAAGTGGCGTTCTCCACGTTTACCGTATTGCCAACCGGTGTCCTGCAGCGCCCGTCAGTGCCAATCTTGCGATCGTCCGAGACAGCGACGTCATAGATCCTTTCCTGGGTGTTCCCATCAGCGTCAAGCCATCCCTTGATGATCTGGATCCGATCCAGATTCGCACCATCCACGTCCCTCAGACCCCGGATCAAGAAGGTCGGTGCTTCTCCCTCCGGAGCATTTCGAAGGTCCCCCCCCATGGGCACTCCACGAGTGTACCCTTGGGCGGCAAGATCGGGACGCTGGACTTCATCCTCCGTAAAATCCCACCCGGCAAAGACCCGTACCGTAATTCGGGTCCCGGTCGTTGCGTAGACCTCCTTACGTTTCATGGCATCCCACAATGCCTGTCGGGTGTTGTCAGTGGCCCAGACCGCAGCGAAACCAGCTGCCAGGGTCTTCAAATGGCGGATCGTAATATCCGGCCCGTCCGGCTGCTGCATAATGCCTGTGATCGTCTCCTGGAAACGATCGGGATCGGCGGATGGCTCTACCAGGCTGGCTTTCCCGAAGTAGTTGTTCTCCTCCATGGTCGCCAGCGAGGTATGGGAATCCGTAGAACCCAGCATCCCGAACTTGAAAGGATTCGCTCCGATTTCCTCTTCAAATTTCAGACCGCGTTTGAGCGCTTCTCGGGCATATTCGCGGGGAAGCATTTCTTTTGTTTTGGGCTCAGGACCAAAGCTGCCCTTGTCCCAGGTTCCATAGTCGGCGAACTCATCATTGGGAGAAAGGAAGGGATGGGCTTCACCGTCTCCCTTGATTTGCGTCACCTCGTAGAGCGGTTCCCAGCGCATACGCCGTTGGGCATAGTCACGGTCTATCGGCCTCTTGTCGGTCAGCGTCACTTCGTCAAACATGAGTCCGTTGGAAAGATTGCCGTTGTGAGCAAGAGCCAGGAGCCGTCCCCCCGTCTTTTCTTCATAGGCTGCCATCCATTTCCACAGGTCTTCGGGGTCGGGGGAATCGTAGTTCGAGAGTGGAAGCACCTGGTCAGCCTTGTCCTTACCGCCGCGAAAAATGATGATGCGATGCAGGTTGTTCCCTCCAGGACTGGAGCTCCACTCATAGCCAATAAACGCTGTAAACTTACCCGGATCGTTGTACTCCTCCGCAGCCTCGGTGATAAGCTCCCACATGGTCCGTGTCAGGGCATCCTGCCCTTTGAGCGGATCATTGCCAGCCATCATTCCCTCACCCCACAAGGAATAGGCTTCCCATGGATTTCCAGCGTGGACCAGGTCATGGATCTGACGGCCGAACTCGGTCCTCAGGAGATCCGGATTCGATTCGGCAATCATCGGCGCCAGTCCTAAGTTCTCCGAGTGATCCGCCACCACCAAAAAGTCCAGCGGACGCTGCAACCTGGCACGTACGCCGGTGCTGGAGACAACGATCTCGCCCCGTGCGAATCGATAGGCCTCCTCCGGACCCAGACGATTGCCGATCATGCCTGCATCGGTGGAATATGAGGTGTGCAAGTGTGTGTCTCCCCAGAAGACCTGCTGAGGATAGCCGCGATTCAGGTAGGGAGAGTATTCTCGCCTACCAATCTCTATGTCCCCTTCTTCGGCTCTCAGATCAAGCCCTTGCGCCAATGCTGTCTTCGGCAGACCTGCCGCGCAAATAAGAACGATAGTTCCTAAAACCACTCTCCACATTCGAAACATGATTGATCTCCTTTCTTTCCTCTGGTCAACAAAGCTGTCACTGTGTAACTTCGTAAAGCGGCTCCTAGCGGACGAAGGTTCGCACTTTCCTCCGACTAGTTCATGCGGTTTATGACTGCTGCACCTCACTGGCCACCAGCAGGTCGTTTGTGACGCTGAAAACCCCAGGCGTCTGTCGGGCTCGCATCCCAGCAATCACTTTGTGTCCTGCGTTATCCACCATCCCCTCCAACGTGACATTCCCCGCTTTGACGAGGATGTGAATGGCATGAAACCCGACTGGGGGATCATTGGTAATTCCAAATTCCCGCCGGGCCATCGATTCAAACCTGGGCGATCCCCGCAGGGAACCGAATCGGCTCAGCGTAGAATCACCGAAAATATTCGCATACAGATCGGCCCGCAGTTCGTCATCGCTGGTCGATAGAGGCAGCACCTCAATCTGATTGATGACTTCTTCGACACCTTTAACCTGTTTGACGACTTGCTCAGCCGACTTTTTCAGGGTCGGACGTGAGGCAAAACCCCTCAGAATCACCGTGTCCTGACCAATGCCAAAGCTGATCTGGTCGAAGACTCCATAATTGGGCAGCGTAACGATCGCCTTTTGAACCGCTGCCGCCATTTCCATGATTTGTGCCTCAGATTGGGCCAAGGTAACGCCTCCCAGTGCCAGGAAAAGCACCAGAGCTCCTGCCAGGGAAACTCGCTCACGGTTTCTTAAATTCCACTTTCTTCGCTTGTTCATTTGTTACTCCTTTCTTTAAGGGGATGCTCGCCCATGGTTCTCAATGAACCACGCGACTCGGCATGTCATCCAGATCTTCGAGGTATTCGTTTCCTGCCTGCGTCCATGGCTTTGCAGAGCTGTCTATCCAAGGACTCCACTTATGGCAAGAAGAGCACTGAATAGGTAGGTCATAGAGACTACGACAAGGGCCAGCAGCACCGGGGATATTGCTAACAGGATGACGAAGTTAGCAAGTTTTTGCATGCTAACAAGGTTAATTGTTTTGTCCCTGCGCAGGACTTGACGGGTGAAGGTGTTGTGCTCCTTGCTCATGTTTTGCCTCCCTGTCCCCCATTCTTGAGGTGGGTAGTTATGAAAACTACAGTAGAGGACGGGGCGATGAAGTGTAAACTGTCAACATTGACAGGGCGTCCTTAACCCGGATTACGCATAGGTATGGGGATGTGCTACGGACCAGCGGAGGAGGTTAGAATCATCGTTGTCTTACACAAGCCTTGTTGGATGCTCCTCTTCATGCGATGATCAGCAGAGCGACGTAGGGAACGACATTGAAGAAAAAAAAGACAACTTTGACCAATCCCAGG
>CBDUTA010000223.1:0-6358 GCA_965369785.1 uncultured bacterium
GGGTCCCGCCAGTCTCCTCATTTCCGCATCGGTCCCCAAAGCCATGATTCTTTTCCCTTTTATAGCCATGGCCTGGAAGAACTGTCCGGCAGAGTTGGGAGTGCTGCTGCGATCATCCATGGCAGCAACCTTGCCGTTGACCAGGATCATGTCCGCATAGCCGTGTTCGGCTACCAGATCGGGAAGTTGCTGAGCCACGACCGGTCCAAAACCGAGCAGAAAGACAAGCGAAAGAGTTGAAACTGTTCTATTCATGGATCCTCCTTACGTTCTCACAACGTCTCAAGAAATGCGGTTCTTTCATCGAACGCCGAATTTGGTCGGGATTGTACTCCAAGACCTCCCAGGAAAAAAGAGGACAGGTCATATTCCCTGGCTTTGAAGGGCTGCTTCCAGTTGGTTGCGAGTCGAGCCATAGAGCTGCTCCAGGGTCTTGACGCGCTTGTAATAAATGTGGGGGTCATACTCCCAGGTGTAACCGACTCCACCGAATAACTGGATCGTCTCACCGCAGACGAAGTGAGCAGAGTCTCCACAATAGGCCTTGGCTGAAGCCACTGCCAGAGGCGCTTCACCCTGTTTGTTCTCCACGGCCCAGGCGGCTCGATAGACTGCCGAACGAGAGCTCTCCATGAGAATCCACATATCGGCCGCCCGGTGCTGAAGCACCTGGAAACTTCCAATGCTTCGACCGAAGGCCTTGCGCTCCTTGATGTAATCCAGAGTTAACTCCAGTGAACCTTCCATTAAGCCGAGCAGAAAAGCCGAGGCACCCAGTGCACCCAGTTGATCCACCTCCTTCAGGATCGCAGCGGCCGTCTTCTTATCACAAAGGAGCCTTCCGGGAGCATCCAGGGAGATCTCCACCAGGCGCTGGGCGTGATCCAGAAGAGGCAGTGTTATCGCCTTCCAACCCTCTTCAGGACGTGGGAACAGAGCCAGCCCCTCGGCTGCAGTCACCAGTAAAACATCGGCACTACTTCCAAAGGGAACGGGGAGTTGGGTTCCCCGAACCGTGTTCTGGCCCGACCGAGTCTGCAGCGAACTGCCGTCCAGATCCTCCAAGACTTCCCATCGAGCCAGCAAAGCACTCCTTCGTCCCGCCACAATCTCTTGGAGGAACTCAGAAGCGGGCTCATCTTTGACGCGGCTCAAGGTTTCCACGGCCAGGACCAGATCCAGAAAGGGACCTGGGAAAGCGACTCTCCCCATTTCCTCTAACACGACTGCCAATCCGATGGCTCCGGCTGCCGATCCTCCCTCACTCTCGGGAAGGGTGAGTCCCAAGTAACCCAGATCCCCGAGCTTGGCGTAAAGCTCCCGTGAGAATCCCTCCTCACTGTCCTCCATAATAGGACGGGACCTGTCCAGGGAAGCTTCTTTTTGCAGGAATTCCCGGATCGAACTTTTCAAAAGTGCATTGGCTTCGCTGAGCTCAAAATTCATAGCACCCTCAAGAGGACGGCAGTTTCAAGATCCGTTTGGAAATAATGTTTCGCTGGATCTCCGAAGATCCCGCATAGATGGTGACCGCACGGGAGTAGAGGGCCTCCTGGGCCCAGTCCATGTGGGGTCGCGCATAGGGTGAACGCACCAAAAGCTGGGCCTGCAATCCCAGCAGGTCCAGAGCCCCATCGGCTAGCCGCCGAGAGTACTCCGACCAGAAGATTTTCTCCAGGGAGGCTTCCGGACCCGGAGCCTGGCCCGAGGCCAGGGTGGCAAGAGTGCGATAGCCATTGGCTCGAAGAACTTCCTTTTCCACCAACAGTCTGGCGATCTTCTCACGGACATCGGTCCGCTTGAGGGTACCCTTCTCGCGAACCCCTTGGACAAGGTCCTTCAAATAGTGGTCAAAGCGTGCCAGGTGAGCCAGCGACATCGATCCCCGCTCGTAGGCCAGCACCGTCATGGCGATTTTCCAACCCTCTCCTATGCCCCCCACGATGTGTTCGCGCTTGGCCAGGGCCCCGTTGAAAAAGACCTCACCGAACTCAGACTCCCCCGTGATCTGTCGGATGGGACGCACATCGATTCCCTCCTGATGGAGAGAGACCAGAAAGAAGGTGATGCCTCCGTAGCGGTCATCGGGATCGGTGCGGGCCAGGACGAAGATCCAGTCCGACCAGGGAGCAAAAGTGGTCCACACCTTCTGGCCTTCAAGCCGAAAGTCTTCGCCGTCGGGTACGGCTCGGGTACGCAGCGCGGCCAGATCGCTTCCCGCATCCGGTTCGCTGAACCCCTGGCACCACACCTCCTCCCCCGAAAGCATCTTGGGAATAAAGCGACGGCGTTGTTCTTCGCTGGCGTGGTGAATGAGCGCCGGACCCAGTAAATTGATTCCCACGCGGGAAGCAATGGGTGGCGCATGAATGGACTCGGCGGCGAAAATCGCATTCTCGACCACCGTGAGCCCCCTCCCTCCCCATTCCTTGGGCCAGTGGATCCCCAGGTAGCCGGACTCATTGAGCTTGGCCTGCCAACTGCGGCGAATGTCGAAAAGCTTCTTCTCGTCATTATTGGGGTCGCGAAGCTCCTCGATCCAGGGTCGCTCAAGATTTTCCTTGAGCCAGGCCCGCAGCTTCATTCGAAATTGTTGCTGTTCTTCGCTAAAACGGAAATCCACCTATCGACTCCTTCTTCGAGTGTCCCGCTCACCACAAACGTCATCGTATTGATTGAGCGAGACACTATAAGCACCCCAATTATTCACAGCTCAAAGACTCCGTCAAGCCAATCTCCCTGCAGGCAAGTACCGATCCTGTTACAGCAAGTTATGGGTTGCACGAGCCCGGGCTATAGGGGCACCTGTCTTGACTTTTTTGGCTCGGATTGCCAAGATTACGCCCATGATTACTTGTAGTAACTATGTCAATGGGAAGTGGATTCCCTCGAGCAATGGGGAAGCGATTGAGTCGACCAACCCGGCCACTGGAGAGGTGGTCTGCACCGCTCCCAACGCCAGTTTGGATGAGGTCCAAGAGGCCATCACGACAGCACGCATGGCCTTCGAGAGCACGACCTGGGCCGAGGACTCCGAAACAAGAGCACGGGTCCTCCATCGATGGGCTCAGGAGATGAGAAACAAGATCGATGAACTTTCCCGGCTGTTAACCGATGAAAACGGCAAGATCCTGTCCGATGCAAAAGGGGAACTGGGAAGAGCCATAGGGATCGTCGAATACTATGCGGGCCTGGCCCAAAATGTTATGGGCAAGACCGCTATTTCCGCACCCAACTACTACAGCTTTGTGCTGAGAGAACCGGTGGGGGTGGTGGGGATCATCGTTCCCTGGAACTTTCCTGCGGTTTTAATGGTCCGGGCAGTAGCTCCGGCTCTGGCTGCCGGAAACGCCATCATTGTGAAACCGGCAAGCTACACTCCAGGGATCAACTACGCCATGATCAAGATGTTGACGGATATGGAGGAAGTCCCTCATGGGATCGTGAACTTTGTGGCGGGCAAGGGATCCATTGTGGGAGCAGAGCTGGCCAAACACCCAGAGATCGATATGGTCGCGCTGACGGGATCTTCGGAAACCGGCAAGAGTGTCATGAAAGCGGCCGCGGAGACCCTCAAGAAGGTCTCTCTGGAGCTGGGGGGGAAGTCTCCCAATATCGTTTTCGGAGATGCCGACTTCGATAAGGCCGTCCGCTACGCCTTGAAAGGCGCCTGGATGTCCTTTGGCTGCCAGGTTTGTTATTCCGGTACCCGGATCCTTCTGGACAACAAGGTTCACGACAAGTTTGTGGAAGCCCTCAAAACACAGGCCGAAAGCATGAAGCTGGGATACGGGGCCAACCCGGGAGTGGACATGGGTCCGGTCATCTCCCAAAATCAGGTGGACATCTGCATGGATTTCATCGACGTGGGAAATAAGGATGCCCAACTGGTCACCGGGGGCTTTCAGGTCGAGGAGGGTGATCTTTCCAAAGGCTTCTTCGTTGCTCCCACCATTTTTGACGATGTCCCCGTGGAATCCAGACTCAGCCAGGAGGAAGTTTTCGGACCGGTTTTGTCCATCTTTCGCTTTGACGGCGTGGAGGAAGCCGCGGAAATCGCCAACAATACCCCGTTTGGTTTGGCCGCAGCCGTTTGGACCACCGACATCAACAAAGCCTTAAAGTTGGCTCGAAGGATCAAGGCGGGAACCGTTTGGGTCAACACCTATGGCAGGCTTCCCTACCAAGCCGAGATGGGGGGCCACAAGGAAAGCGGTGTTGGAATTCAATACGGAGAAGAGGGTCTGAACGAGTTCACGCAACTCAAACACGTGGGTATCGATATCGGAGACTGATCCCACCCATTAGCCGTCTCCACTGAGTCCAGTAAACAATCGGCGCCAGCCGGAAGTATGCATAGTGCCGGCTAGGATTCACCAGGCGCTCTTTTCGCGTCCATCAATCATGGGTCATGGGAGGAAATCGAAATGACAGCTCGGGAGTATGAAACGGTTAAGGTTGAGCTTGAGGACGGAGTGGCCTGGATGATTCTCAACCGCCCGGAGAAACGTAATGCCATGAATCCTCAGATGCATTATGAGGCGGAGCAGGTCATCAATCAGCTTTCCCTGGACCCGGACGTTCAGGTTGTTGTCTTAACGGGTGAGGGCGAGGCCTTCTGTGCGGGAATGGACCTCAAGGAGTACTTTCGAGCGTTGGACAATGACCCCACCGAACAGATCAGAGTCCGATGGGCCATGCGCAACTGGCAATATTTCAGGCTTCGAATGTGTCCCAAGCCCACCATAGCAGCGGTAAACGGATGGTGCTTTGGTGGAGCCTTCACTCCTTTAATTTCCTGTGACCTGGCTATTGCCGCTGATGAAGCAACCTTCGGCCTCTCGGAGGTCAACTGGGGTATTCTTCCAGGAGGATACGTGACCCGGGATGTGTCCATGGTGATGAGATACCGGGATGCCCTTTACTACATCGTTACCGGTAAGACCTTCGATGGGAAAAAAGCGGCCGAAATGGGTCTGGTGAACGAGTCGGTGCCCCGATCGGAACTGCGCTCGGCAGTCATGACTCTTGCTCAGGATCTCAAGAAGCTCAATCCTCTCACCCTGCGCTATGCCAAAGACGCTTTCAAGATGTCCCGAGATATGGATTTCGAGCAGGCTTACGACTACCTGGCTGCCAAAAACGATCAGCTCGAGTTTCGAGATCCCGAGAGAGGACGCGGTAAAGGCATCCAACAGTTTATTGAAGATAAGACCTATCGGCCGGGCCTCGGTCCTTACGGACGTCCCAAGGAATAGGGGTACTCAGTGTCTCGCTCCATTCGTGATCTACGACCACTGCTTGCACCCACCAGCATTGCCATCGTCGGTGCCTCCAGTCGCCTCAATACGGTAGCGGCCCGGCCCCTGGAAAACCTACAGATGATGGAGTATGGCGGAGCCCTCTATCCGATTAATCCCACTGCCCAGGAAATTGCCGGTATCCGCTGTTACCCCAATCTGGAGGAACTGCCCGAGGTTCCGGAACTGGCTCTGCTGGTTTTACCGGCACAACATGTCCTGCCCACTCTGGAGAGTTGTGCTCAAAGGGGAGTCAAAGCTGCCATCGTCATCAGTGCAGGTTTTGCGGAAACGGGCTCTGAAGGCGCTCAGGCTCAAGTCAAAATACGAGAAGTGGCCCAGGAAAGCGGTATGGTGATTTGCGGACCCAACAGCCTGGGTGTCCTGAATTTCGTGGACAGAATTCCGATGACCTTTGGCTCCGTCGCGGACATGAAAGACTGGCCTGGGGGACGGGTCAGCCTGGTCTCCCAAAGTGGAGGGGTTCTGGTGGGGCTGGCCAACAGGGCTTTCGATGCCGGCGTCAACATCAACTACGCTGTGGCCACGGGAAACGAGGCCGATCTTAAACTCGGCGAGACCATCGAGTATCTGGCAGAGGACCCGGGAACGGACGTGATCGTGGTCATCATTGAAGCCATTCGGAATGGGCCCCATTTCCTCTCCGTGTGTGATCGATTACTGGAACTGGGAAAGCCTTTAATCGCCTACAAACTGGCTCGATCGGAAAAGGGCAAGGCCGCTGCCCAGTCTCATACGGGCGCCCTGGCCGGTTCCTACCCGGTACTTCAAGCGGTTTTTCGCCAGCGAGGGGTTATTGAAGCCGGGGACCTCGACGATTTGTTCGCGCTAGCGGGAGCCTGTGCCGCCGGGCGCTTTCCCACCGGTCCCGGTATCGGGGTCATTACCGAGTCGGGTGGTGCAGGCGCCATTATCGCTGACCGGGCCGATGATCTCGGTCTGACCACAGCCACCATTGGCAAAGACACTGCAGAGCGACTGAAGGAATTCGTGCCCCAGTTTGCCCCCGAGCAGGTCACCAATCCCTTTGATGTGAC
>CBDUTA010000224.1:0-6320 GCA_965369785.1 uncultured bacterium
ACAGGGCTCTTGGGCGCACGTCAGTGCGCCCCTACATGCCTCAATCAAGATCAAGGGGAGTTTTGCGACACTCTGTATCTGACCCGGCGGCGCCTGTAACGCGACCTCACCTAATTACTGGGACAGACTCCTAAGTCCGGGCTAAAGGAAGCGTCCTGACAAACCGATGATGAAGGACAGGAGATCGTCTTAAAGGAGTGGAAAAACATCGACCCGAGCGTTCAGAAGGTAACCGTATGAAGTCGAATGAACTCAAGTGCTTCATTGAGCAGCTTCACCAACTGCCCACGCTTCCACCCGTAGCTGTCCAACTACTTGATCTGGTGAACGATGAGGATTCTGGTCTCAACGAAGTGGCCAGGCTGATCGAATTGGACCCGGCTCTTTGTTCAAAGATCCTGCGAATCGCTAATTCTCTCCATTTCGGAATGTCACGCCAGATCACCACTGTTGAGTTGGCAACCCGTGTTCTGGGCCTCGATCTTGTCCGCAGTGTCGCCCTGTCGCTCATTGCTTTTGATTTCTTTAAGCCACAAACAGGGCAAGCCATCGATCTGACGAGTCTCTGGAGCCACAGCGTCTCCTGTGCTATCGCCAGTGAGCTTCTAGCCCGCCGATTCGGGCACCCGAAACCAAAGGAAGCCTTCATTGCAGGTCTCTTACATGATCTTGGCAAACTGGTTCTCTTATATTGGAACCGAGAGGAATACGAGACCGTGATCAACGAGGCTCGAGCTGAGGGCCGTTTGCTTCTGGAAGTGGAAGAGGATCGTTTGGGAATGGGGCACACTCAAGCCGCCAAATTGCTTATGGGTTACTGGAAATTCCCCTCCTTGGTGGTGGACGCGGCCTGGCTGCACCACCAGCCCGTGTCACACTTCGGCCCTGAGCCGCAAAAACAAGTGTCCTTTATCGTTAAGTGTGCCAACAACCTGTGTCACCTTTATCGCTTAGGCGACAGTGGAAACACCAAGGCAGATCTTAGCAAGCACCAATTGCAGCAAATCTCACACATACCTTCAGACGAGTTGGTCCAGCTGTTCACTGAGGTTTTTCGACGTTTTGAGGAAGTTTCAAAGCAATTTGACCTGGAAAGCTGCAGCCTGGACCTCTACATGTCAGCGGTTTCACAGGCCAACCAGGAAGTGGCTCAAATGGAGATTGAACTCTCTGTCAAAAACCGGCAGCTGACACAACAACAAACGATAATGACATCGATTTGCCAATTGCAGGAACAGTTATCACCACGTATCACAACTGGCCGGGCCATGGAAAAAATTCTTAAGCTCTTGCAACAAACCACCTCCGGCAAGCGACTCATGGGGTTCCTATTTCTGGAACAGGAAGGACTCGTCGAAGGACGTATGAAAATGGGACCCAAGATTCCCATGCAGCGAATGGTCTTTCCGGTGATTTTGAAACCCGGTGAACAGGCCAGTCGCCTCAAGTCGCGGGAGCAATATTTCTTGATCAAACAGGCCATACTGCAACAGGAAGACACTCCCGGTTCGACTGCTCAACTCAAGGAGTTTCTGGAGAGCGGAGACCTCATCGTGCTGCCACTGGAAACCAACAGCGCAACCCTTGGTCAGATCGTCATTGAACTGGAAGGTTCTGAATGGAACAAGACGGAGACGGTTGCATTATTGCGGCAATACGCTCGCGAGGCCGCTTCGGCACTCGAGCGGGTGCTTTTGGTCGAAGCCCTCGATCAGCAAACCGAAAACCTGGCCCGACTGGTTCGAAAAGAACAGGAAATACAAACTCAGCTCCACCAAGCTCAGCAATTGGCTTCGGTAGGAAGTCTTGCCGCCGGCGCAGCTCACGAAATCAATAATCCCTTGGGAGCGATCTCCCTCCAAGCGGAGATTCTCCTCAAACAAGCTAAAAAAGAGGACGAGCGCAAAGCTCCACAATTGATTCTGGACCAATCGACGCGGATTTCAAAAATCATCAATGACCTGATGGGATTCGCGAGGCCCACGGAACCAACGGTTGCACCCGCCAATGCCCAGACAATCCTTGAAGAAACTCTTCGTGTACTGGAAAACCGGATCAAGATAGCTCAAGTGGAACTGCGAAAGGAATATCAGAGTCCTCTTCCTCTGATCAATGCCGATCCCCAGCAACTCGAGCAGGTTTTTCTGAACCTGATCATCAACGCCCTTCAGGCTATGAAAACAGGAGGTGTTCTCACTCTCCGTGTCGGTGTTGATGAGGCCCAGACGCACCTCGCAATTGCCTTTGAGGACACTGGCATTGGTATCAAACCCGACCAGCTGTCTTCCATTTTCGATCCTTTTTACACAACCAAGGAAGCGGGTGAAGGAACTGGATTGGGCTTAGCCATTTCCTACTCGATCGTGACCAATCACAACGGTCAGATCAACGCGTCGAGCCACCCCGGCCATGGAAGCACATTCACGGTCCTGCTGCCTCTAGCAGATCCATCGGGACCGCCACGAAGCGATTTACTGAAGAGCTCCCTCCCCGAAGAGAGAGTGGACGTTCTTCAGCCGAGAACTCGCTCCATCCTGATTATTGAGCATGAGCTAGCGGTGGGAATACCATTGGCTGAATTACTGTACCAGAGCGGTTACCAGGTCGATATCGCCTTGGACGGGATCCAAGGTTTGGCTAAGCTTGACGAACATTCCTACGATGTCACACTGCTCGATTTGCGCATTCCCTGCAAAGAGGGGCTTGAGGTACTGGAAACTCTCCGAAAGAACGTCCCTCAGATGCCGGTCATCGTTGTCAGCGGGGCCAGCGACGACCAAAGCCTCAAATCAGCTGAGGAAGCAGGCGCATTCGCTTGCCTTAAAAAGCCGTTCAACCTGAGCGAAGTCATGGATGTCATTCAGAGAGCTCCCTAGGGCTAGCCCGGATTATGCATAGGTTCTTGTCACGAAGCGGGGTAGGGGCGCACGGCCGTGCGCCCTATTAACCGTTGATAAAGCAAGGTTTGTGGGCGCACCGCCGTGCGCCCCTACGGGCCTTAATCAAAACCAAATGGGTTTTTGCTACACCCTCTTCGGCCCACGGCTCTGACTGCTCCGATCCCGAACCGGATTCGGCCCTGAGGTGCCTCCCACATTCCGGAGGATCTTGCCATATTCCGAAAGCCTTTCCCTCTCCTGGTGAGCAACGCAGACGGTGCAGCACACCGGATGACTTCGTCGCTGCAGTCGAGAATTGATGCACAGTCCGGGCTAAAGATTCTCTCCCTGTCCGCCGAAAACAATAGTGTCTGCTTGCCTAAGTTGGCGGCTAGAGGCTGGACCTGCGTCTGTCACTGTTCGGCGTGGCGATCGACCTCAAGCACGGAGCAAGATCAGCCCCGCCAGAAGAGGTCTGCTTGAGGCAAGCTCCTGTGATAGGTAAACCCAGTAAAGGGGTTGAACGATGGACATCTCCACCGTAGTAGGCATTGTTGCTGGGATCACTTTGATTTCAGCAGCCATTTTGATGGGGGGCGCACCCGGCCTCTTCTTTGAGCCTTCTTCAATTTTAATCGTGCTTGGTGGAACCGTGGCCACCACGCTGATCCGATTCCCATTGGCACGCGTACTCAAGATGTTCCCTGTCATCAAAAAAGCCTTTACCCATCGGCTGGCAGAACCCGATGAGATCATTCACGAATTGGTGGAGACTTCCCGTAAAGCACGAAAGGAGGGCCTGTTAGCACTGGACAATTACAAGACGGAGGACGACTTTTTGAAGCTGGGGATCCAACTGGTCGTGGATGGAAGCAATGCGGAGCTGCTGGAGGAGGTTTTGAACACGAGCATTCGGTCTTTGCAGCAGCGTCATAGCGACGGGCAGGACATCTTGAAGGCAATCGGAGAGGCCGCACCCGCCTTCGGAATGATCGGCACCCTTATTGGTCTGGTCCTGATGTTGGCAAACATGGAGGACGCGTCAACCCTGGGACCCGCTATGGCCGTTGCCATCCTGACCACACTGTATGGCGCCCTGATTGCCAATGTGCTGGCCCTGCCCCTGGCTAAGAAACTTGAAATCCGCAGTCGGGAGGAAACCCTCACCCGTGAGCTCCGGTTGGTGGGGTTGCTGAACATACAAAAGGGAGAAAACCCGCGGATGATCCAGACTCACCTCAGAGCTTTTCTCAGAAAGAAGAACGAAGATGAGGAACCACCTAAACCACGGGAGGTAAAAACAGCCTGATGTCGCAAAAGAACCGTTCTAAGATCCATAAGTGCGACTCAGGAGCTCCAGCCTGGGTGGTCACTTATGGGGACATGATGAGCCTGCTTCTGGCTTTTTTCGTGATGCTTCTTTCCTTTTCTGAGATTGATCGGGTCAAGTTCAAGGCCTTTATGGGGTCCCTGCAGGAAGCTTTCGGCGTTCAGAAACTGGAGGAAATCATCGAACTACCCAAAGGAGAAAATGTGGCTCTTCCTCAGATGAGGTCTAGTGGTTCCTCATTACTGATGGAGTTAAACTCCATCATTCCCAGGTCTTTCCCGGGGAGCCAGCTTCAAGAAAGCAATGTGGGAACCCTGTTGATTGTGCCGGGACGGTTGCTCTTTGAATCAGGAACCGCAGAGTTGAAGCCGGAAACGAGAGATTTTTTACAGGAGATCGCCAAGCTTATCGCAAGTAAGCCCTCTACCCAGCTTCAGATTGAAGGTCACACCGATAACATCCCCATCCAAACAACTCAATTCCCTTCCAACTGGGAACTTTCGGCAGGACGAGCTATTTCTGTGGTTCGCTTTCTCATCGAGGAAAGTAACGTACAGTCCAGCAGGCTGGGAGCGGCAGGTTATGCAGACACTCGGCCCCTGGTGCCCAACAGCAATCCTGAGAACCGGGAGAGAAACCGGCGAGTGGAGTTTCTCTTTTTGGAGGGACGCCCGCGACTTGAATCAAAAGACTGGGAGGCAATGCAAAAATCCGGATCTGAAGAGACTAACTCAGAATCCTCCTCTACCCTAAAGCAACAGGCGCAGCCTGACGATAGTTTCTGAGAGGGGAGATCCAGCGAAAGAGGCAGGTTTCCTTGAAGCTGAACAAAAGGAGACAACAGAGACAACCATGAGTGCATCACAAGGCCCACTCCCTGAGCATGTCACCAACCAGATTCTGGTGGTCGATGATGAACCCACGGTCCGAACTCTTCTCTCCGAGTACCTGAACAGTGAAGGCTTTTCCTGTGAGATGGCAGGCACTGGCCGGGAGGCTTTGGAGAAACTTGACTTCAAAGAATACGACGTCGTCATTACCGACATTCGAATGCCGGAATTGAATGGAGTCCAACTTCTGGAGAATCTCTCAGAGAAACATCCCGATATTGCCACCATCATGATCACGGCAGTAGCCGACCTGGATACAGCAGTCCAAACCATGAAGCGCGGTGCCAGCGACTACATCACCAAACCCTTTAATCTCGGGCAGGTGGTCAGCAGTGTCAAACGAGCGCTGGAACTTCGCCAGACGCGTCTTGCCGATCGGAGGACTTCTGATGAACTTCAGGATCTTGTCCGTCAGAAGTCAACCCAACTCAATTCCGTGCTTCAGGACCTGACCGATCATCGGGAGATGACCCTGGATGTCCTGATGAAGGCACTTGACGCTCGAGGTCATGAAACCCAGAGCCATTCCCAGCGGGTACAGGCCTACACGGTTCGTCTGGCCCGGGAATTTGGCTTGAGCGACGAGCGACTGGTGAACCTGGCCCGTGGTGCTCTCTTGCACGACATCGGAAAGATCGGAGTCCCCGACAGTATCCTTCTCAAGCCGGCCAAGCTCACGCCCGAAGAGTGGAAACAAATGCGCAAGCATCCCGCCATCGGCTCTCAAATTCTCAAGGACGTCAAGTTCCTGGAGCCAGTGGCCTGGATGGTGCTGTGCCATCATGAACGAATGGATGGTCAGGGCTATCCTCAAGGTCTTCGTGGGGAGGAGATCCCTTTGGAATCCAGAATTTTCGCTCTACTCGATGCCTACGACGCTATGACTTCCGATCGTCCTTATCAGAAGGCCATGTCCGCCGAGGCTGCCCGTCGCATCATTCAAGACTGTGCAGGCACCCAGTTTGACCCGAAAGTGGTTGAAGCCTTCCTCCAAGTTCCTCAGCAGGAGTGGGATCAAATCCAGTCCCACTACCGCGACTGACGAGCTCTTCTATCCCACCCAAACGATTAATCAATAGTCCGGGCTAAAGTCCGATAGGAGATAGCCGATAAGAGATCTGTGTCGATTAGTAATAATCGAACCGGAAAAGGCAAGGATGCCCAGAAAAGAATTTCACGGAGGAATAAATAAATGAGTACTTCAAGCGTCATAAACAACCT
>CBDUTA010000225.1:0-6262 GCA_965369785.1 uncultured bacterium
GAGGCCGGAAATTCAAAACAAATTCAAAACAAATTCAAAATTCAAAACCTGACCACAGACCACAGACCGCAGACTAGTATTCAGAGACTCTCGTTGCGAAGTGTGGTGGAGTTCGGTGCCAGCCCCGAAAAATATCCTTTGAATTCAGGGACTTCCGCCAGAATTCTGGGCCTGTCCCAAAATCAACTCCAGCACGACCGCACGAAAGCACGAAGGCAGAAAAGCGTGCTTCGCACGCTTTTCTCTTGCCTTATCTGTTTTAACGTGTTACAACGCTATCATGGAAACAGAACTGAAGAGGGATCCCCGTGTGAAGGAGTTATTTGAGACTATTGTGCATCTCGAGGACCCAGTCGAGTGCGCCCGCTTCTTTCGCGATTTGTGTACGTTGAACGAATTGAAAGCCATGGCCGAAAGATGGCAGGTGGTTCAACTGGTGTCTGAGGATATTCCCTATCGAGAAATTAGCCAACGAACAGGTGCCAGTACGGCAACCATTACCCGGATCGCCCACTGGCTGAAGTACGGGGAAGGTGGATACCGCTCTATGTTGGAGCGGGTGAGGGAACAATATGAAGTTCAACAGTGAAAACCTGAAGATTGCGGTGCAGAAGAAGGGACGCTTAGCGGAACCTTCCAGGCAGATTCTCAAGTCCATTGGCTTGGATTTTGAGCACTACGAAGGTAGATTATTCTCCCCCTGTCGGAATTTCCCTCTGGACATCCTTTTTCTTCGTGACGACGACATTCCGGAGTACGTTCAGGATGGGGTGACGGATCTGGGCATCGTGGGACTGAATGTCGTCCAGGAAAAAGCTGCCCAGGTGGTGGAACTGGACTCTCTCGATTTCGGGTCTTGCACCCTCTCTATTGCCGTCCCTAGAAACAGCTCCTTCCGCAGTGTCTATGACCTGGAGAACAAACGGATCGCAACTTCTTATCCTCGAATACTGAAAGGCTTTCTAGAGATGAAGAAGATCAAGGCTCGAATTATTGAGATTAGTGGATCGGTGGAAATCACTCCCAGTCTCGATGTCGCCGATGCCATCTGCGACCTGGTTTCAACGGGAAGCACCCTGCAAATCAATGAGTTGGAGCCGATTGAGATCGTTCTCAAGTCGGAGGCCTTTTTGATTGCCAATCCCCAATCCTTAAAAGATCGGAAGCGCCAGGAGCTGACGGAGCGACTTCGGGTGCGCCTTCAGGGAAATCTCCGTGCTCGAAAGACCAAATACGTCATGATGAACGCTCCCAATGAGGCTCTGGAGGAGATCAGGAAGATTTTGCCTGGAATGAAAAGCCCCACCGTTATGCCCTTGGCCGAAGAGAATATGGTGGCCATTCACTCCGTCGTTCCCGAAGAAGTGTTCTGGGATGTCATGGAAAAACTGAGAAAAACAGGGGCCTCCGACATTCTCGTTGTTCCTATAGAAAAGATGGTAACGGAATGAAGTCCTATCGACTTGAAGAGCTCAGCCCTGAGGGTCTTGAAGAACTATGCCGGCGCAATCCGGTCGCTGAACCGGAAATAATGGAAACCTGCCGCACCATTTTCGAGGACGTCTCTCGACTCGGTGATAAAGCCGTCGGAGAGTATACGCGTCGTTTTGACGGTGTTGACCTGCCGGAACATCGAGTCTCGCGCCAGGAGTTTTCTCAGGCGGCAGAGGAGATCTCGAGTCTTGCGGTCAAGGCGCTGGAACGGGCGGCACAAAACATTCAGACCTTTCACGCTTCACAGCAGGTGTCCGAAGGGATGGTCAAGGTCGAACCGGGAGTCCGTTGCTGGCGGGAGACCCGTGCGATTGATTCCGTAGGACTCTATGTACCGGGTGGGAATGCGGTTCTTCCTTCCACCGTGCTCATGCTCGGAATTCCTGCTCGACTGGCGGGCTGTCGAGAGATCTGTCTCTGTGTGCCTCCTCGAAAAGATGGCAGTGTGGCCCCGGAAGTGCTGGTTTCCGCAGAAATTACAGGGATCAGCCAGGTCTTCAAGATCGGTGGGGCTCAAGCCATTGCTGCCCTGGCATTGGGAACCGAGACCGTTCCCAATGTGGATAAGATCGTGGGTCCCGGCAATCGCTGGGTCCAAACCGCCAAACTGCTGGCTGTGCTCGAGGGGGTTGCGATTGATATGGTGGCTGGCCCTACCGAGGTTCTGGTCGTTGCAGATGATTCCGCCTCGCCTGAATTGATCGCCAGTGACCTGATTTCTCAGGCTGAACATGGAGGGGACAGTCGGGCTATTCTGGTATCGACCTCAAAGGAGATCCTTGAGGAAGTGAGCCAGATGGTGGAGAGCCAGGTTCAGGACTTACCCCGGAGGGACTTCGCCGTGGAGGCACTGGCAGGAAGTTTTTTCATCCAGGTGCCCTCTCTGGAGGAGGCCTTCGAATTTGTCAATCGGTATGCTCCTGAGCACTTGATCTTGCATCTGGAGGGTCCTGAAAAGTGGGTGGAGAAGGTGCAGAGTGCGGGGTCGGTGTTTCTGGGGCCCTGGTCCCCTGAAGTTGCCGGAGACTACGCTTCGGGGACGAATCACACGCTGCCCACCTCGGGCCTGGCCCGGGCCTTTTCGGGTGTGTCTCTGGATACTTTTGTCAAGAAAATTACCTTCCAGGAATTGACTCAAAAGGGTCTTCGAGAACTGGCGCCCACTTTGGAAGCATTGGCTGCATTGGAGGGCCTTGAAGGGCATGGGCGAGCCGTTCGCGCAAGGCTGAAGTGACACAAGTGACAGCAGACAACAGACCGGATGAAATTCAAAATTCAAAATCCGAAATCTGAAACAAATTCAAAATCTAAAACCCAAAACCCTGAAACTTGAAATTTGAAACTTGGAACTGGAATGGACGTTAACGAACTCATTCGACCCAATATCCTGACGCTGGAGCCCTATCACTCAGCGCGGGAGAAGATTCAAGAAGGTGTCTTGCTGGACGCCAACGAGAATCCCTACTCTCAGGAGTGGAAGGGTGTCGGATTGAACCGTTATCCAGACCCGTATCAGCGAAAGCTTCGAGAGGCCATCGCCCGATACCTGGGGATTCAGAGGGATAGCGTGGTGGCAGGAGTGGGTTCCGATGAGATTTTCGACTGGATCTTCAAGGTGTTTTGCCAACCTGGAAAAGACTGCATTGCCCTCGCTGAACCCACCTATGGGATGTACCAGGTAACGGCCAACATCTTTGGGATCCCCTGTTTTGAATTTGGCTTCGATGAAGGGTTTTCTCTCAGTGCAGAGCGGTTCCTGGAAAGGGTTCCCTCCGACGCCAAGGTGCTGTTTCTCTGCTCACCCAATAACCCAACCGGGAACGTGTTGGATCGAGAACAAATTCTCCGAATTGCCCAAAAATGGAAGAAGATCGTGGTCGTTGACGAAGCCTATATTGAATTTGCCGATCAGCCATCGCTGGTGTCTGATTTGAATGAGGTCCCTAATCTGATTCTTCTCCGGACATTGTCCAAAGCCTTTGGCCAAGCCGGTATGCGGCTGGGCTACGCGGCCGCTTCTCCCCAGATCGTCTCCCATTTCTTGAAGGTCAAAGCTCCTTACAATTTGAATGTCTTAACCATGGAAATGGGATGCCAGGTACTCGGTCAGGTTGAAAGCTATCTGGCCTGCGTTTCAGAGATTCAAAAAGAGCGCGAAAGAGTGGCCGCTCAGTTGCAGAGTATTCCGCAGATCGAAAAGGTCTTTCCTTCTCAGGCCAACTTCTTGCTTTTTCGTTGTCCTCAGGCCTCTCTCGTTTGTCAGCGACTAAGGGAGGAAAATATTGTTGTTCGAGACAGGAGTTCGCTCAGGGACCTGGAAGATTGTATTCGAGTCAGTATTGGAACTGGGTCGGAAAATGATTTGTTTCTCAATGAATTGCAAAGGATTGTGAAGGAAATGTTATGAGCCAACGTATTGCATCGGTCAAAAGAAAGACGCGTGAAACCCAGATTGAGATTGATTTGAACCTGGATGGCCAGGGAGAGTGTACTTGTAGCCTGGGCTTGGGATTTCTAGAGCACATGCTTGAATTGCTGACTTCGCATGCCCGGATCGATCTTAAAGTGCAGGCTGTAGGTGATCTCCAGGTGGATGACCATCATCTCACCGAGGATTTGGGGATCACTCTGGGTCAGGCCATCGATAGCGCTCTTGGAAAGAAAGAAGGGTTGGAAAGATACGGATTCAACTTGCTTCCTATGGATGAGGTTCTGGTTGCGGTAGCGGTTGATATGGGAGGACGCTTTGCCTTTGCCTGTGACTACCAGCCCCAAAGGGAGAGGGTCGGTGATCTTTCTACGGAATTGATCCCTCACTTCTTTAAATCTCTGGCTATTGCTGCAAAGTGCAATTTGCATTTCAAGTTTTTGAATGCGGGGGAGAATGAGCACCATCGTATTGAGGCTATGTTCAAAGGCTTTGCCCGATCACTGAGGATGGCCGTTCGAATCGACCCGGAAGCGAGAGGGAAGGTTCCCTCGACGAAAGGAGTGTTGTGAGGTCGTGCAGTCGTGCCTTCGTGAGTTCGTGCATTCGTAAATTTATGAATAAGTAGGCCTGTGCTTTTAGCGTGCGCTTCTGAAACCAGGAATCGAGGCACAGGTTCACGACAGCACCACAGCACGAACGCACGGGGTGACGAAGGTCACCCCACGCACGAACGCACGGGGTGACGAGGTCACCCACGCACGAAAGCACGAAAGCACGAAGTTATGATCGTCGTTATTGATTACAAGGCAGGCAATCTCTACAACGTGGGAAATGCCTTGAAGTATCTGAAAGCGGAATTTACGTTCTCGGGAGACCCGGCCGTGGTGAGCCAGGCAGAGAGGGTCATTCTCCCCGGGGTGGGATCGGCTCGAGCCGCCATGGAGTCCTTGATTGAGCAGGATTTGGTTAAGGTTCTCCAGGGTCTTCGAGTTCCTTTCCTGGGGATTTGCCTGGGACTTCAACTCCTCTTTGAGGTTTCTGATGAGGACAACACGCCCTGTCTGGGTCTTCTTCCAGGTGTGGTCCGGCGGTTCAACAGCTCCCAAGTCAAGGTTCCTCACATTGGGTGGAATCAGGTCAGTGGCCTGGATGGCTCCTCACAGCCGCCTTCGATTCTACTGAAGGGTATTCCCGAGGAGAGTTTTTTCTATTTTGTGCACAGCTATTTCGCTCCTGTTGTGAGTCCGTTTACCCTGGGCAAAACCGACTACGGGAGCTGGTTCGGCTCAGTGGTAGCACAAGAGAACTTTTACGGAGTGCAGTTTCATCCCGAAAGATCGGGAGAAATCGGCCTCAAGGTGCTCCAAAATTTTCTGGAGGTTCAGTCGTCGTGATCGTGATTCCAGCCATCGATCTGATTGCAGGGAAGTGTGTTCGTCTCTATCAAGGGGACTTTGACCAACAAACGACCTATGAAAACGATCCGATTGAGCAGGCGCGAGAGTTTCAATCGGCTGGTTTTACTCGGTTACACGTGGTGGACCTCGACGGTGCGCGTTCAGGCTCGGGTCAGAATCGTGAGGTCGTTCGTCGTCTTGTTGAAGCGGTGGACCTTCCTATTCAGATTGGAGGTGGGGTACGCACGAGCGAGGATGTCCTGGAGTTGCTCGACTTGGGTGTGCAATACCTGATTCTGGGAACGGCGGTCTTGACCGATCCGGAACGGGTAACCCAATGGGTGAAACGATGGGGGCCGACTCCTTTTATGGTCAGTTTGGATCTAAAGGGGAAAGGTCTGCGCAGCCAGGGCTGGCTGGAGGGAAGTCGTGTTGAGCTCACAGAGGCACTGGATCGAATTGCTGGCTGGGAGATCCCGCAAGTCATCTGTACCGATGTGGAGAGCGACGGTACACTCAAACAGCCCAATTATGCGACCTATGAGGAACTGCGAGGCCAATTGCCCGGCGATATCACACTTATTGCGGCTGGAGGGATCAGCCGCCCGGAACACGTCTCCAGGCTCAAGGAGATGGGTGTCGATGGCGTGGTCGTGGGACGCGCTCTGTACGAAGGAGACAGGGTATGGGAGAAGCTGATTCATGCTGGCTAAGAGGATTATTCCCTGTTTGGATGTGGCCGGAGGACGTGTCGTCAAAGGAGTCCACTTCGTTGACCTGCAAGATGCCGGAGATCCCGTCGAGTTGGGAGGGCGTTATTACCGAGAAGGAGCAGATGAACTGATTTTTCTGGACATCACGGCCACGGTGGAAGAGCGAGAAACGGTCGTGGACTGGGTGAAGCGGGTGGCTGATTCAATCTTTATCCCCTTTACCGTGG
>CBDUTA010000226.1:0-6217 GCA_965369785.1 uncultured bacterium
GTGTGTGCCTCGGCTCTGTTTGGATCGATCTCGGGCAGCGCGGTGGCCAACGTTGCTTCAACCGGGGTGATCACCATACCCCTCATGCGCCAAAGCGGATACAAACGCCATGTCAGTGCTGCAATCGAGGCGGTGGCATCCACCGGGGGGCAGATCTTACCGCCCATCATGGGTGCAGCGGCTTTCCTGATGGCCGAGCTCCTCGGAGTATCCTACGGTGAGGTGGTTTTGGCGGCCATCCTGCCGGCGCTTCTTTATTACGTTGCTGTTTTTATTGCCGCCGACCTCGAGGCTGCTCGGCAGGGGATCGGCCCTGTGGAGGAATCCGCAATTCCGCGATTGGGAAGGGTCCTGAAAGAAGGCTGGTATTTTCCCATACCCTTCGCCGTTTTGATCATCTCCTTGTTCGGCTGGAATCTCACCCCTGAAACCGCAGGTCTTTACGCTGCCGTGTGTACCATCTTCCTGGGCCTCTTTTTGAGCTATCGCGGAACACGGCTGCGCCCCGGCGACATACTGGAATCTTTGAAGGTGACGGGGCAATCTTCCGTTCAGATTGTCGTCATCGGCGCCGTGGCCGGCCTCATTATTGGCATCGTGGAAGTCACTGGCCTGAGCTTTGGTCTCACCTTCGTCCTGGTTCAGTTAGGGGAAAACAGCCTTTTGCTGTTGTTGTTTCTGACCGCAGGGATTTGCATTATCCTGGGTATGGGCATGCCCACAACGGCCATTTATTTCCTGCTTGCCACTCTGGCTGCCCCACCTCTGATTCAGTTGGGCGTTGAGCCGATGGCGGCACACATGTTCGTTCTCTATTTCGGCTTAATGTCGATGATTACGCCGCCTGTGGCTCTGGCTGCCTTCACGGCCGCCAATCTCGCCGGTGCAGAACCCATGCGGACAAGTGTGGCCGCCTTGCGTTTCGGCTGGCCAGGCTTGGTGGTCCCGTTTCTGTTTGTTTTTGGACCCAGTCTTTTGTTGCATGGCACCTTTTTCCAGGTGAGCCTGGCCGCGGTGACAACGGTGGGGGGCATTTGGATGGCTTCGGCAGGGATTGCGGGCTATTTGGTTTACCCCCTCACTCCGCTCACGCGGACCGCTCTGACCGCAGGGGGCTTTGCTTTAATGGTCCCCGTTGAGGCCTTTCCGGGAGCCTGGATTGCGAAGGTCTTTGGGGCGGTGCTGTGTGTTTTCCTGGTTGCCCGGATGAGGGGGCGAGAGGTCACCGCCCTCTCTTGACAAACTTTGAGGGAAAGAGTATCTGGTACGGGTCCATAAGACCGAAAAACCATAGTGAGAGTGAAGAAATCTATTCATTTCTCAGTTCGCCCAGTGCGCTGAACTGAGGCCATCTCTTGGAGTACTCCTGTCATGGATAAAGCCAAAGTCGTTGTGTTCGAGAAGCCCAATGTGCCTTTAGAAGTCAAGGAATTTGACATTCCCGAGCTTGAAGAAGGCTGCATCCTGGTGAAAACTCTGGTCTCTGGAGTCTGCGGGACGGATGCCCACTGCTACAGAGGACAGGTTCAGATGCCGGTCCCCGTGATCCTGGGGCATGAGAGTGTGGGTATGATCGAGAAGATCGCGTCAGACCGGAAAACAGACAGTGTTGGGGAGCCGGTCAAGGAAGGGGATCGTATTTTCTGGGTGGCCGGGCACCCCTGTTTACAGTGCTATTCGTGCGTTGCCCTGAAGGATACAACAGGGTGTACTAACCGGCGATCCTACGGATGGAGCTATTCCTGTGCCGACTATCCCTATTTGACGGGCGGCTATGCCGAGTATGTTTTTCTCACCGGTAGATCTTACTTTTTCAGGATTCCCGACTCTGTCCCCACCGATGCGGCCATCGCCTTTGGCTGTGGGTTTCCTACCGCGGTAAAAGGGTTCGAAGTCATCCAGGGAGTGCAGCCGGGTGAAAGCGTGGTGATCCAGGGGTCTGGACCCGTGGGTCTTTCTTCCCTGGTTATGGCCAAGTTGGGTGGAGCCTCTCCGATTGTGGTCATTGGGGCCCCCAGTTCCCGACTGGAGATGGCTCGCAAGCTGGGAGCCGACGAGACCATCGATATCGCTTCGATGCCGGAGCCTGAGGCCAGGGTCAGCAAGGTCCGGGAGCTGCTGGGCAGTGAGGCCGACCTGGTCATTGAGGCCACGGGATTCCCAGAGGCTGTCTCGGAGGGACTGGATATGTGCAAGACTGGAGGACGTTACCTGATCATGGGCGTTTTCTCGGATTTGGGTCCTGTACCCATCAATCCCAGCTTGATTGTCAGGAAAAATCTGCGGCTCTATGGGTCCGTGTTTTGGGAAGCCAAACATCTTTATCAAGTGCTCCAATTGCTGGCCAAGTATAATGACCGACTTTCGTTGCAGGATGCCGTCACTCATCGATACGGACTGGAACAGAGCACCGCTGCAATAGAGGATGTGGAAGCATTAAAATGCGTGAAGGCGGTTATACAACCAGGTTATAAAGCTTCTTGAAAAGGGTCTCCTGGAACCAGACGCTGAGTTGACTTTCGGTGAGTGAATCAGCAAGATGTAGAGGAAGCTGTTGAGTTTCCGTTGCTTCTCAATGTTCCCCTAAGAGGAGGTGGTTTCGCTTGATTGAACCCTATATGGCCTTCGCCATCCAATCCAAGACCTATGGATGTACCAGTCGCCAGGACATTAAGAAGAATCTGCACAATCTGATCCCCCAGATCGAGGGTTGCCTTTACATGGGTGACGTGCTTTATCCCACCAAGTTGGTGGTGCTCTCTGAGGGTGCCCTGCAGGGGTTTTACGACGAGCACAGCCGGATGGATCACGTGGAGGCGTGCAAAAAGATCGCCATCACCCTACCCGGCGAGGAATCCGAGAGGCTGGCCGAAGTGGCCAAAAAATGGAAGGTGTATCTGGTCGCTCAAGCCAAGGTACTGGAGCCGGACATCATCAAGGACCGCTTCTTCAATACCGCCTTTATTATCGATCCTGAAGGAAACATCATCCACAAGCATCGCAAGGGACGAGTCTTCACACCGGAAAGCACCACTACCCCTTGTGACATCCACGATATTTGGAAAGAAAAGGTAGGAGAGGGACTGGACGCCTTTTATCCGGTGGCGGACACTCCCATTGGACGCATTGGCACCATGATCTGCTATGAAGGCTATTTTTGTGAGACGGGGCGGCTGCTGGCCTTAAATGGTGCGGAGATTCTGTGCAGGGGAGGTGAGCTCGAGCACCACTGCAACATCGGTGTATGGGAAGTCATGAACCGAGCCCACGCGGTCAATAACTCCTGCTACATGGTGGCTGCCAACAGTGGGCCCAAGTTCCACACCACCAGCGAAAGTGTCCCTTCCATGACCGGTTCTACCGGGTCGGACACCATGATCTGCAATTACCGGGGACAGATCATGTCCAGGGTGGACAAACCCCATGTTTCTTATGCCGCAGCCGTCATCAATATTGAGGAGCTGCGAACTTTTCGGGTCAAGGGGATGATTAGCCTGTTGCCTCACGTGCCCGCCGAGCTGTGGGGGGAATTGTATCTTGAGGCGGCCAAGAAGTTTTCCTGGCCCAAAAATCTGTATGCCGAGGAGGCTCCTCCGCTTTATCCTGAGAGGAAAAGATTCTATAAGGACATCGTGGATCAGATGATCCGCAAAGGTTTGCTGAGTCCTCCGGAAGGCTTCGAGCTCCATGAGCGTATCGAGGAGTATGAGGAACCCCAGAAGGGGGAGGGCGAAGAGAAGGAAGAAGAACTGGTTTAAAAGTAAATCCGGCAGTGAGTGAGATTTTCAAGAAGGAGAGGCTAAAGAATGGCGACACCGACTAAGGAACTGAAGAAGCCCGGGGGTGGTTATGATCCCCGGGAAGTGAGAACGGTCCGGGACTGGATCGACCTGCTCAAGGGCGAAGGCGAATTTCGCGAAGTCAATGCTAAGGTCGATTGGGATTGTGAGATTGGGACCATTGCCCGCTACTGCATGTCGGCCAAGAACGGAGTGGCGCTTCTTTTTGACAACATCAAGGATCACGCCAACACTTTTTGTAAGAAACTCTTTACCAATTCGATCTCCTCCTATGGGCGGTTCAACCTGGCCTTTGGTCTCCCCAAGGATACCGGGACCCGGGATTTGGTCCTGACCATAAAGGAGGGATACAAAAAGAGCCTCTCACCGAAAGAAGTCTCCACAGCGCCTCTCAAGCAAAACATCCTCAAGGGGAAGGACATCAATATCGAGGAAATTCCCGTGCCTCAATGGCACCTGTGGGACGGGGGACGATTTATTAACACCTTTTCCCCCGTGATCACCCGTGATCCCGACGTGGGGCGGTACAATATGGGGATCTACCGAGGCATGAACGCCGGCCCCAAACATGTTTCCTGTCTTATGGCTCCTTCCCAAGGGTGGGGAGATCACTATACCAAGGCTCGACAGCGCCAGGATCCGATGAAAGTAGCCTTTATCTACGGGTGCAATCCGCTGCTCACCATCCTGGCGGGCAGTGCCCATGGGCGGCTGGTTTCCGAGTACGATGTCTACGGAGGCATCGTGGGTGAACCGCTGGAACTGGTGAAGTGCGAGACCAGCGATCTATTGGTGCCGGCCTCCGCAGAGATGGTGATTGAAGGAACCATGTCCTGGGACCCGAAGGATTACAAGATGGAAGGTCCTTTTGCCGAGCACTGCGGTTACTATGGGGGGGCCTATTCTCTGAAACCCACGGTGGAGGTGGATTGCATTACCTACCGAGATGATCCGATCTTTCAGGGTTCTTGCGAGAGCATCCGTCCCGGCTGGCCGACCGAAGACGCCTACATCACTTCGCTCTCCAGCTCTGCTCTGGTCTGGAACCACCTGGAGGCTTGCGGTGTTCCCGGAGTCACCGATGTCTGGATGAATCTGGACGGACCGTTTTTCATGATCTACGTTCAGATCCGGCAGAGTTATCGCCATCAAGCCAAACAGGTGGCCTCCGCCATTTGGGGAATGTCGTTTGCCAACTGGGGCTTCAAGAATGTCATGGTGGTTGAAGAAGACATCGATCTCCGCGACCATGGCCAGTTGGAGTGGGCCCTTTGTACTCGGGTTAACCCTGCCATGGGAGATCTTGTGATCTTCAAGAACCACTTTGGTTCGGTTCTGGATCCCAGCACCCCCTTTGAAGAGCGGGATCTCATGAAGTTTGGATCCGGTAAGTGGGCCAGGATGCTGTTTGACGCCACTCGAAATTGGGATTTGGGCGGCCGGCCCTTCTGGAACAACCAGGTGTTCCCACCCGTGGTAGTTCTTTCCAAGGAAGAAGAGGAACTGGTGCAAGGCCGCTGGGAGGAATACGGATTGGGCGACATCAAGTATGAACCGCGGATGGAAATAGACAAGAATGAGGATCTCAAACAGCGCTATTCTCTCAACTGCAGGCCCACCCCGGAGTATTTGGAGGATCACGGCGGCCTCCATGCCATTACCAAGAAGGAGCCCTCCAAGTAGAGAGGGTTAAGCCAAGAAATCGAGAAGGGAATAAGTACAGATGAGAATGTCCAAGATCAGTTTTTTTGTCCTGGCTGCTCTTTTTGTCGGGCTTTTTCTCATGCCATCGCTGCCGGTTTTTCCCCAGCAAACGGACCAGCTCCATCCGGAAGTCTCTCCGGCGGGAGACGCTCTTCAGGTCACGCTGGGGCGCGACTCGCCCAATTTGGGGGGGAATGTTTTCAGAGATGCCTTCCTCTCCTTCACTTTGAGCAATGTGCCAGGCATCACAACCGGAAAGCTGACTTCGGACATTTCTTTTTCCAGCTCAGAAGGCATCGCCTTTGACCGGGCCGAGTTAACGCCGGATTTAGAGGCCTCCGGAGCCACTCTGGAGATTGAAGTGGCCGAGGGAGAGGACGATGTGAACCGCATCAAGATCACGATTTCCAACAGCAACGGTCTTCCTGACGGCATTATTGCCAACCTGGTGTTCCAGGTGACCAAGGAATTTACCTTTGAGGAAGTGGGAACCGACGAGCACATGATCACGCTGGACAACTCGGTTTCAGCCTGGGCTACAGACGGAAAGGAAATGACGGATGTACTGGGGGAAGCGGGGGGAATCGATCTCGCTTATGCCCCGGTGGTCTTTGCCTGCTTTTTTTATATGGACAAAAAAATCTTAACACTGGCAGCAGTCAACAGACCGCAAAACGGAAAAAGGAGATCCGAATAGCACACCTAATAAAACC
>CBDUTA010000227.1:0-6205 GCA_965369785.1 uncultured bacterium
CCCACCCCACAAAAGCACTGGCTGAAGTGTCTTTCCCGAGCACTCCCGGAGTGTCCGTTTTCAGAAAAAAGGAGGCGATCTCCAGATGTTGGAAGAACTGCAGATGGCTGTCCACGCCGTAGGTGCGATTGTATTCGCCGCCGCCTTGTTTGTTGATGAAAATGCCGCCCACATCGGAGTTCCGGAGGATCTCTCTCTGGACCCGAGCCACCGTAAAATTAGTGGAAGGGAGCTCTTCAAATTCACTGGACTGAATGGAGAGAAATCCCAGGCCATAGGGGCCCGCCCGACCCGTGAAGCGGGCTCCACTCAGGATCGGGACCACGCGACCTTGAGAGAGGCCAATGCGACGAGTGAAAAAGGCAATCAGGTCACGGCTGCTGTTCCTGAGGCCCCGGCCCACCCTTCTGACCTGAAACAGGGGTGCATTTTCCAGAAAGAATTCCCTCTTCTCAGGGAAAAAGAGTGGGAACCGGGTAAGGTTGATCTGTTGCTGGTCCGCCTCCACCTGAGAAAAGTCGGTGTTGACCGTGACATCCAGGGCCAACTCCGATGTAACCCCATATTTCACGTCAAAGCCCAGGTCGGGGATGAAATCCACGTCATCGCCGGCACGACGAACCAGAGGAGCCAAAAGGTACGGTTTAAAGTAAAGATTGCGGCCCTGGCGAATTCCGGACAGACCGTTGAGTTCCCCCGCCAGGGAAACCCGACTGGTTCGGTAAGGCCGTGGTACGGCTGACCAGTGAGTGTACTCGTTCTTGCGGCGAATTCTGCGGCTGAAATTCACCCCCCACACCTGTTCTTCGACATCGCGAAAACGAAAAGTTCGAAAGGGGAACGCTATTTCAGCCTGCCAGCCCTGCTCCGTGATTTTGGTCTTTACGTGCCAGACCGTGTCCCAGTCATAGTTTCTCCTCTCACTGTCCCCGGCCGTCTGCCCGTCCCGCTTGGCTCCTCCCGGGTTGGTGCCAAAGATGAAGCTGTTTCTCTTGTCGTTAAAGGTATCGAAAACCACGGTGAAGACATCCGATTCCCGGGGCGCGTAATCTCTGGAGATGTCGGTCACCGTGATCCCCTCCCGGCCCGCAGAGTCAAAACAGTACACACCCAGGTACAGGTTCTCTTCATCGTAGAGGAATCGCACTTCGGTACGCTCGGTGCTGGGTTCACCCATGAGGGGTTCCTGCTGGATGAAACCGGTGGCGGGCTTGGCCAGGCTCCATTCCGGTTCGTCCAGGTTTCCGTCGATGACAATGGGCGATTTGATGTGAACCGCGGTGACCTCTTTCTCCGGATCCTGAGCCAGGGAGGCCGAGGTCAAGCAGGACAGAGCCAGGACAATCGCCCACAGCGGGCACGCTGTACCGATCAAGACATTTTTGTGAGACGGTTGCGGTCGACTAATCTCCATCGCTTGTTCATAGCCCGTATTATGCATACATTTTCTACTGCACCGACGAAATACATCCGCCCTGACTGCGTTCCGCTCGGTCGGCCGGGACGAGACACTAAAGAATAGGGGCGATGAGCAGGTGGACCAAGGAAGCCAGTATCATGAGCAGCAGCGTGGCCACCACGCCCACCTAGACCATCTCCCTCATATCCAGGTACCCAGAAGCCAAAAGAAAATCCTCTGGCCATAAAGGCCGGTGGCGGAACGGATGTTCATGACACCGGAAGCCGGAAAAAGGACCAGTGGGAGAAAAGAAGCGATGGCCCAGGGCACGGGTCGTGCCATCCACCAGACCACCGCCCAAACGAAGGTGGCCAGGGCCACCTGGCTCGTTATAGGGGAGCCGAGGGGGACTCAAACAAAAGGCAAGAGGACCGCTGACAATCTTGAAGAAGGAGGCTAAATTATTGCTCATGGACGACTTGATCGAACCCTATATAGCCTAAGCCTCAACCGGAGACAAGATTTAACCCCACAGGATACAACCTTTCCATTGACTTTCGATGAGTTCCGAACCTACGATGACTTCAGCAAATGATCCCAAATTAGGAACGAACTCATGCCCGCTACAAAAGTGACCCCCATCTGTGCACTCTTTCCGCTTTTTCTTTCTCTTGTTTTGAGCCAATGTTCCTCGGCTCCCCCAGACGTTTTGGCCCCGGACATGGTCCTGTACAACGGAAAGATTTTGACCGTGGATAAGGATTTTTCTATTGCCCAGGCCGTTGCCATTAAGGACGGGAACTTCCTGGCAGTCGGATCGGATAGCGAGATCCTCTCTCTGGCCGGGGCCGCCACGGAGACTTTCGATCTGGAAGGAAAAACCGTCTTACCGGGTCTCCATGATTCTCACGTTCACCTGGCCCAAAGAGTGGCTGATCCTCCCGAACCTCTTATCGAAAAACTAAGCCAGGCCCGATCAATCCAGGAAATTGTGGAGGTGGTGCGTCAGAAGGTGGAAGCCACGCCTGCAGGCGAATTGGTCTGGCTTCCGCGAGGACCCCGGGTGAACCGGATCGAGGAGAAGCGCTGGCCCACACGACACGATCTGGACCCCGTCTCACCCGATCATCCTGTCATATTAACTTTCGCCGGGGACTACGTGAACGTTGCCAACAGTGCCTTTTTGAAAGCGGCCAGGATCGATCGAAATGTTTACCAGCCCTACAAGGATGGGCTTTTCGGCGAATTCAAGGTGGATCGAAGGGGAGACCCCACGGGAGTAGTGATTGGAAAAGGCGCCCATCGCATTTTGAGAGAGGGCAAATATCTGAACGTCTGGGCTGTGGACCCACTGGAGAAAAACATTGCCGAGGCGCTGAACAGAGACATCGCCCCTGCCGGCATCACCTCTTTGTCGGACCCCTTAACGGCCACCAACAATGCTCCTACCCACCGCGCCTACAAGAGGCTGGCCATGCGCAAAGAGGGTTTACCTGCTCGCATCAACGCCATGATCCGGGTTCCCATACGGGGACTCTCGGCCGAGGATTGCATTGCCCTCATGGACACTCTTCTGTTCGACTCTTCCTTCAGAAACGACTTTCTCCGCGTAGGGACCTTCAAGATGAGCCTGGATAAGGGAGTCCCCGGGGAGAAACCTTATGTGGTGCCCAAGGAAACCATAAGGAAGGTGCTCATTGAAGCTCACCGGCAGGGATGGCAGCTCTATCTGCACATTACCACTCCGGAGAGTTTCGACTACGCCACCGAGGCCCTTGAGGAAGCCTATCGACTCTATCCTCGCGAAGATGCCCGGCACGTCTTTACCCACATCAACCAGCCCACTCAGGCCAACCTGGAGACCATGAAGCGTCTGGGAATCACTGCCGACTTGCAGACCAGTGCCATTTATCTTATCTCTGATGATGCCGAGGAGCGATACCCGGTCAACCCGGAGAGACCCGATTTGGGCCCCAGGCCGGTGGCCACTTATCGCGAGGCAGGCATCCCGGTGATCCTGAGCAGTGATCAGGCACCACTGGGTCCTTTGTTCAGCGTCCAGGAAGCGGTTACCCGGGTGCGCCGGTCGGGTAAGATTTTTCGCCCCGAAGAGAGGATCACACTCGAGGAAGCCATCCGGGCAGTGACTTCCACCTCAGCCTGGGCTTTCTTTGAAGAGGACGTGAAGGGCTCTATCGAAGCCGGTAAATATGCGGATCTTGTGATCCTGGGACGGGACATCCTGACCATCGATGCGATCCAGATCAAGGACATTCCCATTTTGAGAACCATGACCCATGGGAAATTTGTCTACGTCAATCCCAACCAGGATCCTCAGCAGGAAGTCCATTATCTTCGCTACCCTGCCAGGACTCCCTATATTAACTGAAACTCGAAACGTGGGAAGTCTGCTGATCAATGCATGTAAAAAAAACAGGCAGGAATCGCTTCGATCGGAGCGATGATCCCCCCCAAGCCTCGTGCTCTTATGTCCTGGCCATCCAAGGACTCAGCCGCCTGTTTCAGATTCTCCAGTGGAATCTCATGGTTGATCGCGATCTGCTCGGACATCTCAAAGGTGAGGTTAAGAAGCACGCCTTCAGGAATTACATGGGATGCGGAAATATCAAAGCGCAGGATCTTGCGCTCCAGGTCTTGCGACTGATCCGGCCCCGTTTCCATTTCAGTCCCCGCTGAATCGGCAGATTCGACAATTTGGGTTTTCACCTCGGCCCCGGCCGCTTCGGCACCACTACCCAGGGTCGCCTCGACAAAAGAAATCAGCGCTGAAGGGTAGGCTACTTCAAGGGAGATTTTCGCAACCTGAGGCTCGTTTCGAGTGACCAGAGTAATGGGAACGGACACCTGCTCACCCGGCAGAAAGGAATCCATGATCACACCCAGGTCTACATTGACTCCAGGCTCTCCCTGCGAGAAGAGAAATACCAACATCAGTCCGGGTAACAGGGGCATAAGGATCCATTTCATAATGCCAGAAGTTAGTCACATCCGGCATAATTGTCAATCCTCAAAATCCATGGTACGGTTCGCGCCAAAGGAGGTCGCTCACGGCAAAAGCTCAGGTCAACGGCGTTACGTTGGACTATGAAATCAGGGGTTCGGGTCGACTGATCGCCTTCGGCCATTCCTTGGGAGCGAGTGGGAAAATCTTCGAGCCGATTCGGCCCGCTCTGGAGCATCATGGCCAGGTTCTCACCTGGGATGCTCGCGGGCATGGCAACTCGGAAAAACCTGCTACCGGCTGGAATGTTGAAGATCTAGCTGCTGATCTGAGAGCTTTGATCGAGCATCTGGGAGAAGATCGAGCGGTCGTGGCCGGACTCTCTATGGGAGGCAACACCGCCGTTGTCTATGCCATTGCTTACCCCGACAAACTGGACGGCTTGATCCTGGCGGACACCACCGCCTGGTATGGAAAAGACGCTCCCCAGGTATGGGAGCAGAAAGCCAAAAACGCTGAGATTGAAGGAATGGAACCGGTCCTTGCTGCCAATATGTCCCGCTGGTTCAGTGACAGCTTCCCGGATAAGCACCCGGATCGGGTGAAAATGGTGGTGGAGACGGTGCTCGCCAATGACACTTCCTGTTACGCAGCTGCCGCTCGGGCTCTGGGCCGGTTCGACGCTCGAGAAGGACTTTCGCGCATTGACTGCCCCACCCTGATCCTGGTGGGTTCGGAAGATCCCGCCACTCCCCCTGCCATGGCGGAAGACCTGCACCAGAACATCAGAAACTCCGAGCTCCACGTGCTGCCAGGATTACGACATATGACCCCTCTCGAAGCACCCGAACGAGTGGGCCAACTGATAGGCGATTTTCTGGAACGGCTGTAATTCCCCATCTGATTGTCAGACTCTGTCCGTATTCTCATTAGAGTAATTCCTTGAGTACGAGGCGTAGCGTTGCGCTGGAGAGGCATCCAATCATGGATTATACGACCATCATTCTATTGGTATTGGGGATTATCGTTGCTCAGGCCCTGTTGGCCCTGCTTCTCAAGAACAAACTACGTGAGCTTTTTCATTTTCTTGCCAACGAAGCCCTGGTCCGAAACAACCAGAATTTCGTGCAAATGGCCAACGCCACTATGGAGAAGTTTCAGACCCAGGCCAAGGGAGAACTGGCTCTGAAGCAACAGGCCATCCAGGAGTTGGTCAACCCCCTGAAACAGGCTCTTGAAAAACATGAGAAGCAGGCCATCGAAATGGAGAAGAAGCGCGAGATGGCCTATGGAGGATTGCGCCAGTATCTGGAAGACGTCGTGCAGACCCAGAGTCAGCTGAGAAAGGAAACAGGTAATCTGACCAAGGCATTGAGCTCTTCCCATGTCCGGGGGAAATGGGGAGAAATGAGTCTGAAACGGGTCGTGGAAATGGCCGGACTGGTGGAACACTGTGACTTTAAGACTCAGCAATCGCTACCCGGAGAAGATTCTCGTCTGAGACCCGATCTGATCGTCTACCTTCCCAACCAGCGTAAAATCGTGATCGACGCCAAGACGCCGCTCGATGCCTACCTGCAGGCTGTGGAAGCGGAGGATGAGGAGAAGAGAAAGAGTCTGATGACCGATCACTCCCGCCACCTGGAGCGCCACATTACCCTGTTGGGCAGCAAGGCCTATTGGGACCAGCTGGAAGGGAGCCCTGAGTTCGTGGTGCTCTACATTCCCCTGGAAAGTCTCTTCAGTGAGGCCCTTCGTCACAATCCCGACCTCCTGGAAAAAAGTACCCAAAAGAAGGTGATCCTGGCAACACCCACCACCTTGATGGCCCTGCTCAAAGCGGT
>CBDUTA010000228.1:0-6154 GCA_965369785.1 uncultured bacterium
TAAGTAATTTGAACTGCCCCCCCTGGTTGGTGACCGTCGTGTAAGAACTGACCCACTCACCGATGCCAGAGCTATCGACATAGCTGACATCGCCAAGATTCAGGAGAATGTTCTTGTTTCCAGCATCCAGAAGTTTACGAATGGTCTCACGGATTTCCCGACTCCCCTCGCCGATCGTGACCTTGCCATGGAGCTCCAGAATCGTAATGCCGTTCACGTTTCGAGTATCAATCGTCATTTTTCTCTCCTTGCTTCGTATGATTCAATCTTTTTTCCATCCTCATTTCCATCCCACCTCCAGGAAGAAGTTTCCAATCCACTTCATCCATAAAGGATCGTACAAAAAAGACTCCTCTCCCGCCAGGTTGGAGCAGATTTTCAGGCTCCAGTGGATCGCGGATTTGCGCCTCATCGAAGCCTTCTCCTTCATCTTGAACAAAAATCACCAGGCGATCAGGCAAGCTTTTAAATCGAACCCCAACCTTCTTGCTCTCATCGGATTGATTGCCATGTTGAATCGCATTGACGACCGCTTCTCGGATGGACAAAGTAATCCAGAAACGGGTATCTTCATCAAAACCCACCATGCGAGTAATCGCATCGGAGATCTCTTCGACTAAGTCCAGATAGCCGAACTGGCTCCCGAAAGAAATCTCCAGTTCCGCACCTCTGAGCTGCTTGACCTGATTGCCCTCCTTGATTTTTTCGCCCATTAAAAGTGGTAAATCATAATCAGGATCTCCAGGATTTGTCAACCAGTCTATCGGCCGCAAATTCCCACCGATCCAAATCAGGCCCGGAAACCCGCAACCTCCATCAGGTGTCAAGTTTCGTTGACACCTCCCCCATCCATCCAGAACCGGTTAATTGCCTACAGTGGCTCATCTTACCGCTCCACCCCAAGAATGACTTGTCAGCCCAGGTTGACGTGAACTGAAACGATGGGCTTCCTGAAGTGTCACCAGAATGTCCTCGCATTCGGTCAGACCCTAGACCTGTCAGCGGCTTAGCCCATTGCCCCGGAACTCTGTATTTTCTGGAACGGAAATTGCTTCTCCTCCTTTTTGAGATGTGACCTGGGCATTTGGCCCGGGCTGATGTCGACGGAGAGATTCGATTCTTGTGGAGGTGATCGAATGGATCCAGCAAAAGGCTTGAAGGAGATGATTCATGAGATCCCCTAACGAGGTTGGAAGTCCAATCCACCGGAAAAAGTCCAAACTACCGCTCCTGATGGTTGGTCTGTTGTTAGTCCTGATGGAAATGACCGTCACCGTTCGCGCTCAAGAGAGGCGCCACTATACTCCTTCCGAATTTTCCCATCCGATACGAGTCTCGTCGATTCATGAAATAGCCCAGCGCTATGGCATCACCGATGCCGTCAACTTCTCCCTTCAACTTCACGAAAAAGAAGAAGCTCGACGGGAAATGGAGAAAATGAAGAGAGCCCAACAACGGGACCGGGAACTTCGGGAAAAAGTCGCAGAGCTGGCCAGAACCTCAATCAAACTCTATCAACGATTCGGCAACCCCTCGGAAATCCACGCCGATAGCCCTCAACTGGCAAAGCGGTGTGAAGAACTAGCCAAGGCCATTAAGAAGCTGTTGCGGTAGGCAACAGACCGCAGACCGCAGACCACACTCAACTGACAGCTGACCGTCAATGGGCTGACCCTTGACCTCCGGACTCCTGACACTTGTAGGTGTTAGGAGCCAGATTCAAATGCATCCGTGAAGATCGTTCAAATCCGTGAGTCTAAAAAAGAATCTTCAATGCAAACTGAATCTGCCGCGAGGTGTTGACGCTCGTCGTAATCCGTCCCGCCGCGCCCCTGCGGATGGGTTGAGTTGAACCCTGCGGTGGGGCTTCGAAAACGGTCGGATCCGGAAAACCGAAATTGGGGCGATTTAAAATGTTGAAGAACTCCGCGCGGAACTGAAGATTTACGGGCTGGTCTCCCCCTGCCAACTCCGTGGTCTTGGTCACGGCCAAATCCACGTTGGCAAAACCGGGTCCGATGAGTGTAGCACGGCCCAAATCTCCGAATTTGCCGGCCTCCTGGATCACGAATGGCGTCGAGTCGTAGTACCGATCGGGACCTCCCAGCACCGGGTTGTTGTCTGCTCCGGAAACTAGATTGGGCCTCTCTGGGTTGAGAAAGTCCCCACTATTGGAGCGTCCGAATCCATCGATAAGGGTCACGGGGGACCCATCAGCCAGAGAGACGATGCTGTTGATCTGCCATCCGCTGATGAAGGCCTGTGCAAAGCCGGTAGTAGAAGACCCCCATCTCTGACCGGATCCGAAAGGCAAGTCAAAGGTGGCATTGGCTGTAAAGTTGTGTCGGACATCAAACATCGAGTGTCCTCGGTCGGCTTTACGGTTATCCACATCGGTATGGTTCTGGGGGGAGGTTGTCGCCTCACTTCCCAGCTGCTGGGAACCATCGTCAACGGAGTGGGACCAGGTATAGGAGAACTGGTACTGCAGGTTGTTGCTGAATCTCTTGTTCAAACTCACCTGCAGAGAGTTATAAAAGGAATTTACATCGTTTGTAGTGTACAGAAACAGGGCGAAGTTTGGATTCAGACGCGGCAGCCTCCCTGCCGCCCACCTCTTGCTCCCATCTTGATCAAGCGAAAATACATTGGGATTCGCATTCACGGCGCGTGGCAGGTGACTCCCATGTGATCCCACATAACCTACCGTCAGCGACGTGTCAGAGCTGATTTCCTGCTGGATATTCAGGTTGTACTGGACAAACATGGGAACAGCTGAGTCCGGATTCAGCGGAAGCCCGGTGGGGGTCGTCTGCTCCGTTACCAAGTCGAACGCATTGGGAAAAGGGATACAACAAGTCGGATCACTGAACGGAGGTGCACTGAACGTGAAAACATTGACGCTCTTGGAAAAAGGCAGCAGATTGGAGCCGGCCAGATTGTACCAATAGGCCACCAGCTGGTTGTGAAAGATGCCTGCCCCTGCCCGAATGGCGGTCTTGCCGTCACCCCGTGGGTCCCAGGCAATACCGATTCGGGGCTGAATCTGGTGTCCAGTGAAATTGAAAAGTGGCAGATCCTCCGTATATGAAGGATCAGACAGGTTGACCAGCTGGCTTTCCCGACCGTTGACCTCATTGATTTCGGTGACGAATTCCCAGCGAAGCCCGAGATTAAAGGTCAACTGGGGCGAATAGTTGAACTCATCTTGAATATAGAAACCAGCGTGAGTTTGACGCCATCCCCGGTGCCGGTTGGTCAGGGGAGTATCCGCCGAGAACCGATCGGGAAATCCCGTAAGGAAATTCTCGAGAGTATCGAAAATATAACTCCCGTTGGTGGCAGTGCCCAGAATCACCGTATTATTCTGAATCCGCGTCACGGTGCCTCCCGCCTGGATGGCGTGAGATCCTCGTGTCAGGTTAAAGTCGTCTCCGAACTGATAGGTGGTATAGGGAGCCAAAGCGGGGTTATCCGTCCCATAAGTGGTGATGGGAGCAGGGCCCGACTGAGCCTGCCCAAAGCGGAACTTACCAAACTGCTTATTTGGAACAAAGGTGTCAGGACACTGAGTAATACACAAACTTTCGATTTGGAGGGCATTTCGACTGAAGCCAACGCGTACGGTGTTGATAAAAGTAGGCGAAACGATGGTCCGCTCTTCCAGGACCATGGACTGATTTCGGGATAGAAAAGTGGTTTCAAAAGCCAGTAGTTGATCCGGTGTAATCAATTCCCCATCGGAAAAGCTATAGCGGGCAAAGAAGCTATTGCTGTCAGAAAACTCGTGATCCAATCGGACCACGAAATAATCTTCGTTGCTAACCCTGGTGGGTGAGCTTAAAAACTCTCCAGTCCCATCACCGAAGTCTCTTCCATTGACATGTGGGAAAAAGTCGAGAAAAGGTCTGACCGAATCGGCCACCACGATCTGTCGAAGTACGGGGTCGCCGTTGGGGTCAAGCACAGGGTTGCCGTTGGCATCAAAAGTAGGCAGAAAGCCGTTGCGAGCGTTGTCGTTGGAGACAATCCCGAAATTGGTCAGTCCTTTACCCTCCCGTAATCCCTCATAGTTTCCAAAAATGAAGGTCTTATCCTGTTGAATGGGGCCCCCCAGCGAGAATCCAAACTGATTTCGCTTAAAGGAGGGAGGATCGGAGCGCACGTCAGGATTAGCCGGATCGGCATCGAAAAAGTTGCGGGCATCCAAAGCACTGTTTCGATGAAATTCGAACAGGCTTCCATGCAACTGGTTGGTCCCCGATTTGGTCACCACGTTGATGATGGCCCCTGAATTTCTCCCATAGGCCGCCGAATAGGTATTGGTCAGAACCTTAAATTCTCGAATGCTTTCCACTCCCAGATTGTTGCCGCCGGCACTCCCTGGTGTAGAACTGGCAGCATCATTAACGGCGATGCCATCCAGCATAAAGTTGTTGTGAGCCGGTCGAGATCCAGCAACGGAAAATTTGGTGCCGCTACCCACGGTCGAGTCGCTCTGAGCGTGACGAAAGATCGAGACCCCGGGCTGAAGAAGGGCCAAGTCCTCGAAGCTGCGACCGTTTAAGGGGAGATCACGGATTTTCTTATCATCCACCAGTCCAGCCATGCTTGTGTCGGTCGTGTTCACCAGGGCAGCCTCCCCTTCCACGACCACTCGCTCACTGATCGCTCCCACACTCAGGGTGAGGTCAATGACGGTCCGGCCTCCCACTTGCAGTGTGATTCCGCTGCGAACCGCGGTTCGGAATCCCACCAGTTCCGCTGAAACCTCATAAGAACCGGGCTGCAGCAAAGGGACACGATACCGTCCCTCGTCGTCGCTCACAGCGCTGCGCACTGAACCCGTCTCCACATGAAGAACCGAGATAGAAGCTCCGGGGATGATCCCACCGCTGGTGTCCGTAACAGTCCCCGAAAGGGTGGCCGTGGTGAGCTGAGCTTCAAGAGGGGATGTTCCCAGAATCATCACCCCAATCAGGGCTGCAAAACCAAAAAATAATCCCGTCGTTTTCAAGATATTCATATTCCTTGTTCTTCCCTCCAAGTTGCCTATTAAAGATCTCAGATTCTGACTATTCAGTTCTTTAAAAATATTTTACATGCAATGCTATCTACTTGATTAGCAAGAGTCAATCGATACGGCTTCCAGGAGGGCAGACCTGTAGTATTTCCGACACAGCTGGGCAGGCAACCCAGCATCCTTTCCCAATCCCAACTCATTTCACTCTTCATTTCCTTCTTTTTTGCGAGTTTTCCTTGCGGATCGGCATGAGCTACTCTATTTTGAACCAGAGTTTGTTTCGAAGGCGAGGAGAGTATGAGTCAAGGTAGTGGGTTTTTAGCCAAGCGAGGAAGAGTCCTGGAGGAGGAGTTTTTCCACAAGGAAAACCTGCGACTCCTGGAACAACTGCGCCAGATAAAAAGAATGGAGGAGTCCAAGGAAGCTTTGGCAGAAGCATCCGGCATCAGCGACGATGCCATACTGCAGAGTCTTCTGGACCTCCATATCGATGTCCAGACGTTGGCCGCCCTGGCTCTGGTCCCCCTCATCGAGGTGGCCTGGGCCGACGACTATCTGGATGAAAAAGAAAAGAAAGCCATTCTGGAGGCTGCTCATGCCTCAGGATTGGAAAAAGGACAGGTGGCCTACCAAGTACTGGAGAGCTGGTTGACCCGGCAACCCAAGCCCAAACTATTAGCCACCTGGGTAGAGTACATCAGAGAACTCCGCGGTCAATTGAGCGAGGAAGAGCAAAAGTCCTTGCAAACCAGCCTTCTGGGACGGGCTCGATCGGTGGCAGAGGCCAGCGGCGGCTACCTCGGCCTGGGATTCAAAGTCTCTAAAACAGAAGCAGCCGTCCTCACAACACTTGAAGAAGCCTTTGGATAACCCAACCCAGTGAGCAGTTGTTCTTTTCGGTCTGGCCCGTGGGCTTAGTGTCTCGCTCCATAAATACGGCGATGTTTGCTGATGGGGCTTGGGAGGGGAGATCAAGGAGCGAGGAGGAGGTGATGCAGGGACATCGGCGACGACGAGCGACGCAGAGATCGCCCGCAACCCCCATCAGCCCGAAGGGTGGCGGCGGGACGGCATCAATTTCTTTGTCGCTCCTCCTCCACGATGTCACTGACATCGCGTCGTCGTCGCTTC
>CBDUTA010000229.1:0-6137 GCA_965369785.1 uncultured bacterium
CGGATATGCACCCGAAAGTTGCTGGCGTCCTGAGATCACAAACCGCTTACTCATTCCCACCTCCTAGGGTTTGCAGATGGGTCCACTTTCCGTCATCAACGATGAGGATCTCCGGTTCGAGACGAATCCGAAACTGCTCCCACACTCGCCCGGCATACTCGTCGGCCAGAGTGAGAATGTCCTGGCTGGTGGCTTGGCCCAGGTTGATGATGAGATTGCCATGATAGTCTGCGAACTGGGCCCCTCCACGACGGATCCCATTGGCTCCCACGGCTTCCAGTAGTTTACCTGCCGGTATTTTTCCAAACATGATGAAATCCTCAGGGATTCTCTCCATGGCCGTTTTGGAGATCTCATGCAAGTTGATGTTTTTAAAGAAACTTCCCGGGCATTTCAATCCCTGAGGATACTTCACCAGGCGCTTGGTCAGAATCGCATCGGAAATGTTCTGAAGGGGCTCGCTGCTCTTTTGCAGGCGCAGCCTGCAGTTCAGGATAAACCAGTCCCGCTGCCTTTGAAACAGACTGTAGCGGTAGCGAAGGTCCAGATCGCGAGCCGGGAGCACTTGCACCTGATGATTCGACCAGATACTCACTTCCACCACTGAATCGCCGATCTGCTGGCCGTAGGCACCCGCGTTTCCCACCAAGGCGCCCGCCACTGTTCCGGGAATTCCGTATAAACCTTCCATGCCCGAGAGCTTCAGACCATTGAGCCGACGAATGGCCTCGATCAAATTCTGGCCACCGCCGATCTCCACTTCCTGTCCATAGGGATCAATTCCTGTGATGCAATTCTGCACGATCAAGCCGGGAAAGCCCTGGTCTGAGAAGAGCACATTACTCCCGTCACCCAGATAAAAGACCGGAAGTCCCTGCTTTTCTGCCCAGGTACGTGTCTGCTGGAACTGCTGCAGGTCATACACCTGGGTGAACCAGGAGGCGGTTCCACCCACTTTCAAGGTATTCAGATCAGCCAGTGATACATCCTGCTGGAGAGTGAGAGAAGAGGGAATTGGCGTCGGACTGATCATGATTGAAGAGTAGCATAAGAGGGGAGACAGGGGACAACAGACAACAGACGACGGACAACTGTCTGTTGTCGTGCTTTCGTGCTTTCGTGCTTTCGTGTGAGTCAGGTGGTCAGCCGGTCTGCCGGCTGTGGGTTCCTGCCTCCTGTCTCCTCTCCTTGAATTTTCTCGCCTCCGAGGCTAGAATGGCTAGTTCAGTTAAGGGATTGAAAGGTGTTATGACGACGAAGATTGCAAGCGCTAGTGAAGTGCTCAAGGGCTCGGAAATTACGGTGGAAGCTCTTATCCGAGAAGGTGTCGAGGTGATTTTTGGTTACCCTGGGGGAGCCTCCATGGAAATCCATCAGGCCCTGACCCGAGTGGACCCGGTTCACAAACTGCGAGTCATCCTTCCCCGTCATGAGCAGGGGGCTATTTTTGCTGCCGAGGGTTATGCCAAGGCCACAGGTAAGGTTGGGGTGGCACTGGCCACGTCGGGCCCAGGTGCCACCAACCTGGTCACCGGGTTGGCGGATGCCAAGATGGATTCTGTTCCCATCGTGGCCGTCACAGGCCAGGTTCCGCAAGCTCTGATCGGTAAGGATGCCTTTCAAGAGACGGATGTGGTTGGGGTCAGCCGTCCCATTACCAAACACAACTATCTGGTTCAGCGAATCGAGGATTTGCCTCAGATCATCAAAGAGGCCTTTCATATCGCTTCAACGGGCCGGCCCGGCCCGGTGTTGATTGATATCCCGAAAGATGTGCAGCAGGCCACGACCGTTCCCGAGTGGCCTACTGAGATCCATATGAGGAGTTATCGTCCCCACATTGAAGCACGTAAGAGGGAACTGGAGCAGATAGCAGAAGCCATTCGTGGGGCTCAGAAGCCCATCATTTACGCGGGGAACGGTGCCATCTGTGCCAACGCTTCAGAGGAACTTCTCAAGTTTGTGGAAAAGACGGGGATCCCTGTCGTGATGACGGTTTTGGGTTTGGGGGTCTTCCCCTCCAATCATCCGCTCTGTTTTGACATGTTGGGAATGCATGGCGCGGTGTACGCCAACTATGCGGTCAATCACGCGGATCTACTCCTGGCCTTTGGTGTTCGCTTTGATGATCGGGTCACGGGTAAGGTTGCGGAATTCGCCAAACACGGAACCATCGTCCACGTGGACATCGATGCTTCCGAGATCAACAAAATCAAACCCGCCCACATTCCCGTCACCAGTGACGTTGGCTATGTGCTGCAACAGTTGAACAAGATGGATTTGGGTTCAAGTGACTATACCCCGTGGGTGAAGGAACTGGACCGTGTTAAGTCGGAAAAGCCCTTTCGCTACCAGGATGACGGAAAGCAAATCATGCCTCAGTACGTGCTGGAACTTCTCTCTGAAAAGACTAAAGGGAAGGCCATCATCACCACGGGCGTTGGGCAGCATCAAATGTGGGCTGCCCAGTACTTTAAGTTTTGCCATCCCCGAACGATGTTGACCTCTGCGGGATTGGGAGCCATGGGATTTGGTTTTCCCGCTGCTTTGGGCGCAAAGTTGGGGTGTCCTGACTGGGAGGTCATTGACATTGACGGGGATGGCAGTTTCGTCATGAACATCCAGGAACTGGCTACCGCCTGCGTGGAAAATATACCGGTGAAGGCGGTGATCTTGAACAATCAGCATCTCGGTATGGTGGTGCAATGGGAAGACCGATTCTATGCCAGTAATCGGGGTCACACCTTCATCGGCAATCCCCGCGATCCAGAGGGTATCTATCCGGATTTTGTTGCCATCGCGAAGGGATTTGATGTTCCCGCCCGTCGCATCACGACCAGGGATGAAGTTTCTGATGCTCTCGATGAGATGCTTGCTGCTAAGACGCCCTACCTTTTGGATGTGATCGTTCCTCATACGGAACACGTGCTCCCCATGATCCCCTCGGGTCATACCTTTGCCGATACCATCTACGAAGAATAGCGATAGCTGTTGCTCCATTTTTGAGACCCTATGAATCAGCCGGGCTAAGGAGAAAAGATGTCTGACGAATTGAAATCAGCCTGGGAAATTGCTCTCGAAAAAATGGAAGGTCGGGAGGATATGGCTGTAGAGAAGTTGACTGAAGATCAGAAGGCAGCCATTGGTGAAGTCCGGAAGAAATACCAGGCCCGTGTGGCTGAGTCGGAGATCAGCACACAGTCGAAGATCAAAGAGGCACTGCAGTCTGGGGCCTTCGATGAGGTGGAAAAGCTCCAGTTGCGCTTGACAGAGGATAAACAGCGGCTCAATCGAGAAATGGAGAAGGAGGTCGAGAAGATTCGTCAATCAGAAGAGGGATAGAGCCGGTTGTTGTTGGGTCAGGCAGTGCAGAGTGCCCAGTCCCCACAGCGCTGATCGACAGTCCATTCCGATGACCTTTCGTGAGGAGAATAGTTTCTGAAGGGTGTCCGCTGCACGGGCGTCGTTGGCATGAGCAAAGGTGGGGAAGAGAACCATTCCGTTGGCGATGTAGAAGTTAGTGTAGCTGGCAGGAAGTCGTCCTTGCTCTGTGTGTAGCTTTCCCGGCATCGGTAAGCGGATCACCTCAAGTAGTGCCCCATGGTTGTCGCGGGCGGCCTGGAGTCGTTGGTAATTCTCCTGCAAAAGTTCGTAGTTCTCTTCACAGGGATCGTTTTCGAAGGCACACACAATGGTGCCGGGGTTCACAAAGCGGGCCATATTGTCCACATGTCCATCGGTATCATCCCCGGAAATCCCCCCCCGGAGCCAGAGAATCTGTTGCACTCCTAAATAGTCCCTCAAAAACTGTTCGATTTCGGACTTCGACTTGCCGGGATTGCGACTTGGACTCAACAGACATTCCTCTGTAGTGAGACAAATACCCTCTCCGTTGACCTCGATGGAGCCTCCTTCCAAAACGAGTTTCGGAGCAAACCGCGGGACCTTGAGGATCGGTTCAATCTGGGCGGGGATCAGTTCATCTCTTTTGAGATCTTCATATTTGTTGCCCCAGGCGTTGAACCTCCAATGGTTAAAGGCCAGCTCAACCTTGTCCTGGGTTCGACGCAGGAGAAAATTTGGACCATAGTCGCGGATCCAGGAATCGGCTGTATTGATGGGATGGAAAGCAATTTGCTCGAGAGCCGCCTTTCTTTCTCTCAGTTTGCCGGCAACGGCATCTGCCGTGTCCAGGTCGTCCACCAGCAGGTCGACCCGCTCCTGAGAGGCCAGGAGGGTCATGATCTGCAGGTAGAGTTCCCGCACCTCAGCCACTCGATCCGGCCAGGTCAGAGGGTTCTTGGGCCATGCCAGCCAGGTGGATTCATGAGGATGCCATTCGGCGGGCATGCAGTATCCGAGGGCAGTTGGAACCTGTTTATTCATCTGATTCATGAAACAAGGCACCAAGTTCCTGATATGCATCGATTCGACGATCTCTCAGGAAAGGCCAATTGCGACGGGTTTCTTCGATTTCTCGGAGGTTGCACTCAACCACCAGGACTTCCTCTTCCTCTGCCGAAGCTCTGGCCAGAACACGCCCAAACGGATCGCAGACAAAGGACTGTCCCCAGAAGGTCAGTTTCTCCTCCCGGCCCACCCGATTGACGGCGGCCAGAAATACACCATTGGCCACTGCATGTCCGCGCTGTATGGTCTCCCAGGCCTCATACTGGGCCTGGTTGGTTTCCTCAACTTCATCTTCCAACCAGCCTATAGCAGTTGGATAAAAAAGGAATTGGGCTCCTTTCAAGACCGTCAGTCTTGCGGCTTCTGGAAACCACTGATCCCAACACAACAGAACACCGAGTTCCGCATAGGGAGTTGAACAACTCTGAAAACCGAGGTCACCTGGAGTGAAATAGAACTTTTCGTAATAGTAAGGATCGTCGGGTATGTGCATTTTCCGATATTTGCCCACCCGGTGTCCGGTGGGATCGAAGGTGACGGCACTATTGTGATACAGGCCTGGAGCACGCTTTTCGAAGATTGAGGCGATGATCACCACTTGAAGTTCCTGGGCCAGATGACTGAGGCGGTCGGTGGTGGGTCCTGGGATCGGCTCGGCCAGATCGAAGAAGGCGACATCCTCTTGCTGGCAAAAGTACCGAGAGCAGAAGAGTTCCTGCAAACAGATAACCTGGGCCCCCTTGGAGGCAGCAGTGTGGATATTTTCAGTGCTCCTGGTGAAATTTTCTTCAGGATCCTCGCCGCAGCTCATCTGGATGAGCCCCACGCTGACCGTCCGCTGAGTTTTTTGCTGAGATTTGTGGTCTACCTGGTCCTCACTCTGGTCGCTCACTGGGAGACGAATTATAGCATGGCGGACGGTCGTGCTTTCGTGAATTCGTGCTTTCGTGCTGCGCGCTCCGCGCGGGTGTATTCGTCACTTCGTGACGCCGTGCTTTCGCTGGCCGGCTGGGCCCGTGGGCTAAAGCCCACGGCTCTGACTGCTCCTGATCGACTCCTTCAGAGCCGCAGGCTTGAGCCTGCGGGCCCAAAATGGACTGATCCAGGGATTTGTTCAAGCGCACGAATTTACGAAAGCACGAATTCACGAACGCACCACCGCGCGAAGCGCGGGCAGCACGAAAGCACAGCCGCGCAAGGCGCGGCTAGCGCGGCTCATTGACTCCGACAGGGTCACTTGATAACATTTTCGGGATCGTCAAAAGGGGGAGGAGTTCTTTCTGTCTGCACTATTCATTTTTCAAAGCCCCCGAAGTCTAGTAACCCTCTTGAGGTACTCCGATGCGTAGGTGGAAGCGATTTCGCACAACGATTCGCGAGTGGAAGATGGTTGCCAAGGCCTTAATGTTCAAAGGCCACCCCATGTTGGTGCATATCATCCCCATGCGCCGTTGTAATTTATCCTGCGCCTATTGCAATGAGTATGACGATGTCTCGAAGCCCGTCGATACTGAAATCATGTTTCGGCGGATCGGGCAATTAGCCGAACTTGGCACGTCCATCATCACCATTAGCGGGGGCGAGCCCCTGATGCATCCTGAGTTGGAGAGTATTATCGCTGAAATCCGACGGCGAGGAATGCTCGCCGGTCTGATCACCAACGGCTATTTGTTGTCTCGAAAGCGCATCCAGTCTCTTAACGAAGCGGGCCTGGAGCATTTGCAGAT
>CBDUTA010000230.1:0-6133 GCA_965369785.1 uncultured bacterium
CATTTCGCGTGGGGTCTGGGCATAGAAGGCTTCATTACTGTCCCAAAGCGAGGAGTCATCCAGAGCGACGAAAAAAGGAAGAGCGAGAATAATGAGAAGCCAGTAGTGGCGGATGAAATTCATTAAGAGTGAGAACGATATCACTGAGTACCGTCGTAGGCCAGGGGGGGGAGTTGACGATCTGAAGGACCTGCCCCCTGACCACGGACAACAGGCTGCTTCTATGGAACCTCACCTGAAATCGAGAAATCAGTTTGAGAAGCTCAATGCCGCTTGACAACCTGCAACGCTAATTCTGTTGAAATCACTATAGTTACAGGGTTTCAGGGTAGGAAATCTCGGCAAATCTGGAGCATTTCCGCACCCCAGGCACACCCACTCAGGGTGCTCTAGTGGAGGCGATGCTTCAAGCTAATTCCCTTACTCAGGAGCCTGGTAAAGCACCTCCGGCCCGTAGTGGATGGCGTCAATAGCAGCGCCCATGGCCCATCCACCGGCGAAACCGGCGAGAATGGCCATTGCACATGCAGTGCACTCCTCTAGGTCGCTTAATCGCCCGGCAGCAATGGCAACGCCCCCAACAGCGACTCCCGTACCGACCCCCATTCCAATAAGCATGCCGTTGCTCAAACTATCTTTGACCTTCTCGGCAGTCATGATCTTTGCGACTGCCGTTTTCGGCACCTGTCGATCACTCCCAGCTGGGTCAGTTACTATCAGCTCTTGGGGACTCGATCCCTTAAATGTCCCTTCCAGCCGGTCGCCACTCTTGATCTCCACCACGATCCGAGTTCCCACTTGAAGACCATCGACCTTCTCCCACCGACCAGGAACGACTGCGGCGTTCAACCAGCCAGACGAAATCATAATGAATAGCGGAAGACTTTTGATAGCCATGGTTCCCTCCTTTCCCGTTCGGGAAATTGCCATAGAGATGCTCAATTAATCGGGGACAATCGTGATGACAACCACTCGTCGGTCGGCTGCTCGTCCCCCAAAGTAACCAGCTGCTACTCCGCCTCCTATAAGAACAGCGGCAATAGTAGCCCCCAGCTCAGGATTGCTTTCATTTGCACCATACTGGGCAAATCCAATACCTAGGGGAACAGTCACTCCCAACCCGATGGCTGTTCCAATCGCTCTCCAGTTACCGCGCACTTCCTTCAAGCGAACCACCGATACCAAAGAACGCCGAACTGAGTTTAGGCCTTTGGGGTAATCCTGAGGATTCGACGTTTCCTTTACGTCTATCCTCAGATCGTCTGAGCCGACGTCAAGGATCTGTCCTTCTATAATCTCCCCATCAGTAAGTGCCACTATTACCTTCCTTCCTGAGACAGCCTGGCCGAGCTCGTTCCATTGGAGTTCCAATTGCTCCTCCTTGGCTGCTAGGGCAGGACTCAAGATGAGAAGCAGACCGACGAGGAAGATGATGCACTTTCCCCCAAGCTGATAATGAGAAAAAATCTGGCTGATCATGGTAGGACCTCCTTCTCTAGTGACGTAGGGGCACACATTAATGGGCTGTGTTTGGAAACTAGCGGTTGAGCGTGGTGGACCTACAGGCTCCCCTCTTGCCCTCGGAACTCGCTAGATGTTAGCACCATTGAGGTGGAATGTAACTGTTGTGCTGGTGTAACGTCGTAGTGAGTACCTGTTAGCAGGTCAGCTTCTTCTAGAACAGCTTCTTCTGCAGCTCATCGGTTACGGCGGCAGCGGTGGTGTGAGAGTGGCCCAAAAGCTTGAGTTCCTTGCGCTCCAGGCGTGAGAGAATTTCTCGAGCTCTGCCGATGACCCCCTGGGGCAAGCCGGCCAGACGCGCCACTTCAATACCGTAACTTTTGCTGGCTACGCCCGGGGCTACACGGTGAAAGAAAACAATCTTCTGGTCGGATTCCTGGACTCTCACGCAATAGTTTTTTGCTCCTGCATAGAGGTCTTCCAGTTTGGTCAACTCCTGATAATGCGTAGCGAATAAGGTTCGAGCCTTTCGCTTCTCCTGAGTGAGCAAATACTCCGCTACAGACCAGGCAATGGATAGTCCATCAAAGGTGGCGGTTCCGCGTCCTACCTCATCCAGTAAAATGAAGCTCCGCGGAGTAGCGGAATTCAGGATGGTGGCTGTTTCGATCATTTCCACCATGAAAGTGGAGCGTCCCCGGGCCAGATTATCACTGGCACCCACGCGAGTGAAAATTCGGTCGACAACGCCGATGTGGGCCTCATCAGCCGGAACGAAAGAGCCCATCTGAGCCATGATCACGATGAGGGCATTTTGACGAAGATAGGTCGATTTTCCGCCCATATTGGGTCCGGTTAGAATCAGCAGTTGCTCCCCATCGGCCTGACAAAGCAGGTCGTTGGGAGCAAAGGGATCGCTGTTTTGAAGCTCCACAACCGGATGGCGTCCTCCCCGAATAGCCATCTCCTGGGTCTCATCCAAATGGGGTCGAACGTAATGGTATTTCCTGGCCGCCTGTGCAAGAGCCAACAAACAGTCGATGCAGGCGATGGTCTGAGCCGTTTGTTGAATACGTTGGGCTTGCTGACCCACCTGCTTGCGGAGCTCCAAAAACAGGTTTTTTTCAAGCTCGAAGATTTTCTCCTGGGCAGTGAGAACCTTTTCCTCGTACTCTTTCAATTCAGGGGTAATATAACGCTCGGATCCTACCAGTGTCTGTTTGCGGATATAGTGAGCGGGGACGGAAGCCAGATGAGTTTTGGTGATCTCAATGAAATAACCAAACACCCTGTTGTATTTGACTTTGAGGGAAGGAATAGCTGTTTTCTCGCGCTCCTGGGATTCCAGACGGGCAATGAAAGACTTTCCTGAACGTGTAATCTCACGGAGCTCATCCAATTCTGAGCGGAAGCCGTTCCGGATCAGACCTCCTTCATTCAAGCTCACGGGAGGATCTTCGGCAATGGCTTCTTCCAACAGCTGAGCCAGATCCTGCAGGAGATCCAGCTGGGGAGAGAGCAAGCGACTGCTATAAGCATTCAGTCGTTCAGAGACTTGAGGCAGTTGCTGCAGAGAATTTTTCAGAGCCAGCAAATCTCGAGCGTTTGCCGTTTCCATGGTTATGCGGGAGAGGAGTCGCTCCAAATCCTGAATGGATTTGAAGACCTGGCTCAGACGGTCCATTTCGACGACCGACTTCGACAATTCTTCAATGGCATCCAAACGCTCGTTGATCCGGGGCAATTCCAGGCTTGGCCTCAGCATCCAGCTGCGCAACAGGCGTGCTCCCATGGCCGTTTCCGTCAGGTCCAAAACAGCCAGGAGAGTCCATTGCTTGTTTCCGTCAAAACCCTGGACCAGCTCCAGATTCAGAACCGTGGATTCGTCCAGTTTTAGATGCCGGCTGGTTTCAAGAAGATTCAGATGGGTGATGTGAGTCAGTTGTGATTTTTGGGTCTCCTTCACATAGTGCAGGAGAGCTCCCGCCGCACAAATGGCCGCCCGATGTCCGTTGAGCCCGAACCCATCCAGGGTGGATACCTGAAAATGCTCGAGCAGAATACGCTTGCAGTAATCCAGATTAAAGGTCCACTGAGACTGAGAAGTTTCGACAGTCCGATTTCGCAAATCAGCGGGGACTTGAGCGGAAAGCTTCTCCTGGTGTTCTTCGGAAAGAATCAGTTCCCGCGGCTGAAAATGCACCAGTTCTTGCTGCATCTCTGACCAGGCTTGGGTTCCTGAAAACTCACTCAGCAAGAACTCTCCGGTGGAGAGATCCAGAAAAGAAGCGCCCACGCGCTCCTGTGTCTCCACCAAACCGGCGATGAAATTGTTTTCTCTGGAATCCAGCAGGCCTTCCTCGATGGTCGTTCCCGGGGTAACAATTCTTTTGACCTCGCGACGCACAATCCCTTTCACCTGACGCGGATCTTCGGTTTGCTCACAGAGGGCTACCTTATGGCCCTTCCTGACCAGCCGGGCCAGATAGTTGTTGACTGCATGATGGGGCACTCCGCACATGGGGATGGGATCGCCCCTACGGTCGCGGTTGCGGGAGGTGAGGGTGATCTCCAGCTCGCGGCTGGCTAAGATGGCATCTTCGTAAAACATCTCATAGAAATCACCCAGGCGGAAGAACAGCAGCATGCCGGGATGGTCCCGCTTGATGTCATGATACTGGCGCATCATGGGACTTAGATTTTCCATTTTGGCTAGCCTCTCCTCCGCCTTTTGCTCTACTCTAGCAAGGGGGTATGACCGGACGTCACTTCGTGACGACGTGCCTTCGTGAAGTCGTGCTGTCGGGCATCAGTACCCGACAGTAAGGATAGAAGAGAACACGGCAATCGGAAGTCGTTGCTCTGTGCTCTCGCAAATCGTAGCTTCCCGATGATGTGGTGTTTCCCGTACACTGTAAGCCACAAGCACCGGTGCACGATGTCACGACAATCTAACGAAAGCACGAAAGCACGAAGGCACAGAAGCACGCGCGCGCGCAGCGTGCCAACACCAACTCACATTCTGTCCATTGATACGGCCACCAACTGTGGAGGGGCGGCCCTGAGCCGAAACGGGGAAGTGATCGCTTCAATCATGGTGAAGGCGCCCCTTCAGTACGCAGAGAAAATACTTTACCTGGTCGACTTCTTGCTTGATCAACATAAGCTCAAAATCGAAGAGATGGACTGCTTTGCGGTAGCCAATGGGCCAGGCTCCTTTACCGGCCTGCGCATCGGGATAGCCACCGTGAAGGGCTTTTGCCAGGGGCTCAACAAACCCGTTGTCGGTATTTCGACACTCGAGGCACTCGCCTTTCGTTTTCGCTGGGCTCATTCTCGGGTGGCACCCGTGATCGATGCCCGTCGGGATCAGATCTACGGAGCAATTTTTAAGTTCAACGGATCCCAGATTGAGGTGGAACAAAGGGAGCAAGTGATCTCTCCCGCACAATGGCTCAAGGAGATACCCGGACAGGAGTGTTTGTTTGTGGGTGATGGCGCACATCTTTACAAGGAGAGCATCGTGGCTGTCCATCCTGAAGCGCGGGTGCTGGAAACCGATAACCGGGTGCTTGAAACGCTGTGCCAGATTGCTTATCAGCGTTTCAAGGAGACCAAAACCCAGTCCGCGCAGGAACTCAAGGCCAATTATATTCGCCCCTCTGATGCGAAAGTAAGTTCCAAGTTTCAAATTCCAAGTTCTAGGCGAGAGAACCAAGGTGACTAAAGGGATAAGTCAGAATCCGGAATTAAGATAGGTTCTCTAAAGTCTTGGAACCTGAAACTTGAAACCTGGAACGATCGCGAAGCGCGCTCACCTGGAACCTGTCTATGTCTCATCCTCAACGGCCTAGAATGATCATTGTCACCCTTTTCGGGGTGTTGTTCTTGGCCACGGCCGACAATCAGCTTTTGATTCCGCTGCTCCCCACCCTGGGCCGCGAATTCGGTGTTTCCGTCCAGAGCCTGGGTTGGCTCTTCAGTAGCTATGCTCTGGCAGCGGCTCTGTTCAGTCTGATCCTGGGCCCGTTGTCGGATCGATTTGGGAGAATTATCTTCCTTCGTTTAGGACTGATATTTTTCTTATTAATAGCTATTTGCACATATTTATCTCAAGGATTTACTCAATTATTCTGGTTCAGGACGATGACCGGGCTAACGGCCGGTTTGCTCTCTACCTGCACGGCCAGTTTTGTAGGAGACTTTTTTCCCTATGAGCGTCGAGGGCGCATTATGGGGGTAGTTCTGAGCTCTTACTTCGCGGCTTTGATTCTGGGGGTACCCCTGGCAGCGTGGGTGGCTCAGGTTTGGAACTGGAGAGCCATCTTTTTGGGTTCGTCACTGATGGCCGTGCTTTTACTCGTTTGTACGCTTCTTTTCTTTCCTGGGGATCGGTTCTCTTCGGTCCGATCGACCGGCGTACGATGGAGTGTTTATCCTCGCCTCATCCTGCAGCGTGAGACGGGGGCGGCTGTAGCTGTTTCCTTTGGTGTTTCTGGAGCTACTCTGGCTGTTTTGACCTTTATTCCCGATTATCTGGATCAGAACTTTGGACTTTCACCTCTTCAGATTTCCTGGCTTTTTCTAACGGCCGGGGTAGCGGCGGTTGTTGGAAGCCCGATCTCTGGATGGATCAGTGACCGCTTCACCAAAAGAAGGGTCTTTTTAGCAG
>CBDUTA010000231.1:0-6131 GCA_965369785.1 uncultured bacterium
GCTGGCTACGTCCGGAGCGAAATAGCCCTGACGATGGCGGAGTCTCACGCCCTCCTGGTCCACCTTCACCTTGATCTTACGGAAAGAACCATCTCGTTTCTTATTGCTGGGAACGTAGGTCAGGTTGTATTGACTGCGCAGCTCCTGGTCCACCTCCTGAAAGGCGGAGGCGAGCTGTTCGGCCGAATAGGGGAAGAAGGCCCTGCCTCCGGTACTCTCCGTTAACTGACGAAGGGCATTGTCTCCCTCATGGTCGATGTCGGCGCCAAAACGCGTCGTGCTGATAGCATAAACGGTGATCTCCGCCTGGTAGGCCATGCGAAGCATCTCCTCAAAGGTGTGCTTGCTGGTGAGATCGGCTCCATCAGAGAGAATGACCACCGTCTTTCGTCCCTCCTCCTGCAACATCTTCTGTTCCGCCACTAGGTAAACGGCATCATAAAGAGAGGTCCCGCCCCCGGCTCTCAGCAGCTTGATCTCGCGGACCAGATCGTTCGGATTGGAGGTGAAGTCATGAACCAGGGTCACTCCGGTGTCGAATTCCACCAGTAGAGCCTTGTCGATGGGCCGCATGACGGCGTAGAGAAAGTCGATGGCTGTGTCTTTTTCAAAGGCCAGTTTGAGTCTGACGCTGGAACTGGTGTCCATGCAAAGGGCGATGGTCAAGGGAAGGTTAATCTGCTGGGCGAAGTTGGTAATGTCCTGCCGGACGTTATCCTCATAGATTTCGAAGTCTTCCTTGGTCAGATCGGTGACAAACCTGCGTGTGTCCTTGTAGTGAATCGTTGCCAGGACGTTGACCGCGTCTACTTCAACTCTAAAGGGAGCTTGCCTCTCTTCATCGCTCTCATCCCTCTGTGCTGGAGTTTCTGTAAGAAAAAGAGAGAGCGGCAAAACAATTACCAGCCATTTCCAAGTACGGTTTGTCATGGTGCCTCCATTATCCCAGAGCGGACAGGAACTGGGCAAGCTCTTCAGGCAGAGTTCTCTCGAAGGAAACCCTTTCTTTACTCTCCGGATGAAGAAAAGCCAGAAAGGCGGCATGCAGGAAGTGCCTTTCCAAATTGCGTACAGCCTGGGCCTGGGCCGGATCTTTCAAATTGCTGGACGCCTTCTTGCCATAAGTCTCATCCCCCACAACGGGGTGCCCAAGATGCTGAAAATGGACCCGTATTTGATGGGTCCGCCCGGTGAGAGGAGAGACCTGAACATAGGTGAAATTCGTGTAATAGCGGATCACCTGATAGCGGGTAAGGGCGCTGCGGCTGCGTCGAGCCCGGGTCGACATTCGAGTACGTGCTCGAGGATCGCGGCCCAGGGGAACGTCCACAGTTCCCTCTTTCTCCTCGAGGTGCCCATGAACCAAAGCCAGATAGCGCTTTTCCACCTCCCGTGCCTTGAATTGGTCTGCCAGAAATTCGTGGGCCTGATCATTCTTGGCCACCACCATCAACCCTGATGTGTCCTTATCCAACCGATGAACGATTCCGGGACGGATCGTCCCTGCCCGGCTGATGACCTGAAAATGATGAACGAGCGCGTTGGCCAGAGTACCCGTCCTATTTCCCGCTCCAGGATGAACCACCATTCCTGCGGCCTTGTCCACCACCAGAAGGACATCGTCCTCGTAAACGATCTGCACAGGAATGGGCTCGGGAACCAGTTCGAGAGGCTCCTGAGGAGGAAGAGTGATCTGAATTTCCTCGCCTGCCTTGACCTGATAATGGGCCTTGCACCTCTCCCCCTGAACGGTCACATGACCCGACTCGATCCACCGCTGAAAGGCACTGCGACTGAATTGCTCAAGTTTTCGGGACAGGAAGAGGTCCAGCCTTTGATGAGCTTCCTCGGCGCTGACGGTAACGACCCAGCTCTCAGACATGGCTAGCCGGAATTATGCATAGGTTTTGGTGACGAAGTGCCACAGCAGACACTTTATGCATAATCCCGACGTTTGCGAAAATAGAGATAGCCCAGAATGCCGGCCGGTACGATTAACAGACTGATGACTTGAGATGTGGAGAGTAACCCCCCGAAGACAAATCCCCTTCCCACGTCTCCTCGGAAATATTCCAGTAAGAAACGAGCGATTCCATAAAACACCAGATAGGAGCAAAAGACCTGGCCGCTGAAACGCTTCTTCCTGTAAATCCAGAACAGGAGCAAGAAAATCAGGAAGGAGGTGCCGGATTCGTACAACTGGCTTGGATGCAGGGCAACGTGGAGCGGGACTCCAATATACTCGTGGGCATATTCGCTGGTAAAGGTTACAGCCCAGGGCAAATCGGCCGGCTTACCATAGTCACAGCCTGCTGCAAAACAGCCCACTCGTCCAATCGATTGTCCGAGGGCGATGGCCGGAGCCGCGATATCGGCAATGCTCCAGAACTTCAGATCGGGGGTTTTCCAGAGGTATAGGGCACAGCCGATGACGGCTCCTATGAATCCGCCGTAAAAGACGCCACCAGCCTGCCAGAATTCCAGGGAAATCAGGCGTGAAGGTCTTGCAAGGTAACCTCCAAGGTCGGTCAAGATCAGAAGCACCTTGGCCCCGATCAATGCGGAGAGAATACTGATAAACCCAATATCCCAGATCCGATGGGCGGGCACATTATCGGTGGCAGCCAAACGTGCGGCTACGGTGATAGCCACTAGATAGGAGGTGGCCAGCAGCAAGCCGTAACTATGCAGGGTAATGGGACCTAGATCGAGGAGACGTGGAAACATGGCGTTACGTGCTTTCGTGCCTTCTCTTTCTTCTCTCTACAGCACAACAGCACGAGTTTAGTGACTCGCTTCCCTTTCCTGCTGGGCCTCAGCGATGATGCGCTCCATCAGCTGAGTAGGAACAATATCGTAGTGAGACTGCTCCATGTGGAAACTCCCTCGCCCCCCCGTCATCGAGGTGAGAGTAGGCGCATAGTTGAGCATCTCAGCCATAGGAACTTGAGCCCGAATCACCTGGGTCGTCCCTTTGACATCCATTCCCTGGATGCGGCCGCGTCGGCCGTTAAGATCACCCATCAGGTCACCCGCGTTCTCCTCAGGAGAGTAAATCTCAACGTCCATGATGGGCTCCAGCAGCACCGGATGAGCCTTCTCCATGGCCTTTTTAAAGGCCAGCGATCCGGCGACCTTGAAGGCCATGTCGGAAGAGTCGACATTGTGGTAGCTTCCGTCATATAGAGTCACTTTGAAATCCACCACCGGATATCCCGCGATAAAGCCCTTTTCAGCGGATTCCATGATTCCCTTTTCAACGGCCGGGATGTAATTGCGAGGAATAGCACCACCAAAGATCTCATTGACGAACTCGAAACCCTCATCCCTCCCCTGAGGCTCAAGCTTGATCCTGCAATCTCCATACTGGCCGTGGCCGCCCGTTTGTTTCTTGTGCTTTCCCTGAACATCCGCCCTACCGGTGACGGTCTCTCGATAGGGAACCTTGGGCGTCTTCAGGACCACTTCAACCCCGAATTTCTTCTTCAGCTTGCCCACCGCGATCTCGACATGAAGCTGACCACTTCCTGAGAGCAGAAACTCCCGGGTTCGGTACGCTCTCCGGAAACGAAGGGCGGGATCCTCTTCCAGCAGCCGCCCGATGGCATGCCCCACCTTCTCCTCGTCGCCCCGAGACTTCGGCTCAATGGCATAGCTGATGGCAGGCTCGGGGATCTCTACTTTCTTAAAAGTGCCTTCAAAAGAGCTCTCGGCCAGAGTATCTCCTGTGTTGGTTCCCTTGAGCTTGATGACAGCGAAGATGTCCCCGGTACGGGCCTCCGGGATCCCCTCGTGAGCCTTACCATGCATGAGCTGGAGAGTACCCAGGCGCTCATCCTGGTTGGTGGAAAAATTTTTCAAGGTTGAATCCGACTTCACGCTTCCGGAAAGAACCTTCATCAGATTGATTCGACCCGTAAAAGGATCGGCCAGCGTCTTGAGCACAAAGGCCGCCGTCGGTCCCTCCTTGCTCACCTGGAATTCCGTTTCCTCCTTGCTCTTGGAATCAATTAGAGGAATGGGCCCGCACTCCAGTGGATTGGGAAAGAGGTCCACGATCCAATCCAGCAGTTGCTTCACACCGATATTACCCGTGGCGGAAGTACAAAACACGGGGAAAACGCCCTGGGACTGGACACCCTTTCGCAGTCCCGACAGCAGTTCGGCCTCCGACAGCGTTCCGTTTTCGAAGAATTTTTCCATGAGCTCATCATCGTTTTCTGCAATCACTTCGATAAGCTTGTCACGAAATTGCTTGGCATCGGACTGAAGGTCCTCCGGAACCGCCTCTTCTTTGAAATCTCCTTTGCCGCCGGCACCGTAGAGGTAGGCCTTGTTCCGGATCAAATCGACAATCCCTTTGAAGTCTTGCTCTTCTCCTATGGGGAGCTGTACGGGAACGACCGAACGTCCGAAAGCAGTTTGAAGAGCCTCCAGACTTCGATCGAAACTGGCCCGGTCTCGATCCAGCTTATTCAACACCACAACCCTGGGAAGTTTGAATCCTTCGGCATAAGACCAGACGAGCTCCGTTTGAACCTCCACCCCGGGGACAGCATCCACCACCACCACAATCGTTTCGGCACCGACCATCGAGGCTTTGGTATCCAGAATAAAGGTCCGATAGCCGGGGGTATCCAGAATATTGACCTTGGTTCCATTCCATTCCAGACGGGCCAAGGCAGTACTGATGGTAATTCTGCGCTCAATCTCATCTTCGTCGAAGTCGGTGACGGTGTTCCCCTCTTCGACACGGCCCAGACGATTCTCGGCTCCGGCCGAATAGAGCAGAGCACTGGCCAGCGAAGTCTTCCCTGCATCCCCATGACCCACCAGAGCGACATTACGAATGTTCTCGCTGTCAAATACCTTCATAAAGGCCCCTTCCTAGGATATAGTCTGATTTACAAGAATGTAACACAGCGATATGGACTTTTCAATTTCGGTGAAAGTGAGCGTCGCCCTCGTTGCCGCTCTCCTGATTCTATTCAGTTTCTCCTGTCTGGACACCGCCGCACAAACAGGTCGTGTGGACGCTGAACAGGTGATGCGCCATGTGGAAAAGATCATCAGTTACGGTCCCCATCCTCCCGGCAGCGAAGCCCAAAAGGAAGTCGGCAACTACATCTCAGAACAGCTCCAAGCTCACGGGCTGGAGGTTCGTACTCATACTTTTTATCCCGTGACCCCTCTGGGTCGGCGGGAGATGACCAACATCTGGGGAGTGGTTGAGGGAAAAGAGGACTCCGTCATCATTCTGGCCAGCCATTACGACAGCAAGTACTTTGTGAAGTTTCCCTTCCTCGGTGCCAACGACGGCGGATCAAGCAGTGGGTTACTGCTGGAATTGGCCCGGCTGCTGAGACAGGAGAATCCAACCGACTACTCGCTGTGGTTCGTCTTTTTCGATGGAGAAGAGGCCTTTCTCGACTGGACCAGCGCCGACAGCATCTACGGCAGCCGTGAATTTGTCCGTATGCTCAAGGGCCGGGATCAATTGCGCAAAATCTCCGCCCTCATCCTGCTGGATATGGTGGGTGAAAAGGACCTGGTTCTTCGCAAGGATATCAATTCCATTCACTGGCTGAACCAGATCATCTGGGACCAGGGAGCGGAAATGGGTTATGGAGACATCTTCCAGTCAAGGGGCTACACGGGTGCCCAGGATGATCATCTTCCCTTTGCTCAGGAAGGGATACCCGTTGTCGACATCATCGACCTGGAATACGCCTACTGGCATAAGCAGGAAGATACCCTCGACAAGCTGTCCCCCGAGAATCTTCGAATTGTGGGAGATGTCGTACTGGCCAGCCTGCCTGAAATCGCCAAGCGGTTGAAAGAGAGCCCTTGAAAAGTAAGGGCCTCGTGATTGTTATTCTGGTGGTGGCGATTGTCCTTCACCTTTCTGCCTTTTTTTTGATGGTGCGGGGAGTCGAACCCATCTCGACTTACTTCTACCTCTTCGCCTGGTGGACCTACATTGTGTTTTTATCCTGCCTGAACCATCTACGCGGGCAAAAGTCCCTCCTGTTAGACCATCCGCGGGAATTCCTGTGGGTCTTTTTTTATTCGACCCCGGTATGGCTCTTCTTCGAAATCCACAACTTCTGGCTCAACAACTGGCACTATAT
>CBDUTA010000232.1:0-6068 GCA_965369785.1 uncultured bacterium
ATGGCCTGGGTTTTTTCCAAATCCAGGTCGGCCTGGGCTCTCACGATGATCCCTTGGGGAGGGTAGGTGAAGCCCAACCGGTCCAAAAATCGAACGGCACCCCCGTAGATATGGCTGTGGGGTTCCACGATGCCGGGAAGCAGGGTTCGTCCTTTCAGGTCAAACACCCGGGAGTCCGGTCCCGCTACCCGTCTGACCTCGGCATCGCTCCCCAGCTTCATGATCCGGTCGCCCTTGACCGCAATAGCCCGGTAGATACTTCCCACCTGGGTGGAAGCGGATTTATCGTCCATGCTCACCACCTTGCCATTGACAAAGATCGTGTCGGCATAACCCCACCGGGCCACCTCGGGGGGCAACTGCTGGGCCAAAGAGGCCGTTCCCTGAAAGAAAGGGAACAGGGCCAGGGTAACCATGAAGTATCCTCTGAAAAACCGATAAGTATTCATGCCGCCTCCTATTTCTGTATGGAACTCTTTAAAACTTATTCTCCATCCTAATCCCGTTTGCAGGAAGAAGTCTAAGAGTTTCTAGGCCGGACTATCGAGTAGAGGTCAGCCGGTAGCTTGTAAAGACTGTCTCAAAACTAGAGCGTATTGTAGCGGCCGCTACAATACATTCTTGGAAAACTGGTTTCGATACAGACTCCCTTAAACCACGTTTTCGGGAGTCCTGTTACTGTTTCAGGCGCAGACTGTTGGTGACGACGGTAACGCTGCTAAAAGCCATGGCCAAAGCAGCCAGGATGGGATGTAAAGAACGAAGCGCTCCGGGCAAGCTTGCAAAAGGATAAAGGACACCCGCCGCCACGGGAATGAGGACCACATTGTAGAAGAAGGCCCAGAAGAGATTCTGTTTGATGGTCCGCAGAGTGGCCTTACTGAGTGCTATGGCCTGGGGGACAGAGCGAAGATCCCCTCGCATCAGAGTCACGTCTGCCGTTTCCATAGCCACGTCGGTACCCGTACCGATGGCGATTCCCACGTCGGCCTGAGCCAAAGCCGGAGCATCATTGATACCGTCTCCTACCATCCCCACCAATCCCCTGCTCTCGGTTTGCAGCTTCTTGATCTGGGCCGCCTTTTCTCCAGGAAGCACCTCGGACAAGACCCGATCGATTCCTACTTGCTCAGCAATCTTGGAGGCCGTGGCGGCGTTGTCTCCTGTCATCATCACCACCGTCAAGCCCAGTTGGTGCATCTGATGAACCGCCTCCTTTGAACCTGGTTTCAAGGTATCGGCAATGCCTATGAGACCCACAGCTTCACCGTCAACCGCAACCCAGACAACGGTTTTTGCTTCCGATTGCAGGCGCTCCGCTTCAGTCTCAAGCGCCTTGAGTGGAACCGAGCCTTCCTTCATCATCTTGCTATTGCCCAGGACCACGCGGCGTCCTTCAACACGAGCGATCACTCCCTGGCCCGTCTGAGCTTCAAATTCTTCGGGTTGGGCCAACTGCAGTTCGCGTTCCTGAGCGGCCCGGACAATCGCTTCTCCCAGGGGATGTTCGCTTCCCGCCTCCACCGAAGCGGCCAGGTAAAGCAACCGGTTTGAAGCGTCTGAGGAATCGGAAACAGCCGTGTCCGCCCCATCTTTCAGCTTACGGTCTTTGACCCAAATATCGGTGACCGAGGGTTCTCCCAATGTAAGAGTTCCAGTCTTGTCCAGTACGACCACCTCGAGCGAATGAGCCTGCTCCAGGGCCTGACTGTTTTTAAAGAGAATGCCCTGTTGGGCTCCCCGACCTGTGGCCACCATAATGGCCGTTGGCGTGGCCAGTCCCAGAGCGCAGGGACAGGCGATCACCAGCACAGCCACCATCCGAATCATGGCAGCGGTCAGGCCCAGGTCCACGACCACCCACCAGATCAGGAAGGTGACCAGGGCAATAAGAAGCACGATGGGCACAAAGACACCGGCCACCTGATCGGCAAGGCGCTGAATGGGCGCCCGGCTTCCTTGAGCCTCTTCCACCAGGCGGATAATCTGTGCCAGGGCCGTTTCGGCTCCTACCCTTTTGGCCTCAAATTTGAGTCTTCCCTGCTTGTTGATGGAACCGCCGATGACCTCATCCCCTGTCTGCTTGGTGAGGGGTAGACTCTCCCCCGTCATCATACTCTCGTCTACTCCGGATCGTCCTTCGATGACGATGCCATCCACGGGAATCTTTTCTCCCGGCCGGACCACCACAATGTCCCCTACGGCTACTTCGGAAATAGGAATGTCAATTTCCTGATGGTCTCTCAACACTCGGGCCGTCTTGGGGCTCAGACCCATGAGTTTTTTGATAGCCGCACTGGTCTTGCCTTTAGCCTGAACCTCCAACAGTTTTCCCAATTTGATCAAGGTGATAATGACGGCAGCCGTTTCATAGTACACATGGGTTCCCAGAGCGGAACTGCCCAGGATCAGGGCAACGGTGACCGGGATGCTGTAAAAGTAGGCGGCTGAAGAGCCCATCGCGATCAACACATCCATGTTGGCTGAGCGGTTGCGAAGAGCTTTAAAAGCACCGACGTAGTAGTCCCAACCCACGTAAAATTGCACCGGTGTGGCCAGAGCCAGCATCAGCCCATTCACCCAGGAAGCATCAGCCCAGGGTCCCAGCAACCCAAAGTCGCGGGTCATGCTCAGCAAAAACAACGGCAGGGAGAAGGCCAAGCCGATCCAGAACTTGTATGTCTGGGCCTGAATCTCAGACTGGCGGGCAGCTCGTTCTGTGTCTTCCAGCCCATCCGGTCCACTCTCTGTCACGGAGTAGCCAATCTTTTCAATCGCTTCCACCAGGTCTCGCCGGCTCACCCGGGCGGGGTCGTACTCGACCCGAGCCTTCTCGGTGGCAAAATTGACCGTCGCCCCGACCACTCCTGCTACCTTCTTCTCCAGAGTTCGCTGGATGGTGGCGGCACAGTTGGCACAGGTCATCCCGGTGATGGGTAAAGTGATCTGTTTCTGATCAACTATTGCCTGGGCGGACTTCATGGGACGGTTGACTGATCCTCCGGCGGAAAATCGATCTCCTCCAGCAAATGACGAACTTGCGCCCAACTCAGGGCGGTTTCATCCCACTCGACAGTGACTCCCTGGGTTTGAGGGTCGGCCTGAACTGAAGTGACGCCCTCAAGTTCACTCAATTCCCGGCGAATGGTGCTCACGCAGTGATCACAAGAAATGTTGGGCACCCGGAAAGTCTTGGTTTCCATGTCTCATTCTCCCTTCTCTCTTTTTCTCTCTTTCTAGTGTCTCGCCCTCTTGAAGACGTCCAGAATCTCTCCAATGACCCGCTCCCGTTCATCCGGATCGGCCCCTCGAATGGCGGTGGTGGCACAAGTGTGCAGGTGCCGGTCCAGAACCTGGCTGTTCACTTTGTCCAGGGCCCGTTGTACGGCCACGATCTGGTTCAGGATATCCACGCAGTACTGGTCACTTTCCACCATGCGAGCGATGCCGCCCACATGTCCTTCAATGCTCTTTAATCGCTTTAAGATATCGGATGTAACGTCTCGACTCATGGTCCTCCTACCCCACCCCCCAGGGGGATGGGTTCTATTGCTTATTATTCAACTCAACACCCACAGTTGTCAAGGAGTAGGGATGGCTATTTTTCGGGGTCCTGATCCGAGAGGATGGCGATCAGGGAAAGAGGGTCTATGCGGGTTCCGTTGAGGCGCACCGTCCAGTGTAGGTGGGGGCCTGTGACCCGACCCGTGGCTCCCACGTAGCCGATCACTTCTCCGGGAGACACCAGATCCCCTTCTTCCACGTCGAAGCGGGAAAGATGGGCGAAGTAAGAATAGAGACCCTGCCCATGGTCCAGGATCACCGTGTTCCCCGAATAGTAGAGAGGAGAAACCAGAACCACCTTCCCGGTATTAGGAGATTTCACGGGAGTTCCCTCATCGGCATCAAAATCGGTACCCGTATGGGGACTCCGCGGTTGCCCGTTCAGGATACTGCGCTTGCCAAAGCCACTGGTGGGCGCTCCCGGGACCGGTGACTGAAAGGAGCTGCTCCAGATTTTCTCAGGATTGAGGGCGGCAAAAATCTCTCGGGTTCTCTTGGATTCTCTGCGGATGCGCTCCAGCTCTTGCTGGGGAGGATTGACGAATTTCTCCTCTACCGTGAGCCGGCGAGTCGGAAATTCCTTATCGAGCACCTGGAGTGAATAGGTGGCTTCTACAGGGAATCCTGCAGCCGTGGATCCCGTGAGATTCAACGAGTAGTCATCCGGGGTGGTTCCCAGATCGATGCCGACCAGCCCCTGCCACACCCTGCCATCCTCGGTGGGGAAAAAAAGGAACGCTTTCCCAAAAGCTTTCACCTGCACGCTGCTCAGGGGCACAGCACTCTGAGCCCTAATGAGGACAGCTTCTCCCGGCTGCAGGGATCGGGCCAGATGAGAAATTTCCAGCCTGGTCTCGTTTTCACCAGCAGCCCAGGCGGGCAGGACAAGAAGAATCCAAAGGAGTGTGCGGAAGTGTCTGCTCAAGGTTGACCTCTTCTCATTTTTTCTTCGACACTTCGAACCTTTTCCGCTGATGTTTGTGGTCGATCCGTTCGGGTTCCCACCTTGAGACTGGTCGAAATTCGAGGGGCCCCCATTTCGTGAATCCGAAGGTGACATTTTTTAATGGCCCTCATCACGGTGTCCCATTCCCCCTCAATGTTTGTCCCGTTGGCGTGCAATTCGACCTGCAGTCCTTCTTCCTGGAGAATCTGCTCACAGGCAGCAATATAGTCAGAAAGGCTGACACCTACCCCGATCGGAATCAGGCAAAAGTCAACGATGACATTCATAGGGTTAATCCAGAAGAGGAGTCCGCCCGGAGAAACCCTCATCCACCTCGTGCCAGAACTGGATGTCCTCTTCGCCATATTTCCAACAGAGATAAATTTCACGTCCCTCTTTCAGGTGGGGAAAATCGATGAGTCCGTCCTGGAGGCTTCTCAAAACACACCCGGTTTCTTCCAGCTGAGTCAGACAACTCTGAAGGGATATCACAATTTCCAGGTAGGCGGTTCCTTCCGGGCCTCCCGTGTTGCTGGAAGCTGAATCGGCCAGCTGCTGGACCACCTCTCTATATTCCTCCAGGCGATGGGTGATCACCCTGACCTGGCCCATCAGTTCCTTGAGAGAGGGGAGGAGTTGGCGAGCTTCCTCGATCGTGAAAAATCGCTTTTCCATCTGCCTGAATTATATCCTAAGAACAGGTTGAAAAAAATCGACTATACTGGCCTTGTTTATGAATAATCCCGGCTACCCCTCGGAGTTAGGAAGATGAAATGTATTCTGTGTGGAAAGAGAAAGGGAAAGCGATTCTGTCCCGCTAAGAGCACTTCCATCTGCACCCAGTGTTGCGGTGAGAAGCGGGTGGTTGAAATCGATTGTCCATCCGACTGTGCTCATCTCAGCTCCGGTCACACCTATCAATCGATCAAAAAGTACAGCGCTCAACTGCAGCAGGAAAAAGATCCGCTACGGCGACGAAAGCTTTACGAGACGGGCCAGTATTTAGGGCCTCTTTTTGGTGAAGTCGAAAGGACGATCATCGGTTATGCCGCTGATCTGCAAACCCTGACCGATCAGCATATTCTGCAAGCCGTCGGCCTGTTGAAGGAAACCTATCGGACCGAGCAAAAAGGTGTGATTTATGAACACAGTTCCGCCAATCCACTGGTACAAGCTTTGGTTCGCGAGTTACGAGCTTCTCTGGAAAAGATCAGAACCCAGCAAGACGGCGATTTTCCGATCCTGAAGACGACGAATCTGTTGGACTGCCTGGAGGTTATGGAGCAGGATATCGGTTATCATCTCGAGAAGGCCTCCGAGCGAGGAAGCTACCTGGGATTCATTAAGAAGAATCACCCCGATATTTCATCCACAGCGGCCTCCAAAGACAGCCTGATTCTACCCTGACTCACTGCTCTACTCGAGGCAATCCAAAAGAGGCCCGTGGAGCTAAAGCCCACGGCTCTGTAGTCCCTCGTTAACCCAAAGTCCGAGATGTTCCTGGCTACTCTGCCAGAGCCGCAGGCTTTAGCCTGCAGGCAAACCCGTTGGGGCTCAG
>CBDUTA010000233.1:0-6059 GCA_965369785.1 uncultured bacterium
CCTTCTGAGTAGCTTCCAGAACGGCCAGGCTCAGACGAAAGAGTAATTCGCTCTCTTCCTCCTCTTTTGAGAATTCCACCAGCAGCTCGGCAAAATAGCTAAAGTGAAGATTCACTGCCAAACTCAACTGATAGGCTGTAAATACCTGCAAAATATCACAATCTTTAATCGACACTAATTCCTGATTTTCTTTTCGGGAAAAGGTCAATCGCACGTGGGTCAAGGGCTCCAGAGCGCCGCTGAACTTGCCTTTTGCTTTTTGAGCTCCATAGGCAACCCCTCGAATCTTTCCAAAGTTCCGGGTGAGGAAAACAGCGATCTTATGGGATTCGGAATAAGGATAAGTCCGAAGGGTCAAAGCGTCGGACTGGTACCCACTCATGAGACGGGAAGATATTCGAGGAACAAGGTAGCCAGTCCCAAAAAAGAGAGAAATCCCACTGCATCGGTAAAAGTGGTCACGAAAATACCGGAAGCGATAGCAGGATCGACATTCATCCTTTTTAAGATCAGCGGGATCAGAGTCGCCACCACCCCGGCTAGGGCCACATTAATAATCATGGCTCCACCAAGGACCACTCCCAGCACATAACTGCCCTTCCACAGGTAGGCCACAAGGCCGGCCAAAATGCCGGTAATAATACCGTTGTTCAGACCCACCACAATCTCTTTCGAGAGGATCGACTTACCACTTTCCCAACTGATTTCTCCCAAAGCCAACCCTCGTACAATCACCGTCAAGGTTTGGGTTCCGGAGTTACCACCCATACCGGCAACCACGGGCAAAAACACGGCCAGAAAGGAAAACTGGGCAATGGTTGGTTCATAGAAAGCCACAATCGTGGCCGCCAACAGCGCGGTCGCCAGGTTCACTACCAGCCAGGGAAGCCGTCTCCTCACAGAGGTCAAAGGCGGAGTATGGATGTGATCATGGCCCTCAACACCGGCCAGATAGAAGATATCTTCTGTCGCTTCCTCCTTGATGACGTCGATGACGTCATCCACCGTAACGACTCCCACCAGCTTGTTCTCTTGATCCACCACCGGAATGGCCAGCAGATCGTAGAGAGCCACCTCACGGGCCACCTCTTCCTGATCTGTGTCGGTGGTCACGGAAATGACATCGGTGGTCATGATCTTCTTGAGAGGCGTGCTGGGTAGAGCAATCAGAAGCTCACGCACCGAAACCACGCCGACCAGGTGATTGCGCTCATCGACAACGTACAGGTAAAAAATGACCTCCAGCTCCTTGGCGGTCTGAATGGTATGGATGGCTTCGCTGACGGAGAGGTCCTCAAAAAGAGCAAACACACTGGGCGTCATGATGCGCCCGGCAGTGTCCTCTTCATATTGGAGGAGGTGTTGAACTTCCGCGGACTCCTCCACGTCCATTTGCTCCAGAACTTCCTGGGCGTTCTCTTCGGGTAGGGCCGAAACGAAGACGGTGGCTGAATCGGTTTCCAATTCCTGGAGGACCTTGCTGATCTCCTCGCTGGAGATTTGATTCAAAAGATCCAGACCCGGTTCCACTCCGAGGACCTTGAGAGTTTCAGCCGCCAACCGCCGGTCGTGCTGCACCAGAATGGAAAAGACAGAGCTTTGCTCTTTCTCATTTAATTCCATCATAATGCTGGAAATATCACCCGGACGCAGATTGCCCAGAACATCGGCGAGGTGGTGCTCTTCACTTCGTTCGAGCAGATCTCGAACCGATTTGCTGGTCACATCCACTTGAGTCCGCATGATGGCTACTGTAGCAAATAGAGGTGAATTTTACCTGCGGCTTGAGGGAACGGATGTGGTAGAAGTTGGAGGAGAACGGAGGGTTGAGGTGAAAGCGGCTTGGTACGAAAGACAGGGCCCCGCACAAGAAGTGATGGTTGTGGGGGAGATTCCTGATCCACAACCTGGGCAGGGCGAGGTACGTATCCGCATTTCCGCATCTGGCATTAATCCCGGCGACATCAAGAAACGCCAGGACACATTCGGCAGTGGGATTCCTTTTCCCAGTAGAATCGGTGACACGCACGTAATTGCCAAAAGAAATCTTATAAATCAACAAGTTACGAGGAGTCTGGTACCGATAGCGCTGACCCCGGCAGCTCCCGATTTCGTAAAGCTCCAAGTCCTACATCCTCGGCTTGCCGAGCTAGGGTTCATTCGGTGCCAGACTCCTCTTAACTCCTTGATTTATAGGGCCAATTTCGGGATATACGTGCGTGTCACCGATTCAAGAGGTCTAATCGATAGGGGACTCTTTGGGAGTGAGTTCGTCGGAGTGCAGACGGTACCTCACAAACTGGTGGGCCCGGGAGAACAATCCGGTGGAAACATAAAGCGTCGCCAGGACCATCAAGACTTCCTGGGAATACCACGCCACTCCAGCCACAAGCAACGCAATCAGCAACACATTCAGGTGAGATTTCCCTCGTCCCAGGTTCAGCTGGGACAAGGAAGGATAACGGATGGCGCTGATCATGAGAAAGGAAAGCAGATAGACGACTGCCACTAAATAGAAGGTAAACAAAGGCGAGTCGAACGGTTCGACGAAAATGTGAACGGTGGCCGCTAAAAAGCCGGCGCCACCGGGAATGGGAAGTCCGGCAAAATGTTTTAGATCCTTCAACTGGCTATTGTAACGGGCCAGACGCATGGCCCCACAGATGAGATAGACGAAGGCGGAAAAACGCGCGAAATTGCCCAACTCGCCCAACCCCCAGGAATAGATGAGGACAGCGGGAGCAATCCCAAAGCTGATCACGTCGGCCAGGGAATCCAACTGTGAACCAAAATCGCTGGTCACATTGGCCAGCCTGGCCACTCGTCCGTCCAGGCAGTCCAAAACGACGGCAATGCCGATGGCGACGGCTGCAGCTTGATAATCACCGTTTAAAGTGGCGGTAATCGCAAAGAATCCTGCGAAGATGTTGCCGACGGTGAAGGCCGTGGGTAGGAGATAAATACTGCGGCGTAGTTTTCGGGGCCGCTTCACCGCCTGCCTGGCTCTCCCCAGATAATTTCCTTCTCTTCCGATCACGAGTCTGCCTTCCAGTAGGCGATGACGCTCGATCCGCCGTAAACTCGATCGCCCTTGCCGACGACGACCTTACATTCGGGAGGTAATATAATATCCACTCGACTCCCGAATCGGATCAGTCCTATTCTATCACCTTTCTGGACCTGTGAGCCTTCGCTGGACCAGACTCGGATGCGCCGGGCGATCATCCCCGCAACCAGGGTAAAAGTCAGTTTCCGCTCGCCGGCAATGGTGATCGTCAACTGCTCGTTCTCCACTGAAGCTCGTTCGTCGTACGCCACCCTGAACTTTCCGGGCCGATAATCCCGTTGGACCAGGGTTCCCCCGATGGGCGCACGGTTGATGTGAACATCAAAGAGGGAGAGAAAAATACTCAGGATCCATCCTTCACCTTCCCGATCCAGGCGAATGACCTTTCCATCGGCTGGACTCACGATCGCCCTGGAATCCTCAGGAATCACCCTTTCCGGATCTCTAAAGAAATAAGCAACAAACCCGGACAGGAAAAGAAGGATTATAGCTACACCGATGTATTCCGCCCAGAAAAAGAGGAGCAGCAGGGATAGTAGAGGAATGAGAAAAAGATATGCGTCCCTGGCCATGGTGTGAGGAAGGGGAGGATAAGAAAGAAAAAAGCCCGCTGCAAGGCGAGTTAAAGCCTTGCCAGTGGACTACAAATCAACTCCAATCAATGGTCTCTAGCCCCGGACATGTGCAGCTTGATAATTGTGGATCCGTACCTGCATCTGATCCTTTAAGGCCAACTTCTTCTTCTTGATGATGGTTTCTTCGAATTTGTCGTCTTCGTTGAGAAAAGATCTATTGTTAAGTTCCTCCAGTTTACTTTCATAGCTCCGGTGCCGCTGCACCAGTTGACGAAATTCCTGGTCGTTTTGGATCAGATACTCCTTGACATCCACGTCATTCATAGACACTGACCTCCCCTGTAAATGGATTTTTTTAACTAACTGGACCGGTTGGCTGAAGCGCATCCTTACTAGAACAAGTTTATTCTATCTGGTCCCGGCGATCAAGTGATTATTCGCTAATGAATCAGCTGTCCACTGAGAAGCGACTTCGGCGGCGATGCCGTTGTAAACCCAGGTCAATCAGCTTGTCTAAAAGCTCCGCAGAACCCACTCCGGAGACCTCCCACAGCTTAGGGTACATGCTGATTTCAGTGAACCCCGGAATGGTATTGGCCTCGCTCACCCAGAACTTGCCCGTCTCCTTATCCATGAGAAAATCGACGCGAGCCATACCCTCCAACTGCAGGGCCCTGAAGGCTTTCAAGGCCAGTTCCTGAACCTGTTGCGCCTGCCTCTCAGACAGCGGAGCCGGAATCACAATCTGGCTGTCTTGGTCTCGATATTTGGCCTGGTAGCTGTAAAACTCCCTGGAGGGAATGATCTCTCCCGACATGGAGACTTCCGGCTCCCTGTTCCCCAAAACAGCAGTCTCGATCTCCCGAGCCTCGATACCCTGTTCAACCAAAATGCGGTCGTCATAACGAAAGGCCACTTCAATGTGTTCGGTCAACTCATCCCGATTTTGACTCTTGTTGATTCCAACCGAAGACCCCATATTGTCCGGTTTTACAAAGACCGGGTAATCCAGCCCTTTCTCGATGCGATTCAGGGACTCTTCGGCGTCTTTATGCCACTCCATTTGGATCAGGGAAGCGGCGGGAAGAACGGGCAAACCGGAACCCCGCAAGACTTCTTTGCTGTAGATTTTGCTCATGGCTACTGCCGAAGCCGAAACACCGGAACCGACAAAGGGAATATCCAAAACCTCAAGCGTTCCCTGTACCGTCCCATCTTCCCCGAAAGGACCGTGCAATACCGGGAAAACAATGTCGGGACCCGGATTCAGCTCCAGCAAGACACTCACCCAATGCTTGCCGGATGGAAAGTTCCACAGCCCACTCGCGTTCAACCCCAGTTTAAGGGACGCGGCTTCCGGCCGATAAAGCGACCCATCCTTTTCAATGGCCAGGACTGAAACCTGATACTTTTCCTGGTTCAGGTGCTTCAGGACAAATTGAGCGGAGATCAGAGACACTTCATGTTCTGCCGATCTTCCACCGCACAGGACCACCACATGCTTCATGCCGATTCCTTCCTCACCCGTCCTCTGCATAATCCGGGTTACAGAATCCTCTTCCCCAAGGCCGAACAGATCAACTCAACTCCCAATAACCCGGTGGTATTCTCACTGTCTAAAACGGGATTGAGCTCCACACAGTCGAGAGCCAACAGTTTGGAGCTATCGGCCACAATCTCCATAGCCAGGTGACTCTCCCGGTAAGTCATGCCACCACGTACCGGAGTTCCTACTCCCGGGGCAACCTGGGGATCCACCACGTCCAGATCCAAGCTGCAATGAAATCCTCCAGTGCCGTCGGTGGCCCTCTCGATAGCCTCTTCCATCGCGACTCGCATGCCTCTCATGTCCAGTTCCTTCATGGTGATCACTCTCAAGCCCACCTCCGTGATGTTGGACTTTTCCCGAGAATCGATGCTGCGGGCGCCAATTATCGTCGTATTACCAGCGAGCACTTTGGGTGAAAAACCCTCAATTTCACTCAATTCCCAGGGCTCCAGCCCTAAAACAGCGGCTAAGGGCATTCCATGGACGTTCCCGGAAGGGCTGCTCTCAGGCGTATTCATATCGGTGTGGGCGTCAATCCAAATCAATCCAATCTTCTCATTTTGTCTCCGATAAAAAGAAGAAGTTCCGGCGATACTACCCGCGGCCAGGGAATGATCGCCCCCCAGAACTAGAGGGAATTTCTTTTCCTCCAGAGTGTCCACGACCCGATCCGCCACCCTCTTACAGACCTGAGCGATCTCCGGGAGAAACATCTGTCTCTTCTCACCGCGAACGGCCTCTTCTGCAATCTTGACCTCAACATTCCCCCCATCTTCTACAGGGATGCTCACGGCCTCCAGCTTCTGCTGTAAACCTCCGATTCGCAGGGCGGAGGGTCCCATATCCACTCCACGGCGGCCGGCCCCCA
>CBDUTA010000234.1:0-6025 GCA_965369785.1 uncultured bacterium
CCTCCTGAGATAACAACCAAGAGAAGATCGTTTTTCTGAAGGTTTTCCTGGAGGAAGGCTAAAATACGTTGGGTGGACTGGTACCCTCCTTGATCCGGGTCGGGATGATTTCCCTCAAGGACGGTGGTCTTTCGCAGAGTCCCACCGTGGCCGTATTTCACGACCACCATTCCCGCTTCCAATCGATCCCCCAGAACCTCTTCTACGGCGCGAGCCATGGGAAGTCCGGCCTTACCGGCGCCGATGAGAAAAACCCGCCTCTGGTCCAGAGAGTAGGTCTTGTCTGCGACTTGCAGTAGACTGTCCTTTCGACTCAAAAACCGAAGCACGGCACCTTCTGGATCGACGGCTCGAAGAGCACTTCGCTGAATTTGTTCGAGTACCGACCTCAGTTCCACGGGATCATTATAAACCTCTTGTCCGAATGGGTCTCAAGTGATAAAATCAGGCCGTGAGCGACTTTCATCAGGCCGGCTTGATCAGTACGCTTCATCGACTGGGAAGCGTTGATCTCGAAGGCCTGGAGAAGGAGCTTATCAGGCACGTCAAAAGCCGTCCCATCGCGCTGGTTCTTCCCTGTTTATATTCCGAACTCGAAGGTGAGGCAGTTCCCATCATCGTGGAAGAGCTCAAGAAAGTGGCCTATATCGATCAGATCGTGCTGAGCATGGACCAGATGGATCTGAATGAGTTCAGTTCCTCCGCCTCATTCTTCGCGCAACTTCCTCAGCATGTACGAATTCTCTGGCACGATGGACCTCAGTTGCAACGATTGATTCAGGAGTTGGATGACAACGAGTTGTCCATCGGTGAGCCGGGAAAGGGACGGGGCAGTTGGCTGGCCTTTGGATATGTACTGGCCACACAGAGAGCAGCAGTTATTGCCTTGCATGACTGTGACATCGTCTCCTACAATCGGGAGCTTCTGGCAAGGCTTTGCTACCCCATTGCCAACAAGAGTCAGGGATATGAATTTTGCAAGGGATACTATGCCCGCTACGGGAGGCGTCTTTATGGACGCGTGACTCGTCTCTTTGTCACGCCGCTTCTGGAAGCCTTGACACGGTTAACCGGGCATGTCCAACTTCTGGATTATCTGCAGAGTTTCCGCTATCCACTGGCGGGAGAATTCGCGATTACCACCGGTCTGGCGCGAGCTAATCGTATTCCAGGGGACTGGGGTCTGGAGATAGGTACTCTTTGTGAGGTTTATCGGAACTGCTCCCTGAAGAGAATTTGCCAGGTGGATCTGATTGAAAACTACCAGCACAAGCACCAGGAGCTTTCCCCACAGGATCCTGCCAGGGGCCTGATGAAAATGGCCGTAGATATTGCCGATACTCTCTTTAGAACTCTGGCCACCGAGGGAGTGATCATGAGCGAGGCCTTCTTTAGGACACTCTCAACGGCTTATCAGCGCTCAGCTGAGGATGTGATTCGGCGTTACAACGATGATGCAGCCATCAATGGATTGGAATTGGATCGTCACTCCGAGAATCTGGCCGTGGGCACCTTTCGAAAGGCTCTCGAGGTCGCTTGCGACAAGTTTGTAGAGGATCCCCATGGATCTCTTCTCATCCCCAACTGGAACCGGGTGACTTCCGCACTACCTGATTTTCTCGATCGGCTCTACGAAGCGGTAGAAGAGGACCACCGGATGGTCATGCTGGAAGCAAGTGTGACCAACTGACACCAGCCGGAAGACCGGCTGGAAATTCAAAACGCCAAACTCCAAATTCCAAATAAATTCCAAATCCCAAATTCAAAACCTGACCTGGAACCGGAACCTGGAAGGCAGGTGAAGGGTGCTAGTCCAGCTTCAGTTCGATCGTTTCCCCTTTCTTGAGGAGCCCGGGAAAACGCCTCATGATCTCAAAGCGGGCGAATCCTGCAGTCACTCCAAGAGCGACAGAGAAAGTGACGAAAAGCGCGACAAATAGAGACGTTTCTCTCAAAAAACCTAGAAATAACGTCATGTTCTTTCTGGTGATTTCGGACCCGTCCAGCTCCTTCTGGTAGAGCCACTTAATGGTAGGCAGATAGTGAATTTTAGGCAGGATTTCCTGCGCCCTGGCTTCCGGACCGAAGAAGATGGCGACGATGAGGCCAGACCGCTTCATGTACACTCCTTCGGTTGAAAAATAATCCTGCATGGCGTTTTGCAACCTCACAAAATGGTCGGCTGACAAAGAGGCGGTGGGATATCCCATCAGGAAGAGTTCCTGGCCACTTTCGGCGTATCGAGCAAGTGTGACTTCAATCTGTTTGTCGAAGCCGATTTCGGCAGCCAGAGCTTTCGGGAAGTCCTCATTCAGGGCGAAAGAGGATTCTCCCAGGTAGAAGCGAATGGATTCGCGGATGAGTCCTTCTTTAGGAAGGTGGAGTACGGTAAAGGGGTGAAGGTTGAGCCGAGGGATAGTGTCAATGAGGGTTTGGGCCAGGTCAAAAAGAGATGGGTTGGAGTTCCTGCCTGGATCGGGCGCACTCAAGTGGAAGAAATAAGAACCTCGCCAGAAAATAAGACCATTCACACTGGAGTAATTGTCTACAGAAAGGTTTAATCGTTCCTGGGAAGCTTCTTCCAGGAGGCTGGGCCAAATGGAAAACATACCAAAAGCCCCAAGGGTATCCTTCATCTCATAGATCTCGAGCTCGAGGGGAGCTGACTGGAGGGCAGCTTTGGGTCGGACGGCCCAACGGGAGTAAGTGAGCAGGATATATTCGTCGAGGATTCCCCGGTGAAAGGGTTTGATTTCAGCTGGTTTTTCTGTGGCTGAGATCTCGGTGAGTTTTTCGAATCGATAATCCTCAATGAGGGGGAAATACTGATCAACAGGGGCTTGTGCTCTGGTCGCCGAGGAAATAGAAAGAGCAAAAAGAAAGGCTACAAAAAGACTTCTACAGTGGTGCAGTACCCGCATGAATGACATCGCTCGTGGGTATTATAGAGGATGATGCCTAGCGGACACTATTCAGGTTTGCGGTGCTCTGGGAAGGGAGGGCACCGAGGGAACGAAAATATTTTTCGATGCCTTTATAGAGAGCTTCCGCGACCTGCTCCTGTCCTTTTTTGCCTGTGAAGTACTTTTCTTCGCTGGGATTACTGATGAAGCCAACCTCGGTCAAGATGCCGGGCATGTTCAGATTGATGAGGACGATAAAAGGGGCTTTCTTGACACCGCGATTGCGGAGTATGGGGTGATGGTTTTTCACCTCTGAGTAGAGACTCTTCTGGACGATTTGAGCCAGGTCATTGGACTCCTCATTGTAATCCCCCAGCGCAATTTGTTTGAGCAAGTCCTCAAGTTCGCGAATATTCCTCTGTGAGCCGGCGTTTTCACGACTGGCGACTTCACGTTCTTCGGCATTCGAGGTCAGGTTCAAATAGAAGGTTTCCACCCCAGTGACCCGGCGAATTTTGCTGGAGTTGGCGTGGACCGAGATGAAGAGATCGGCACCCAGTTGATTGGCTATAGCCGTTCGCTCTTCCAGGGGAACAAATTTGTCGGTATCACGGGTCAAGACCACATCCGTTCCCAGGCGCTCTTCTAAAAGTATTTTCAGACGCTTGGACAGAGCCAGTACCAAGTCCTTCTCTTTGAGGCCGGAGGGCCCAACGGTTCCGGTATCGCCCCCTCCATGGCCGGGATCAATCACCACACGGCCGACTTTTAGACCCAGAACCCGGGTGAGACTCCGATCACCGTTCAGGTTAGAGGCGGGAATGATCGGGGTTTCACTGACCCTGACTGCAGTGTCGGTGCCTGTTTCCAGGGAGAGCACGGCCTCTTCAGTCTTGACGCTTCGCTCGGCCACCTGGACCGAAGCCTGCGGACGTCGACCTCCCAACGTGTCAATGACGATGCGGAAAGGGTCATACAGTGCGAAGACCGTGTGCTTGTTAATCTTCTCGAAGTCAAGGACCAGGCGGACCGTGCTGGAGGTGTTTTGGGCAATGCGAACCTGCTTGATGAAGACATCATTGACCTCGTAGGTCTTGCCGTTGAGAGCCGATCTCAGACGTGTGCCCTGAAGGTCGAAATAAATGCGATCGGGGTTGGAAAGAATGTGTTTCCGAAATTCGATTTCCCGGTCTAGCTGAACGACCACACGGGTGTAATCCTCATTGGACCAGTAGCGGATCTCAGAGACGTTAGCCAGACCGTTTGGTTGGGTTTGCTGGGCCCGGGGTGGATCAGGCGGAGGTTTTGGGGCCACCTTTTCCTGCTGTAGCAGCTTGGCCCGCTCCAGCGCCGGCTTCTTATGTTTGGTCAGCGGGTACTGATCCGCTACAAACTTGTAATAGTAAATGGCACGGTCGCGGTAGGGATCATTCGTGAAGCGCTTCGCCATCTCCTGGTACAGCTCCCCCATGGCGTAAAGTGCGTCGTCAGAGGCACTGTAGGTGGGATCGTGGTCGATGACGGTACGATAGAGATAAATGGCGCGGCTGAACTTTCTTTGCAGATTCCGATCGGATTCCGGCGTTTGGAGGAGCTGGTCGTGGTATTGACGAGCCTTCTTATAGGCTTGGCGCGCAGCAGCGCGATCACGGCCGTAGGCAGACGAGGTTATGGCCAAGATCAGGAAAAGACAAACACTGAGCGCCCGATGTCCACTCATCTACTTCTCAAAACAGCATTTCCCCGGCGCTAGCCCAAAGCTAACTCCCATTTCTCGACAGGCAATCTGCTGCTGAGACGGACTTGGCTACACCTACGGCGTTGAGCTCTTTTGCCTGGCTCTAGCCTTCTCACCGTCTCGCAAAGCCTGAAAGTGAGAAACACCGCCTAAAGTATAGAACATAAGGGTGTCACTTGAGCGGGCGAATCGCGCTTCGCCCGCCTCCGTGCGTTCGTGCTGTCGTCACTTCGTGACGTCGTGCGTTCGTGACTTCGTGCTTTCGTGCCGGTCAGGAGGTCTGGAGTCGAATCGCGCTTCGCGCGCGTTCCAGGTTTCAAGTTCTGGATTTGGAATTTTGAATTTAGGATTTGGAATTTCCGCTGACCGGGTTCAGCGGTCCTACTCGGTATTGGTGAAGAAGATACTTCCGTTGGGCAGGACGAGCCGTTTGAGTCGAAATTTGTTCCGTGGCCACTGAACAGGGGGCGGAGCCGCTGCTGAATTCAAGGCATGGTACAGACTCGTGACTTTGCGGATATACTTTTGAGTTTCCGGATAGGGAGGTACTCCGTCGTATCGAACCACTGTGTTTTCCCCGGCGTTGTAGGCGGCGAGTACGTGCTCCAGGTTACCCTGAAAATAACTCATGAGAAAGTTCAAATAGCGGATTCCACCCCGGATGTTGTCGGCGGGGTCAAAAGCATTGCGGACGCCAAATCGTTTTGCCGTAGCGGGGATCAACTGCATGAGACCCTGGGCTCCCTTTTTGGAGACGGCAAACCTGTCGTAATTGCTTTCCACAGCCACGATCGCCTCCACCAGATTGGCATCCAGATTGTAGTAAGGCGCCCATTGGTTAATCAAAGAGATGTAACCGGCTCGGGGATCCGCTCCTGTAGCCTTCTGACCTATGCTCCGGTTGGTAAAGATCTTGGGGGCGGTTTTGTCCACAGAAGAACCCATACTGTCCGCCCCAAGAGAGGAGCTGGAAAGGATGCTCAGAACCAAGGTAACGAAGATGTTGCTTCGAAGATGCATGGGTCCCGGAGAAGATCAGTTTGTGCGCTTCGCAAGCGCTTCACATTTCCAGTTTCAGGTTTAAAGTCGCTGTGTCAGAATTCAAATCCCAATTACAGGGTACAAATTTCAGGTTCGATGTTGCAAGTTAGAGCGCATGAACGCGCGCGAAGCACGCGTTCATGCGCTCGTGTGTTCGTGCGCAAAAAGCGGAAGAAAGGAATTCGTTTTGAATTTGAGATTTTGAATTTCAGCCGGTCCGCCGGCTGTGGTCTGCCGGCTCCGGTCTGTTGTCAGCTGTCAGTTGTCAGCTCATTCAGAAACTCATCAACCACCCGGTAGGTCTCCTCCAGGGCTTCACTCAAACGGGAGGGATCTTTTCCAC
>CBDUTA010000235.1:0-5964 GCA_965369785.1 uncultured bacterium
TAATGGACAGGACAGGATATTGTTCTTGAGTAGGTGCCGAATGGGCGCCGGCCTTGTCTTCTGTTAAAGATCCCTGTAGCTCCAGTTCATCTGTCTTCTGATTCGGTTTTCAGACACAGAACCTTTAGGCTTAAATGTCGTTTCGGGCGAAAATAGGTCCGGAAATGTACTCGTAGCAATAGGTGTTGTGAAGGGTGAATAAGGTAAGAGATCTTCCATTGTTACCCTCTAAAGTATCGGTTTTTCTTACCGATAAGTACCGTGTACCCAAGGAAGGCCTCCGCGATCGCCTGGAAGAAACTCATGCCTCAAGTATTCGTTGGAAGACAGCCCATTTTTGATGCAAATCTGAATCTTTACGCCTATGAGCTCTTATTCCGACAGGGAAACCATGAGCAGGCTAACGTCACCAACGGTGAGCAGGCAACGATCCAGGTACTGGTGAACACTTTTATCGAAATTGGGCTGGACCGGATCGTTGGCGAACATCTCGCTTTCATAAACTTCACCAGAAAGTTGCTTGTCAGTGATGATCTATCCTCATTTTCACCAGACCGGCTAGGCATCGAGATCCTGGAAAACGAGGTCGTCGATGGGGAGCTCGTCCAGGCGGTGGAAGACTTGTCACAGAGGGGATTTACCATCGCCTTAGACGACTTCGTGGTTGACCCACGCTGGGAGCCGCTGATGTCGGCCGTGGGTCTGGTCAAAATTGATGTGCAAGCCCTGGACATCTCCGAAGTCAGGGAGCACGTTCGTATTTTGCGCCGACACGGGAAAAAAATCCTGGCTGAAAAAGTGGAAACCCGCGAAGAGTTCGAAGCCTACAAAGCAATGGGATTTGACTACTTCCAGGGATATTTTCTTTCCCGTCCCGAAGTCATATCTCAGGAGTATCTGCCCACTAATCGTCTTGTCACACTTCAATTGCTTGCCGCCCTTCAGAAGCCGGACATCGATATCGACGAGATTGAAGAACTGGTGCGTCAAGATGTATCACTAAGTTTCAAACTTTTGCGTTACATCAATTCCGCATTTTTTGCACTGACCGAGAGAGTGAGTTCTGTTCGGCAGGCTGTAGTTTACCTGGGCATCAGCTCGGTCAAGCGGTGGACTACCCTGCTCATTCTGGCCGGAATGAGCGATCAACCACCAGAACTGATGCGTGTTGGCTTGGTTCGTGGCTTCATGTGTGAGCAACTCTGTCGGAAGGCTGACTGTGGGGAGCCGGATAGTTATTTCATGGTGGGACTGTTCTCGGTACTAGATGCTCTGCTCAACCTCCCTATGGCACGGATTCTGAAAGAACTTCCCCTGTCGCAGGAAGTCACAGCCGCTATTTCCAACCACGAAGGATTAATGGGTGAGGCCCTGAAATGCACTCTGGCTTACGAGGAGTGTAATTGGATAAAGGTGGAATTTATAGACCTGGATGATGAAGCTCTTTCGGAGGTCTACCTGGACGCCGTCCAGTGGTCTTGGGCCATGAATGAACTTCTCAGTGGAGGTCTGTAAACGAGTAGCCCATGGAGCCGGCAAAGTCACGGCTCAGCTGGTTTTTACTTGTCTAGTAGGTATGCATGAGAGAGCAAGCACTCAGTAAGCAACTGCGTAGTCTCAAGAAAAAGACCTCCTGGAGCTGGGAAAGGATGTGTCGTGAGTTCCATCGAGTGATGGCTCACGATGGGCCTTCACACACTACTCTCTTTAGGTATGCCAGCGGAAAAGTTCGGCGACCTAATGTCCTGACAGAGCGATATGTGCAAGAGGCGATCCACAAGCTCACAGTTGAGTTAAGTCGGAAGAAGAAGTGACTTCGGTTGGAGTCCTGCTTCTTGGATGTTCAGGCGGGGGGGGGGTCAGTCGAAGTCAGCGAGTTCGAACATCGTACTCGTCACCCCCGTTACTCTTTCCAGTGCTGTAATGAAGTTGCGATCGCCCCCGTTTTCAGATGAAAGGGGGAAATAGTAGTGCCACCCTCCAGAGTCTACGCTTACAGCAGAATCTTCTAACCAGGAGTCGGAGTAGGACACGCCTATGGAGGTAATCTCAGCTAGAGGCAGTCGAACTACAGGAACTCGTATCCCCGTCCCTTCTGACGCAAACTCTTCCCCCCACAGGATCAGGGCTTGATCCGTGAGCATATGAAACCCTTCTTTTATGTCCCAGACACCGTCTGAATAGAAGTAAAGAATCGTTTCGGTTGGTTCCAGAATGTCCAGCGATGCAATAATAGCGTGTAGATCTGTGCTCAGTTGATCCCCTGTCAACACAGCCGTTTCTGGTGCCGTGTCCGGCAGAAACAGCCCAAGTAGGGCGAGCCCCATAATTCCTGTCAGAAGGGCTCCTGCAATCACCTTCACAGGCATCGGAAGTGATGGTAATTCTGGAATCTTCGAGGCCGGAAGTCCAGTTTCAGGATCGATAACTGATCTGAGTTGAGCGTGGAACTTGTTGTAGGCGAAGGTTCCTCGAATGGAATTGGTAAACGCCATCACAAAAAATATGATTGTGATACCGCCTCTGAACCCCTCCCCATCAGTCACAGCACTGAGTAGTTCGAGCAAGTAGAGTAAAAGACCAGCGATTGAGGCTGCTCTGCTCTTCCGGTGTATACCCCAGGCAATCAGGCCAAACAGCACTCCGTCAAGAATAGCGAACCCGTCTAGCCCAAGAACGGAAGTTCCAGAGGTTAGTGAGATCAGCGCTATGAATGTCGTGACTACCGCGACAATGCCAGCAGCCCAGACTCCTTGCTTGGCAGCAGCTTCTGCAGACTGTAAATCGGTGACTTGTGGGTATATTCGATGACCCTTTTTTTCACTGTCGGACTGGAGAAGGGGCGACTTTGTCAGGGGAGATTCTTCACGCGGACCATGCACGGGGGGGGTGACCTGTTCAGGCTGGGGGCCTCCCGGGGAAGGAGCGTCTTGAGGCTGGTCATTCACGGAGGAACCGGATTCTTCGAGACGCAGACCTGTTGTATCAGGAGCTTCTTCCAGCTCTGGAATTCCACCTTCAAGATCTGTGCTTCTGCCTTCCTCAGGGAACTTTTCAAGGCAGGCCCAGCAGAAATCGCGTCCGGGTTCGTTCTCCTGTTGGCATTGAGGGCAGGTCTTTTTTTCTATCCAGGGACTTGGAAGTCCGTGTTCTGCCATTTCGATAGCCTCTCGTCACACAGCCCTATTCGGCCTGCCGCTCTCTCTTTCAAACAGGGCGCAGCGAGCTTGGGACTTGAAACTCTTAATCCACCGACCCTTGCTTGATTGCATTGCCTGCCACTGAGCCAAAATCCTGACTGTAACAACCCCTCCAGGTTACATATCGGCCAAAAGCAGCATTTCTTTCGGACTGATGGGCCAGAGTGGTGGTCCATGGACTACAAAAGAAAGAAGAGGCACTCACCTGAGCAGGGTCAGTGGTCCAGTGGGTGTTGAACTGTCCCAACCTGAAAATTTGACCTCTGCGATGGAGACAGTCTTTCTGAGCAGGTCATCCTATTTCTGAACGTGAGTCCAACTGTTAACGATTAGGGTTATAAAAAACGGTGCAACCATAATAAAATGGATCGGTTCAGTAGGTCAGCGGTGTAGAAAGGAAAAGATTGTGTGAGTGAGGAGGTGCTATGCCTGCAAGAATGATTCTAGTCTTGATATTGGGAATGCTCGTCCTGCCTGCTTGCCGAAGGGATGAACAACCACCGACCACTGAAAGCGTCAAGCAAGACGACCAGAATGGACCACCCCTGACTACGGGAACCGCAAGACAAGACGACCAGGATGAACCTCAAGGGACGACTTGGGGAAGCTACAACGACGCAGGGTTAAAGGCACAGGAGCAAGCCCGTCACGCAGATGCTGAGCGGTTGTACTTGCGGGCCCTCAAAGAAGCTGGAAAGTTTGAAGGGCCAGACCCTCGCTTAACCACGAGCCTCAAGAATCTAGCCTCCCTCTACTACACTCAGGGCAGGTACGCAGAGGCAGAGACACTGTACCGGAGATCCTTGGAGATCGAAGAGAAAGCCCTGGGACCGGGGCACCCTGACTTAGCCACAACCCTTGACAACCTGGCAGGGCTTTACTACATCAAGGGTAACTACGCAGAGGCGGAGACGCTGTATCAGCGATCCTTAGCGATCGACGAGAAGGTCCAGGGGGCGGAGCATCCTGATGTAGGGAGTCCCCTAAACGACCTGGCTAATCTCTACAGCGAGTCAGAGCACCCCGCTGTGGCCTCGAACCTGAATGACCTGGCCAGGGTTTACCAAGCGCAAGGCAAGTATGCTGAGGCGGAGTCGCTGTATCAGCGGGCCTTGGTGATCAACGAGAAGGCTCTGGGACCGGAGCATCCCAATACGGCTAATAACCTCAAAAATTTAGCAGTACTCTACAAGTACCAGGGCAAGTATGCCGAGGCGGAACAGCTGTACCAACGAGTCTTGGCAATCGACGAAAAAGTCCTGGGATTGGAGGATCCCAGGTTGGCCACCACTCTAGCGAACTACGCCGCTTTGCTACGGGAGCTGGATCGCAGTGTGGAGGCGAAAAAGCTGGACGAACGTGCCAGGGCGATCAGGGCTGAGGCGTATTAAGGAGACCACATCACAATGGAAGTGGAATGAACGAAATATGGGTAGCGACGAAGGGTTTTGAACACTCGATCACCTGAGTGCGATCGAGATCAGAACCCCTGTCACAGAGGTTTTCAATAACTTAGAGTTGCGAGACGCGGCCAGACGCGGAAGGAAACCGTACTTTCTGGACCCTATACGATTCTTGTTTGAGGTAAAAGCATCGGGGGTATTTGCGCAGAGCCTTGAGGGCTAGCGGATTCACGAAAGCAAAACTGCTGTTGTTATCCTCCTCGACATGTATTAGTATGGCCAGCTTTTGCACGATTATGAAGAAAACCAAGAGCAGCAAGGCAACACTCTCTAAGCAACTACTCAGCCTCAGAAAGAAGACCTCCTGGAGCTGGGAAAGGATGTGCCGTGAGTTCCATCGAGTGATGGATTACGAGGGGCCTTCGCACACCACTCTCTTCAGGTACGCCAGCGGAAAGGTCAAGCGGCCCAATGTCATGGTAGAGCGCTATGTACAGCAAGCGATTGATAAACTCACCGCTGAGTTAAGCCAGAAGTAAGATTCACCAAAGGCGATTCGCCAAAGCTGTGCCTCCAGTCGGATACGGCTTAGAGTAGGGGGGAGCTCCGCATGCTCCGAATGAAGGGGACAATAAAGGGGACCGAAGTTTTCTCGATATTGGCAACCTAATTTGAAACTGCTGACTTTATTCCCTTATGAACTTCTCAAGAAAAGATTTCTGTCCCCGGTTTCTTCTCTGATGATGTTCATTTGCTGTCCTACCCCATCCTGAACTGCTTAAAAGCCTGTACTTACAGCCGACTAGGGAGTATCTTTCTCTCCGAACAGTCAACTGCCGGGAAGTGATTTCCGGATAAACCCAATTTACGAAGGAGAGACCCATGGGTTCGAAACGACCTGATCGAAGGGGATTCCTAAAAAGCGCCGCCGCGGTGGCCGGTGGTTTGACCTTGGGGGCAGTAGAGCCCGCGCTCGGCCAGACACCAGCATCTGGAACATTCATCAAGGGCAGCGATGACCTGATCGCCTATGGCGAGCGCTCCCGTTTCGTGACCTCCGTACGCATACCGCACCCGCCCGGCGGTAGGCCTTCGCCCGACGGCTTTGGGCTCGTTTTTCATGTGGCGGCTCCCCTTCAGGATTCGGTGGGGATGATCACACCATCCTCGCTCCACTTTGTGGGGACCACCCGTGGCTCCTTCATTCCGGACATCGATCCCCGGGAACATCGTCTCATGATCCACGGCATGGTGGACCGTCCCCTGACCTTCACCATGGAGGACTTGAAGCGTCTCCCTTCCGTAACCCGCCCTCATTTCATCGAGTGTGCGGGGAACCGTTCGAGGCCCCAGCATAAGAC
>CBDUTA010000236.1:0-5961 GCA_965369785.1 uncultured bacterium
TCACTCCCCCAAATCCCCGCTTTTGCCGCGACATGAAAAACAATCTGACAATCCTGGCAAGCTTTCCGGACGGCTGCGGCCTTCCCCAGATCCCCTCGAAAGATCTCCACACCCAGGGCTTCAAGCTCAGGGTAGCTTCCCCGAGAGAAACTCCGCACTGCGTAGCCTTCCTCGAGCAATTGCCGCACAATGACTCCCCCCAGAAAGCCACCTCCACCCGTCACCAGTGCTTTCATGAGATCTTAGGACTCACACCGACTCCTGGCCCAACGAGCCAGTTGCTCGCGAAAAATCTTGGCATTGTGCCTCACATCAACCGGGAAGGAGGGATGAAACAGGAGTGTACGGATTTGCTGGGTCTGGGCATTGTGGGCCCCCAGATCCAGAATTTCTTTCCTGAGCTGCGGTGACCCTGTCTCCTTTTTCTTCTCCTCACCTTCCAATTCCACACACAGCACGGGTCTTTGTTGGGGCGGATCTCCCACCCCCACCAGGGCGCTTCTGTAAACCTTGGGGTGCTCATTGAAAACGCTTTCACAAGCCACTGTAAACAGCGGTCCCAGGGGAGTAATCACCCTCTGGGACTTACGGCCGCAGAACCAGACTCGGCCCTCCTCGTCCATATAGCCCAGGTCACCCATCCGGTGGCGAGTTCCTTCCGAGCTTCGAATCTTGGCAAGGTCATTGGCCACCGGTAGGCCGAAATACTCCTTGGATACATTCTGCCCCCACACCACCAATTCCCCGATTTCACCCGCAGCCACCCGAAGGTCCTCAGACCAGAGAGGGATCGGCCCATCATCGATTCTAATGACAGCCAAATGGATTCCTTTAAGGGGAGGCCCGATACAAATCCCCTGACCGGGTCGGTTGCCGACCTGGCTGGATAACTCACGAGCAGTGATCGAGCACACCGGCAACGCTTCCGTTGCTCCATAAGGAGTGTGAATCTCCGCATCCGGATTCAGCAAGGTAGCAAACCGCCTGAGAACCTTAGCCGGCACCGGTGCCCCTGCCGAGAGAACGCGCCGTAGTGTCGGGAGCTTGATCCCTCGACCTTTCCCGTAGCGAGAAACTCGGTCCAGTAGAGCCGGGGACCCAAACATATGGGTGACTTTATATTCCTGGATGGGAGTAATGATCTCCAAGGGATCGACTTCACCGGGCCGGGTAAAATCCATCTCGGGAAAAACGGTGGTCATCTGTAGCGCTGGATCGAAAAGAGCAAAGAGCGGAAATGTAGCCAGGTCCACCTCACCGGCTTCGATCTGGAAGGAATCTCTCATAAGGGCAGCCTGGGAGGAGAACATCCCATGGGTATAAACGACTCCTTTCGGTCTACCGGTGCTGCCTGAGGTAAACACAATGGCAGCCAGATCATCAGTTCCTGAAGGCTCAGCAGAAAACTTCTGGCCGCTGGAACCCCGATGCATCACCTGGGGGAAGGAATATCCACTGCAGGCCCGGAATCTTCCCACCGTGAGGCAAATTTTCACGCTGCCCCGGCCCCACCCAAAAAAGATGCGGGCCATCTGGGCCAAAGGGGTACCGACAAACGCTTCAGGCTTTGACTGTTCCAAGCACTTCTTGAGGTTTTTCCATCCCATGCCGGGATCCACTAATACAAGTACCGCATTCATTTTGATGAGGGCAAAGGTCAAAACCAGAAACTCGACACCTGGAGTTACCATTAACACGGTGCGAGTACCCCGCTGAATTCCGATCTCTTTGAGGCCCTGTGCACAACAGTTGCTCCTTTCCTCCAGTTCACGAAAAGTGAGAACACCGTGCCGGGAGAGAAGAGCCGGCTGGGTCGGCCGCTGGGTGGACAGGATGGAAAGATGGGCTGCGATATTGGTAGGGCTGCTCATGAGTGGGTTGCCAGAAAATCTCGGATCACCGGTACTATAGAGGCAGGTAGTTCTTCCAAAACATAATGTCCCGCCTCTGGAAACCGATGGACCTGGGCCTTGGGAAAACGCCTGATCCATTCCCTGAGAAAATCTTCGTCAAAGATAAAATCCCGCTCTCCCCAGCAAATCAGCATCGGCGTTTCCTGGAACCGATAGAGATCTTCCTGGGTTTGCTGCAGCAATCCATAGGAAGGATCGGTAGGAGTGAGGGGGATGTCCTGGACAAAACGCAGCGTGGCAATCCTGTTCTTCCAGGAGTCATAAGGACCCCGGTAGGCACGGCGAATCCCTCTGGGCATCGGTTTTCGAAAACCAAAATACCCGGCAATTCGCGCAAATGCGTTGAATCTCAGGATGAAGAACTGGGCCACCTGGGAGTTTCGACACAGGGAAAGGGACCAATGAAGAGCCTTTCCCGGAGGTAGTAGAAAGGCAGTCGAGTTGAGGACAATGAGCTTTCCGATCCTGGAAGGGTGCCGGGCGGCATAGGTCATTCCGATAGGACCGCCCCAATCGTGCATGATCAAGGTGATGTTGGATTGAATTCCCATTTCATTCAGCAGTGCTTCCAAGTCAGAGACCCGCTCTTCCAGCGTATAGCGATATTCCTGGCTGGGAGGCTTATCGGAAAGCCCGCAGCCGATGTGATCGGGCACCACGGTGCGGTGAGTCTCTCTAAAAGCTCGAACCAGCTCCCGATACATGAAGGACCAACTGGGATTTCCGTGAAGCATCACCAGAGGCTCCCCCTGCCCCTCATCCAGGAAATGATATTGATGGCCCCGGCGGTTGAGATAGTGGGATCGAAAGTCGTAGAGGTTCTTGATTTGATCCACAGAGAAGCTCATCTGTGAGTCAGTCTTCGAGAATGGAAATCATGGGAGGAGGCTAATAGGTAAAGGAACCAACAGCCGTGCTCACACCGGCACTTCCCATAAGCAGCAACACCCTCATGCCTCGCACAAGCTTGCCTTCGGCCTCGGCCACGGCCAGTGCCAGCGGCAGAGATGCCGCTACGGTGTTTCCGAACCGGGAATGGGTTTCAAAAACACTTTTCGGATCGAGATTTAGCAGTTTGACCACTCTTGCAGTGCAGCCCACACTGACGGCATGACCAATGACAATTTCATGAACTTTATTGGCGATGGCCTGACTTTCTCTGAAATGATTGACCAGCTTTCTGACCGTGAAAGAAAGCAATTCTCCCGGCATGGTGAAAAAGGACATGGGTTTAAGGCCATCGGAGGAATTTGCAGGTGAAAAATCATCGGCATTGGGAAGAGGGATCTTACACAATCCGTGCTTTTCTCCCCAGGTCTTGAAGGAAAAGAATGAATCGTCATCAGAGCCATCTGCGGTCAAGAGGGTGGCCGTGGCGGCCTCGCCGATTGTAAAGGCAGAAAAAGCGTTCTCCAGATCCTGGCTGCTCTTGAAGTCGAAGTTCGCGTATTCTCGGAAAGTAAACTCGCAGTTTAAGATCATGACCAACTTATAGGCCTTCTGGGCCAGAAAGCTCTTGGCTATGGCCAAACTTCGAATCCAGCTGGCGCAGGCATCCATCACATCAAAGCAGGTGGCGGATTTCAGTCCCAGTTCACTTTGAAACAGGTTGGCGGTGGCGGGTTCCATCCAGCCTCTGGCCACTCCCGCATAGATGAGTAAATCGACGTCCTCCGGATTGACGCCCGCCTTCTTGAGTGCTGCCTTTCCAGCTTTCACGGCGAAATCCAGCGCCCGCTCTCCGATCCCCCTGTGGTAGCGGGTCACGGTTCCCGACATCTTGAAAAACTTCTTCATTTGGGTTTCGACATTCTCCAGTTCATGAGGAGACAGATTTGCTCGATTCCTTTCGACAATCTCCCCAATGAGTTTCTCATTGGAAACTTCCTGACTGGGAAGAGCGTAGGATATATTTAGAATTCTCATCTTCAGTCCTTCTTCAGGCCCCTCCTCGGGGTCATTTCCGCAGTGCAAAACTACCCGGAATGGGCTGGATTGTCAATGGGGCGCCGCCCCATTCGAGCTATGCTACCTTTTCTCTTCAGAGAATCCTAGCACGAAATCACGACACTGCCTCAACCAGGCTGGGTTCTCGTCCCGAAAACGTAAGGGAGCCCGGAAGGCTCACTAGGATCGTGCAACACGGGCAGTACAGCAGGCAGTAGGTTTCGTGACTTCGGTAGCGAACTTCCGCAGAGACTATCCCAGCCGGGAAAGCACAAAATTGACCGCGCCATATTTACAATGAGCGCAAACTATAGCACCATGTGGTGATTTGATTTTCTCAGGGAGGCTATAGAATGAAAGATCGTTCTTTGGAGCAAACCAACATCCATATCTTTTCTCTCGATTTGGGGAGCTTCGTGACCGGAAGATTACCGTCTCAGATGATCCATGTGGCTCGTGAGGTCCTGGACCACAAGATTGAGGAAGGACAACTGCGGGGAGCTTTCGTTCAGGGGTTCGGTCGAGATCTTCATATCCACCTGTCCACCTACAACGGAGATCTCCAGCAAGCCGATTCTCTTTCCCTGTCAGGCCAGGCGGCCCTGGAGGCGGGACTCAAGGCTCTGGAAGAAGCTCAGGCTATGGGACTGGGCACTGCCGAGGCGGAGAGAATTTCCAGCCTTCCACCCCACAACCAGGCCACGACACTGAATCTTCGCAGCTTGAATTTCCCGTACACGGAAAGAGGCGCAGAACCCATCTTCGTGGCCAAGGCCCTCAATGCCAGTTGGGGATTTTTTAATCGGGGACTCTTTAACCTCTTTTTTAATCCGGACAAGGGTTCGGGTCGCCGTATTGAGGGAAATGACTTCCTGGGCATCGTTGAGTCCATTGAAGATCTGAAGAGCAACAAATCCGAGGTGCGGACCTTTGAATTCGGACCTGGCTACGTGAATGAAATGCTCGCTTTGATCGCCGATGCTGATGAGTGGCGTTTGAGTTGCGTGTACGCGGTCCGGGGAAAATTTGGAGAGAGTAAGCTCTCCAACGAACCCGCCGCCGCCGTGTCAGGGAGTGTGGACCCAGTGTTCATTGGCAGATCTCAATCGGGGCTGCCTGCAATTGGCGAATTCACTCAGGCATCCGGTGAGTTTTTCTTCGGCCCAGGTGGGGAGAACGGACACTACCGAGTGGGGTTGATGCCCGCTTCCTTCCAGGAGGCACGCGCCCTCGCCTCCTCGCCCGGAACCGCACGCGTGGTGGCCTATGCCTATCAATCTTACGACCAGGGTCGCATTCCGAGTGAAAAAGACGTGGTGGACGTTTTTGCCCAGAACAGAGCGGAAACCTCCCGCGTACAGCGGGAGGCCACGAGACTCATCCACCACATGGTGAGCCATGAGACATTCGAACCTTACTTGAATCCCGGAGCGGCTGAAGAATGCGCTGTGCGAGAAGTGGAAAGGCTGCAGGGACGCTTTGAAACTATTCCGGAGGCGGATGGACTGATGGAAGCAACCAACCAACGCGCCTCCTTTACCCTTTCTGATATTAAGGCGGACAGTGGAGGCAAGGTCGGCCACACCAGCCCACCCAACCACTTTCGTTCCGTTGCTGAAGCCAGCCTTCAGGAGGCCAAGGCCCTGAAATTGATCCATGGCACCTCAGAACTCATCGAGGTTGGGGATGATGGTCACCTGCTCATGAGTCACGCCAAGGGAGTCGACAGCAACGAGATCCATCTTTTTGCCTATCGTACTTTTTTCCGCCAGGTCTGGGTGGCTGAGATCCTGGGCTATAAGTGGTACGGGCTGGGGCAGGATCTGGTCGGAGAGGCATCGGCCGGAAGTACGACCGAAGAACTCGCCAATCTCACCGATGAATTCATGGAACTCCTGGAAGGAGCACTCCCAGCGGCGGAGCGCCGTCAGATCGATCGATTGAAGGACGCCTATCGAGAATGGAAGGGCGGCAAAGGAAAAGGGCACAAACCCCTTGAGGTTTTTTCCGGGAACGTTTCCGGACAGGGTCCAGGGTTCGCAGAGCTTCCCCTGATGGGAGCCGGTCGAATCGGGCTGCTGGCGATGGACAAAACCGGTCC
>CBDUTA010000237.1:0-5942 GCA_965369785.1 uncultured bacterium
GAGGTGAATGAGCCCTTTAGGGACGTGAAAAATTCCTTCCGCGTGGCCCTTGAAAAGGCCGGTATCCAGGATTTTCGCTTTCACGATCTCCGTCACACCTTCGCTTCGCAGCTGGTCATGAATGGAGCGGACCTCAACGTCGTCAGGGAGCTCCTCGGTCACCGAGGGCTCAGCATGACGCTTCGCTACGCCCACCTGGCGCCACGTCACAAGGATGAGGCCATTCGTCTCATTGATAAGGCGCTAGCGGTGTGTGTGTCACCTTCTAGTGACACACCTAGTGACACAGTCAATATTTTGAAATTTCAGAGGAAATCGTAAACCATTGATAATAATGGCTCCCCAGGTAGGACTCGAACCTACAACCCTCCGGTTAACAGCCGGATGCTCTGCCAATTGAGCTACTGAGGAGCACTAGGAAATAGAGTATACAGCCAAAACCCCTCCTCAGGTCAAGGTCGATGCAGAGTCGCAGATCCCTTTCAAATCCCTGAAATACAGGCCAGACATGTCATAGATCTTTGACAAAATAACTGCTTTGAGCAACAATTGAGCCCTGAACCAACCTCCATTGGTTTCGGTTCAAAGGGTTTAAGAGGAATAATGCCAAGGAAATTGCTTTCAATTCTGACGATCGTTTCTGTCTTGGGGGTCTACCCGTTGGCGGCCGCTCACCCAGAAGCTGAGGCTGTTGTCTTGAAGAAGGAGTTCCTGACGGAAAAGGACATCCTGTCAGCAGCCTTCTACACCTTGGAGCAAGTGACAGGCCTGGGGATCCTCGGACTCCGCATCCTCTATGAAACAAGCGGGGCCGAGACTTTCGATGAATTTGCTCGAGCTCTGCTGACCTCCCATAACTTACGTCTGGATCGGCAGCTGGTCCTGCGCTCTCTGTACAGTAACGATCTTAAAGAGACTTTGCAGGAATTCGGATTCACCGAAGAGCAAGCCAAAGACGCCATTGATCAGGCCAAACAGCAGCTCAAGATGGCCAAGGATCAATGGGAAAAACGCAGCTGAAGACAAACTTCCAGTTCTAGCGGTCTTTACTTCTTTTCGCCTTCCGGTTTCTTCTGGGAAGGCGCCTTTTTTCGCTTCTTCTCTGGAGATACTTTCTCCCCTTCCCGATCCACCAACTCGATAATGGCTGTCTCGGCGCTATCGCCAGCGCGAAAACCTAATCGGACAATGCGTGTGAAGCCACCGTTGCGATCGGCATAGCGTGGAGCCAGGGTGTCAAAAAGCTTGTGCACGACAGACTTTCTGCGAATGATGGATAAGGCCTTTCGGCGGGAGTGGAGGTTCTCCCGTTTGCCCAGAGTAATCATCTTCTCGGCAAAAGGCCTCAGCTCTTTGGCCTTGCTTACCGTGGTGATAATTCTTTCCTTGTCTAAAAAGTCCGTCACCATATTGCGAAACATGGCCTTTCGATGACTGGCGTTACGACCGAGTTTTCGACCTTTCCTACGATGTCTCATTTCTTACTTCGCTAATTTAACGACCTACTTCAAACCCAGCACACCTATTCCGGTGTCTGTGGTCGGTTGTTTTACGCCTCGACTTCTTCCTTGGCCAGCCGGCCGTCATCCAGTTTCATGGCAAAGGAGAGACCCATGCTCGAGAGGATCTCCTTAATCTCGTTGAGGGATTTGCGGCCGAAGTTCTTCGTTTTGAGCATGTCCGATTCACTCTTGGTTACCAGTTCACCGATGTTTTGAATATTCGCGTTCTTCAGGCAATTATAGGACCTCACGGAGAGTTCCAACTCTTCCACAGACTTGTTGAGGTTCTCGTTGACCCCTTCCAGTTCTTCCTCCTGCTCTTCAGCTTCGTGAAGTTCCGGCTCTTCTTCAAAATTGATAAAAATATACAGCTGATCTTTAATGATCTTAGCGGCCTGGGCTACGGCATCCTTTGGGGAAATACAGCCGTTGGTCCAGATTTCCAGATTGAGCTGGTCATAGTCAGTTAACTGACCCAGTCGCGCAGCCTCAACACCGAAATCAACCTTTTTGACCGGAGAATGGATGGAATCCAAAGGAATATATGAGATATCCAAGTCTTCGTCCAAATTCTCATCCGCCGGAACGTAGCCCCGTCCAGGCTTCACTCTCATTTCCATTTTGAGGGTGCCCTTATCATTGACGGTGGCAATAAAGATGTTGGGATCCAAAATTTCTACATCGGGATCAGGCTTGATATCCCCTGACGTGAGATCACCTTCACCAGTGGACTCCAGATAGAGCGTCTTGGGGTGATTGACATTCAGCGTAATGGGGATCTTCTTCAAATTCATGATCAGGTCAGTGACATCCTCCCGTACTGCAGGAATAGATGAGAATTCATGGAGAATCCCTTCGATCTTCACTGCCGTGATGGCCGCACCTTCGATGGACGAGAGTAAAACTCTGCGCATCGCATTTCCAATGGTCGTGCCAAAACCTCTCTCAAAAGGCTGGGCTTGGAAATGGGCAAAAGTCGAGGTTGCGGTTTTAGGATCACTAAAAAGTCTCTTGGGTCGTTGAAAAGCTGCCATTGATACTCTCCGATGTTCGCCTGCCCTGATGGACGGACTGTTTTTGTTACTTTGAATAGAGCTCGACGATCAGTGACTCCTCTATAGGCATACCGATGTCTTCGTGCCGTGGTAATTCGAGCACTTGGCCCTTGAAATTCTGACTGTCGAGGTTCAGCCAACTGGGAATATTTCGCCCCGCCATTCCCTCGATATTACTTCGAATCAGTTCATTCTCCTGACTTTTCCTTCGAATGGAGATCTCTCCACCCTTGGATACCAGACAGGAAGGAATATTCACTTTGCGGCCATCCAGCATGACGTGGCCGTGCCGCACCCACTGGCGAGCCTGGCTTCTGGAACTAGCGAATCCAAGGCGGTACACCACGTTATCCAATCGACGCTCCAGTAACTGCATGAGGAGCTCCCCGGTGATTCCTCTCTTACGAGCGGCCTGTTTAAAGTAATTCCGAAACTGCCTCTCCAGAACCCCATAAATCCGTTTCACCTTCTGCTTCTCACGAAGCTGTAACCCGTACCCCATCATCTTTCTCCGGAAACGGCCACGGCGTCCCTGCTCGCCCGGCACGAAGTTTCGTTGCTCGATGGCGCACTTCTCTCCGTAACATCGCTGTCCCTTCAGGAACAACTTCATCCCTTCACGTCTGCACAGTCTACAAACAGGCCCTGTATATCTTGCCAAACTAAAACTCCTGACTTCTGGTCTTTGACTTCTTCTGCCTCATTTACACCCGCCGTCGTTTGGGCGGTCGACACCCATTGTGAGGAATGGGTGTAACGTCCTTGATGGAACGAACATCCAAGCCTGCCGCCTGCAATGAGCGAATGGCCGACTCACGTCCGGCACCGGGTCCTTTAATTCTCACGTCGCAATATTTCATACGGTACTGGTCACGGGCGACCACCGCTGCTGAGTGAGCCGCTTGAGAGGCCGCAAAAGGAGTACTCTTGCGGCTTCCCCGGAATCCTCGTGCGCCTGAGCTACCACTACTGAGCACATTACCCTCCAAATCAGTGATGGTGATTTGGGTGTTATTAAAGGTCGCCTTAATGCAGACCAAGCCGTGAATAACCGCCTTCTTTTCCTTCTTCTTGCCCGATTTTTTCTTGGCTACTTTCTTTTTGGCCATAATCGCAGGGTTCTCCTTTTTTCCTACTTCCGCCTTCTGTGAATTCCAGCCTTACGCGGCCCCTTTCGAGTGCGGGCATTGGTATGGGTTCTCTGACCGCGAGCGGGAAGCCCTCGACGATGACGAGAACCTCGATAACAGTTGATATCCATCAGTCGCTTGATATTCAGCTGCACCTCTTTGCGAAGATCTCCTTCAACCCTTCCCTCGTCCTGAATAATCTTGCGGATGCGCCCCGATTCCTCTTCGGTCAGTTTCTCGATCAAGGTATCGACGCTAACCTCGGCCTGATTCAAGATTGCAGTAGCACGTGACTTCCCGATCCCATAGATGTAGGTCAAGGCAATCTGGGCCCGCTTCCTATCGGGAATATTCACTCCTTCTATCCGCATAGAACCTCCGGATAACGCGCTGCGCGCATGACGTACGGGAAAAGAAAATAGGGAGAAAGGGTTAGAGTATTCATAATGTTCATCCCTGGCGTTGCTTGTGCTTAGCGACCGGGCAGATCACCCGTACAACCCCTTTACGTCGAATAACTCTGCACTTGGAACAGATTTTTTTGACCGAAGCCCGTACTTTCATTTTTTAAGCGCTAAGCGAACGCTCGCTCAGCTCCTCCAGTTCACTTAAGATCCAGGGTCCATTTTCCGTTACGGCCACAGAATGCTCGAAGTGGGCACTGCAGCCGCCATCCGTTGTGACCGCTGTCCACTTGTCCTCCAGCACCTTGACTCCGGGCCCCTGGCTGTTCACCATCGGTTCAATAGCCAGCACCATACCCTCGGTCAATCTTGGGCCCTGGCCCGGTTTCCCGTAGTTCGGCACTTGAGGTTCTTCATGCAGGGAGACACCAATACCATGTCCCACAAATTCCCGGACTACCGAAAAACCGTGACCTTCCACGAAATTCTGGACAGCGGAAGAAATGTCCGATACACGATTTCCCAGAGTGACCTGTTCGATTCCTTTATACAACGATTCCTTCGTCACGTTCAGGAGACGCTTCAAGTCGTCGGAAACCTCCCCTACCGGAAAGGTCCAAGCGGAATCTCCGCAAAATCCTTTATAGCGCACGCCCACGTCCAACCCGATGATATCCCCTTCCTTCAGAGGTTCATGGTTGGGAATTCCGTGAACGATTTGTTCATTCACCGAAGCACACAGGACCGCCGGATAGCCGTGATAACCCTTAAAGGCGGGGAGGGCCCCCATTTTGAGGATCATCTCTTCGGAAGCCGAATCCAATTCGATCGTCGTTGTACCTGGTTTCACCAGGGTTCCCAAATGATTCAAGACTCGGGCTACGATCAAGTTGGCCTCTCTCATCTTCTGAAGTTCTGCTTTCGCTTTACAAATAATCATACCGATGATTGATTCGCACTCATCTCCGAACTCCCGCCCGAACTGTCCTTGCCTCTGAGATGGGCCGAAATCCTTTCAAACACCGCTTCAGTATCCAGAGATCCATCCACTTCAAAGTAGGAACCCTTCTTCGAATAAAAATCAGTTAACGGTGTCGTCTGCTCGCGATACACTTGAAGCCGCCTCTGAATAACGTCCGGAAGATCATCCGGACGTTGGATTAACTTCGCTCCGCAAGTGTCACAGACGCCCTCCTGCCGAGGAGGCGAGAAGTAGACATTGCAGATTCTACCACACTCGACGCACTGCCGTCGCCCTGACAACCTCTTCATAACAACCTCTTCATCCACCCGCATATTGATCACCCAGATGAGCGTCTCCCCTGCAATATCCTCCAAGACGTCGGCCTGAGAAAGATTGCGAGGGAAACCGTCCAAAATAAAGCCTGTCGAGTCCCTGAAATCCTTCGTGCTCTCACGGACCACCAGAGCCACCAACTCGTCTGAAACCAGTTCTCCTCGTTCCATGCTTTCGCGGGCCTGGATCCCCAGCGGCGTGGCCTCTCCCGCTTTTTGGCGGAGGACCTCACCTGTCGACAGGTGATTCATCCCAAACTCCTGAGCCAACTTTTTGGCCTGGGTTCCCTTCCCAGCCCCAGGAGCACCCAATAATACGAGGATGCGGCACTCTGTCATCCCCTTCTACCGCGAATCCTTCCCTTCTTCAGGAATCCCTCATAATGGCGCATAATCAACTGCGATTCAATTTGCTGAACCGTATCCATAGCCACACCAACCACAATGAGCAGGGAGGTCCCTCCGAAGTAAAAAGTCACACCCAAACCGGTGGTGATGCTACCCAGCCCATACTGGACCAGGAAGTTATCAATCGCGGGTCCAATCAAAGGAATG
>CBDUTA010000238.1:0-5910 GCA_965369785.1 uncultured bacterium
CCGCAGGGGCCCTGTTGTCACCGCGGCACGCTTTCCTGCTTTGCCGGGGACGATGAATTCAGCGGGCTTGAGTTTTTGGGATATCTGGAGCGGTTGATTGCCCATCGAAAAGATGAAATGCCGGAGGGTTCTTACACCAGTACGCTCTTCGCCAAGGGACTCCCGGAGATTGCAAAAAAAGTGGGAGAAGAGGCTATCGAGGTCGTCCTCTCGTCGGGTCAGGAAAAACAGCGAACGATTGAGGAGTCCGCTGATTTGCTTTTCCACCTGCTGGTTTTTCTGAGCCAAAGAGAGGTCACGTTGCAGGAAGTGACGGAAGAACTAAGAAGCCGGCATGTCGGGACCACCTGACCCCAAACAAATTCAAAGAATTCTGGGACAGGCCCAGAATTCTGGTATAAGTCGTTGATTTCAAAGGAGGAATTTTGGGGCTGGCACCAAACTCCCCTGACCCACACGAAAGCACGACAGCACCACAGCACGACGTCACGAAGTGACGTCTATTCTCTTTCCTCGTGTCTCCGATCTTCTGTCTTCTGTCTTCTGTCTTCTGTCTCAGGGACTTCCATATCCTGTCTTCTCTCTTCGTCAAATCGCTTTCCGGCGATAAAGGCCTGAATGTAGGGGTCGGGAGAGGCATGGAAGGCTTCCTGATCGCCTTCGAAGTGAATGACTCCGTCCTTGAGAAGGATGATTCGGTCCGCCACTATCTCGATGCACTTCAGGTCGTGAGTTACGACGATGGAAGTCAGGTGCTCTTGCTTGTTGAGTTTACGAATCAACCGATTGACTGCTTTTTTGACAAGGGGGTCAACACCGGTAGTGGGTTCGTCGTAGAGAATAACTTCAGGATCATTGGCAATGGCTCGGGCAATGGCGACCTGCTTTTTGGCGCCGATGCTGAGTTCGGGTTTTTGAAGCTCTCCCATATTTCCCATTTCTACCGCTTCCAGCAGATAGTCCACCCGCTCCTTAATCTTCTTTTCGTCCCGCATTCCCATTTCGCGAAGTGGGTAGGCGATGTTCTCTCCCACGTTGAGGAAATCAAAGACAGCTCCGCCTTGGAAAACATAGGAAACCCTCTTCCGCAATTCCAAGAGCTCTCTCTCGTTCATATCGGTGAGATCTTTTCCGTGAAAGAGAATACGACCAACGTCGGGCTTGAGCAGGCCTGCGAGCAGCTTGAGAGTGACACTCTTTCCACTTCCACTTTTTCCCAGCACACCCAGAGTTTCCCCTTGCCGTATTTTTAAGCTGACGCCCTTAAGGACAGGATAGTCAAAAGATTTTCCCACATTCTCTAATTCCAAAATCAGCTCAGTGGGGTCATCAAGCGCAGTGTCTTTTCGGTGGAGCGGCGTATTGCTAGCAGTAGGGAAGAAGCGACGGCCTAGAATTAGACTTATCAGAATCAGGTATGACAAAAAGACAATGACTAGGAAGAGTTTCAGGAACATCGGTTTACGCTCAACCGAATCACTTGGATCTCGAGAGTAGAAAGGAAGGCCAGTAGTCTATTTGTGGCGAATTACACTTGCAAGGACCATCGTCAATGACGGATTTGAAATCGGATGAGTTTCTTGGCCATTTCCTTCCTGCGATGATGACCACTGCGTCTAAAATCCTGAAGCCATCCTCGCAGGTCTTTCTGGTTCATTTCTAAAACTTCACACACCCAGAGCAAACTTCCAGGGTGTGTTGCGTTGGAGTAAAACCAATCAAAGGCGTCCTGCTTCCACAACTTCCAATCTTTGTTGGATGTTTTTTTTGGTGACACGATGTCGCGGAAAGCCTGGAGCAGAATCCCCAAGGCCAGATTGCGCATGGAAGGATCCGGCTTTTTCTTCTGCGGGTATAAACCTTCACTTTCAAGAAAAGTTGCTTTCATTGTTCTATCTCTAACATTGTTATATACCTTTATCGGCAGTTTTCAACATCATCTTCTTTGCTTTTATTCTAATCCAAGCAAGTGACTTTTCTTCATCTGCTGATAGTTTGGATGCCCGATCCGGGAAAAAGTTTCATTTCTGGTGAGAAAGTGTAGGGTGTAGAACGGGGAGTCGTTATAATAGCCAGGATGATGGAACGAACTGGGGAATCTGCCGGAGATCGAGTTCTGGTGTTCTTAAAACGCGCAGGGAAGGGGCTTTCCGTCAAGGAGCTGTGCCAGAGACTTGAGCTTTCCTCCATGGCTGTTCGACGGCAGCTGACATTATTGGAAGGGCACAACCTGATTTCTTCCGAGAGGGAAAAGCAAAAGATAGGTCGCCCCTCCTATCGCTATTACCTGACGGAAAAAGGTCATGAGGAGTTCGACAGGGACTACGTCAATCTGGTGATTGACCTGTTGGGGAGTATTCGTTCCATTGATGGAAAAGAAAAGATCAACCAGGTGTTTGAGGAGCGGAAGCGCGGATATGTGGAAAGATGTCGTGGAAAGGTTTTGGGGAAGACACTGGAGGCTCGTGTTCGTGAGGTGACACGGTTACTCAGCGAAGATGGTTATATGGCCAGTTGGGAAAGACTGGGTCCTGAGAAGTATTTGATTAAAGAAATGAACTGCGCTGTTGCCCAAGTGGCCAAGAGGTTTCCAGAGACCTGTCTCTTTGAAGAAGATTTCCTGGCTGACTTGCTGCTAGCCAAGGTGACTCGCAGACACCATATTCTCCACAATGACCAGTTTTGTTCTTATCTGGTCGAAGAGTAGGCTCACTACTTGTATCTAACCCACATTGCTGATTGAGAAAGGAGATCCGGATGAGTGCTGAAAGAGCCAATGCTGTGACGTTAAAGGGAACCCCCTTCACTTTGGTGGGACCTGAGTTGAAGGTGGGCGACAAGGCCCCCGATTTTGAAACTGTTGGAAAGGACCTGAAACCGGTGGGCCTGGCCGATACCAGGGGTTCGGTGCGGATCTTCAGTGTGGTTCCCTCCTTGGATACCCCGGTTTGTGATGCCCAGACTCGCCGATTCAATGAAGAGGCCGCACAGTTATCTAATGTGCAGATCTACACCATCAGCATGGACCTTCCTTTCGCTCAGGGTCGCTGGTGTGCCGCCAGTGGCGTCGAGAAGCTGACCATGCTCTCTGATCATCGAAACGCCCAGTTTGGAACTCACTACGGCACCCTCATTAAAGAGCTGCGCTTGAACTGCAGAGCGATTTTCGTGATTGATGAAGAGGACACTCTTCGCCACGTGGAGTATGTGAAGGAGGTGGCCGACTATCCCAACTACGAAGCTGCCCTCGAAGCCGTTCGTGAAACCCAGAAAGCGTGAATTATTCTCCCTGTACCCTTAGTGCCTTCTAATTCAACTGCGGAGGAGGCGACGAATTGGCAGTGGTCCAACTGCACAGAAAAACCAGACGAACAATCTTCTCCATCTTGGAATAGTTGATCTTCTCCGGGGTATCGGTGGGACGATGATAGTCTGGATGGAGGCCGGTATGAAAAAAGAGTACCGGTACGTCATTGGATAAAAAGGGCCAATGATCGCTCCGTCTCAGCAAATTAGCAGGCGTATTGTCGTATTGGAACTTGAGTTCTAATCCGATCCTTCCATTGGACTGGGTTACCAAATTGCGCAAATCTTCACTGCGACTATAACCCAGGACATGCACGCTATTGGTGTTGCTCTCAGCACTTTGCTTTTGTAGCCCCAGAAACCGGGGATTATTAAGGTCAAGAATCTCCTCGTTGCGGCCAATCATATCCATTTGAAACAATGCGATGGTTTTCTCCAGAAGAAAGGCGGGTCTTTCAACATAGTAACGGGATCCCAGAAGTCCCCGCTCTTCCGCGTTCCAGGCCGCAAAGAGGACCGATCGTGCTGGTTTCACAGGACTCAGGGCATAGGCCTCAGCAATCTCCAGTAAACCCGCTGTTCCACTGGCATCGTCATCGGCGCCCTGGAAGACTTCGCCGTCGTGATATCCCACATGATCGAAATGAGCGCTGACGATCACCACTTCATCCTTCAGGTTTGGATCCGATCCGGGTAGGTAAGCCAGAACATTGCGGATACGAGTCTGGCTGCGAACGATCGCAGTCTCTAGCGTGGCTTCCAGGCCTGGCAGTGGAACACTTTGGGATTGGTATTCTTCATCAATCTTTCTCTGGATTTTCCTCAGGTCGACTCGAGTCTTCTTTAGAAACCCACGGGCTAGCTCACCGGAAACGTGAATCACTGGAATCCTTACCTGTTTTTCCCACACTTTCAGGGCATATCTCGCTCGGGAGAGATCTTCCGGCCAGGTGAATTGAGCATGGCGTGAAAAGGTGCCTCTCCGAGAGCGATTTGGCCCGTTTTGGACGATGATGAGGCCTGCAGCGTTGTGAGCCTGAGCATTTCTTATCTTGTTTAATTCTTCGCTGTATTTAGAATCCAATATCCCTTCAAAGGGGCTGTCGGGGTCCTTTGCACCTGGCTCACCATCAAACACGACTACAATCTTCCCTTGGACCTCGAGTTCCTGATAGTCGTCATACCGATGCTCAGGAGCCGTGATTCCGTAACCTGCCAGGACCAAAGGTGCACTGATCTGGCCATTGGCTGATAAAGGGGATGGGAAGAAATCTTCCTGAATTACGGCCACTGTGGAAGAGGGCGAGTCGGGGCCTCGCATTTCCAAGGTGTTGCCGTCCAGGAGTTCGGCTTGGAGTATGTTGAAGTATTGGAAATAGCCATCAGGGGAGACTGGCTCCAAACCCATCAATTCGAATCGATGAGCCAGATAGTTTGAGGTGATCCTGTTAAACAAGGTATTTAACTCACGGCCTTGCATTTCTTCGGAGGCCAAGAAATAAAGAGTGGACTTGAGATCGGCTTCCGTGATGGTTTCTGTGGCTGCGGGTGGCGCACTATCGGGTGCGGCTCCTGCCAGCAAAGCGGCAATGCTCAGGAAGTAAATGAATACCCCGACTTTAAGTGTTTTGGGGCGCATCCCCACATTCTATCGGAAGCTCGCTTCGCTCGCAGAGAAAAGCGCACTTCGTGCGCTTTCGTGCCTGAGCGCTTCGCGCTCCGTGCTGTCGTGCTTTCGTGCAGTCGTGCGGGTCAGCCGGTCAGGAGGTCAGGAGGTCAGGTGGTCAGGTGGCCAGGTGGTCAGGAGGTCAGGTGGTCAGGGTGGTCAGGTGGTCTGGTGGCCAGGTGGTCAGGAGGTCAGGTGGTCAGGGTGGTCAGGTGGTCAGGAGGTCAGGGTCCCCCCCCCCCGGTAGCTAATTTGGGGAAATCCGCCCGTTGGACTGGGATGGACCTCGATATCGGCTTGATAGACACTGCGAATCGTCTCGGTGGTGATGACTTCTTGGGGTGTTCCCGTCTTCACAAGCTTCCCTTCACTGATAAGAGCCACGGTGCGACAAAAAGCTGAAGCAGCTGTTAAATCGTGTAAAACGACCACCACGGTCATGGAATGTTCCTGGTTGAGGTGTTGAAGCAGGCGGAAGACGCTGATTTGGTGGTGAATGTCTAGATGAGTGTTGGGTTCATCCAACATCAAAATAGCGGGGCTCTGGGCGATAGCCCGGGCCAGCAGCACGCGTTGGCGCTCGCCACTGGAGAGCTGAGAGATGGGACGATCTTTCAGGTGTCCGATTTCTGTTCTTTGAAGTGCCTCTTCCACAATTTGCCGATCGCGATCGGTCAGTTTCTGGAGTCTTCCCAGAAAGGGAAAACGACCCATAGCGACGATCTCGGCCACCGGAAAGGGAAATGCAAAGTATTGATCCGAGGCAATCACGGCAATTTGTCTGGCCAATTCTCGCCTCGTCAACGTGTTCAGGGGTCGGTCCTGCAAACAGACTTGACCACTCTTGGCCTGGAGCAGGCCAGACATGAGTTGCAGCAAAGTGGTCTTGCCACTCCCATTGGGTCCGATCAGGGCCAGAAAGGACTTCTCAGGAAGCG
>CBDUTA010000239.1:0-5909 GCA_965369785.1 uncultured bacterium
TGTATGTGTCGGTGACCAGCCCGAATGAGCGGTTCGTGGGAATCGCCTATCCCGGCACATTCATGCTTGACCCTGAGGGCGTGGTCACGGCCCGGTTCTTCGAGGACTTCTACCAGGAAAGAAACACGGCCTCCAACATCCTGATCAAGGTGGGCGCAGGAGGCCCTTCCGTTCAGGGAACCGAGATCTCTACAAGCCATATCCAGATCAAGACCTATCCCAGTGATTCGGTGATCGCTCGGGGTGAGCGCTTCTCTTTGGCCGTTGAAATCACACCTCAGCCCAACATGCACCTCTATGCCCCGGGTGCCGAAGGCTATCGTGTGATCACCCTTCGAATCGAGCCTCAACGCTTCGTTCGGCTCCTCCCCATACAGCACCCTGCTTCCGAGATCTACTACTTCGAACCGCTGGACGAGCGTGTACCTGTTTATCAGAAGCCGTTCACCTTGTTGCAGGAAGTGATTACCGAAACCATCAGGGAGGAGCGGGCGGAATTTGACGCAATGGGAACGCTGACATTCACGGGCTCGCTGGAGTATCAGGCCTGCGACGAGAAGGTTTGCTACAACCCGGTTTCGGTTCCCCTCTCCTGGACGGTAGGGATCAAGCCCTTCGTTGCCCGCCAGCGCCGCCAGTAGGAGGGTTGGTTTTGCGTATAGGCGCACAGCCGCGCACCCCTACAGGCCCAACTCAGGGTTCAGGGATTCGGCACCCTGAGGTGCCTCCCACATGGCCCGTGGGCTAAAGCCCACGGCTCTGACTGCTCTCGAAAGCACCAACACACGAAGTCACGAAAGCACGAAAGCACGCCCCCCCCGAGCTCACTGCCCTGGGAAATCGGCTTTTGAGGCTTTCTGGATATACGCTTGAGCGACCCGTTCGGTGATCAGTTTTTCTCTCTTTAACTCGGCAACGGTGGCCTCAACACAGGCCTGGTATTTGCTGCGGCTGAACCTTTCTCCATGCTTTAACAGTCCCAGTCGATGCCAGGCTTCATTCACACTTTCCCTGTTATCGAGGTATCGATTCAAGTTCAAATCCACAAAAGTCCCTTGCCCATCCAGGGGTTCAAGACCCTGACCGTCAAAGGCGGCAAAACCGGTATATCCTCCACCGCTCTCTCCCCGGCTTGGGGGATAGGGAAAATACAGGCCGAGAGGACAGGCCACTTCGGGCAGGGCGATGGCTTCATTTTCATTCACCCCGTCACCATCCACATCGCCCAATTCCAACCAGTCGGATTTTCCGGGAGGAGGAGCGATGTCTTTCTCCACCCAGTTGTCCAGAAGATCAATCAGGCCGTCCATGAGTCCCGACAGGTCCAACAGGACCGTGTCGCCTTCTCCTGAACGATGTCCCCCAGCCATGTGACTCACTCCCTGAACTTCATAGAACCGCATCTTGTTCCCCAGACCCTTGTCTCTGAGAATCCTGGCCGTCAATCTCTTGTTGAGCAGATAACCGCGAGACATCCAGGGCGGAAGAGTGGGCATATTATGTCGGGCCGTGTAGAGCTGGTGGGCCGTTTCAAGGGTCTTGACGAATTGCCGGCGAGCCTGTTCGGTTAGTAAAAGCGTATCTTGACCCTCCTCCATTAAAACAGGCAGATATCTTCCGCCCCCGGAGTCACTGTTGATGAATCCATCAATAAGGGCTCCTCCGTTCTCATCCAGGTTAAGACCAGACACATAGTTGATCACCCGTGCATTCATGGCACCGGCAGAATGGCCGAACCAGTAGGTGCGCAAGGGTTTTTCTCCTAAACGGTCCTTTAAAAGATTCTCCGACAATCGAACCATGTCCAGGAGCAAGCCGGTGTGGATGTTGAGATTTCGTCCTTGCACAATCTCCCCATCATCCAGAACGACCGAGTAGTCTCCCGGACCCGAACCCGGATCCCCACTGGCAGCGCCGGCATTTCTTCGGGTCTTGGCAACGGCATAGCCTTTATCCAGCATGACTCTTTCATAGCCATCGAGATCTCCCAGAGGGTCCTCCGGATCGAGGTTCTGGTTCCAGGCTTTGAGTGTTCCTCCGAAAAAGGATCCGCTTCTGCCATGGACGGTAACAAACAGCTTTTGATTCCAGGGAGTCCCGGCTTCCGGGTACACCAGGGTCACAGCCGTACCCTTGGAAGCCTCGTATCGGAGTATTCCATGGAAACGTCGATACTCATTCCCCGATTGTGTCAAGGCGAACTCAGGGTGAGCAGTGAAGTGGTTACCTCTGGGGCCCTCCTTGACCACCCAACCTTCGAGGGTTCCACTGACCCCCACATCCAGCCGCCGATAGTGGCGACCGGAATCGGTAAAAGTAACTTCCTCAATGAGGACATCCTCCTGCCCGATAGACTTCCCATGGACGTCTCTTTTGGGAGCCATGAAGTCTGTGCCTGAAGAGGAAATGGGCGGCGAAGTTTCTCCCCACAGGGCATTGGCGCCAATGAGTGAGAGAGCGAGTGTCACAATGAAAAGGGTCTGCGGATTGAATCTCATCGTCATCAAAAACCTCCAGCTAGCGACGGGACCGCCTTCGGTCCACCGAAAACGCCCCTGCTCCACCGAAAATGAGCACGGCCAGCCCTGCAATATATAAAAGCATGACCTCGTAGCCAGGCATGCCAAAGGTCGGACCTGCTTCGGTCATACCGGTAATGTGTATAAAGTTAAATCCTTGAGGGAGATGCACGGTGAACAGAGCCACCAGCATATTGATGGTCAGCAGGCTCCCGAAGATCAGGACAAAGGCACCCGCTATGAGGGCCAAACCACCCACAAACTCGAGAGCTCCTACAACCCATGCCATGAGACCGGCTCGCTGAATTCCGGCCGTTTGCAGCATGCCTACGAAAGCTTCACGCTCCCCAGGCAAAAAAAGCTTCGGAAAGCCATGATAGGCAAAGCCGAAGCCCAGAATGAAACGCGGAAACAAGGGTGCCAGATTCTTCATTTTGAGCCTCCTTTAAAGTCAAACTTTTCTAAATGATAGGCCCCCGGGAAACCAAAGGCAATGAAATCCCTTATCTGAGGAGAACTTCAAGCAGTAAGGGACAGAAATTAGGGACAGGACCCGAGGCTTGCCCCTAATCTCTGTCCTGTTCATAGGAAACGATCCAGAAATCCGGTATCTCTCGTGGAAAGCGGTTTCGTACGTTCGACGCCACCCTTTGGGCTTCCTCTCGAGTGTCAAACGGACCCATGCGCACCCGGAAGTAACGAGCTGATCCTGGAAGTACATCGGGCTCAACGACATAGGCGGCAAAACCAGCGTCTTGTAACTTGGCCCGTAATCCTTCAGCTTTTTGGCGAGTTTGGAAGGCCGCGAGCTGAATAGCAAGTCCGACGGCCCTGGAGCTTGTACGACCAAGCTGGCTTGTGGGTGGTGGCTCAGTCGGTGGTGGCTCAGCAGGTGGTGGAGTCGGCTGGGCGCCGGGCGAAATGCTATGACTCTCGTTGGATGCAACGGGAACCGGCTCGTTAACGGGTTCGCTGCTCTCGGGTCCCGGGAGTGAAGTCTGTCTCTGCACCGTTTCCGCGATTTCTTCCGCTTTCAATGTGATATCCAATATCATTTCATCTGCGCTCGTTCTAAGCGGCAGCCACCTGAAGTTCGTATCGAACCCGGCTAAGGAAGCTTCTATCTGGTAGCTCCCCAACAGCAAGCCGGGCACCCTGTAATTGCCGTTCTCTTCCGTGAGTCCTGACCAAACTTCCCGAACAAGTGTCGGCCCCACAAAATCACGGCTTGGGGTGAGAAAGGTCACCTTAACTCCTACACCGCTAAGCGGTATCTCCGCCTCGTCGGCAATCGTCCCCGAGAGGCTCGCAGTCCTGAACTGAGCCAGGACCATACCTGACGCAAACAACACAAAGATAAGGGCTTTATGGAACATCCTCTTCCTGCAACTCCCTATAGTTAAAGGATGCAACTCCGGGAGTTGTCTCGTCAAATCCAGTGGCGTTGAAGGTCAGTGCTGGAGAGGGTTGCAGAGAGCAACACGTTCGCTACCGGGACCCACTCCGCCGATTTCGGTACCTACGGAAGCGGTCCAAAGTCAGGCGGTGGAACTCGGTGTTTCGTTGCCGCTTCGTAGGCTGAAGCGATCTTGATCAGCACCGGTTCCTCACCCGGACCCGACCACAGCATCATGCTGATGGGCATGGGCCGAGAAAGCAACGACCGTCGGGTGCCACTGACATAGTTGTATTTCGTCCTGTCGGCACTGAGTGCAAACCCGGGCTCGTAGACGATCTGGTTATAGCCGGCAGGAACGATGATCTGAGGCATTCCTATAAAGGCGGTGAAGCGTCCACAGCAACTCACTGCACTTCGATCATTGACGGTCGGTTCGCTGGCACCGCCAATCTTCCGATGGGGGAGGGTGTTTTCCGGATTCACAAAGGCGTCGATGTCGTTTTCATACATCACTTTTTGAATCACAAGCCTCACCACGGTCTGCATCTTAAACATGTCGATGCCTCTCGTGGGGCGAAGGTCCTGTACATCCACCGCATTTTCGGCGCTCCTTCGATCATTGTCAGCAACCGGTTTCTCGTTGGCGACCCAACTCGCCCAATCAAATACCCTTTGATCTCCTCTTTCCGCCAGATATTTGGCCGTGTTGAAATGGCCTCGTCCGGTATTGTCAAAGCCCGTGGTGATGCGGCGTAGATTCAGACTGTCCGATAAGGGGGCCTGGCCCAGCGCTAATTGGACCAGATAATCCTTGGTCGTCACATCAAAGCCGGGCACGGCAAATTCCAGGGCGCCCGAGGGGGTTGTTCTGGAGAAATACTCAGGCACATTCATGGGCAGAATCTCGGCGAAAGCGTCCTGGAAGGTGTATTTCATATTGGGAACCCCGGGATCGTCCGGATAGAGAGGATCGACGGATTCAACGAGTTCCGCTCCCAGCTTGTCGCTTAGAATCGTCTTGATTTCCTTGTCGATTTGATCGCTTATGGCAACATCATTCCGACTATATTTAACCATGTACTCACGCACAATCCCGATACGCATTCCCTCAAGAGGCTTAGCCTGGCCTTCAAGATCATCTTCATCAATCACAAAACTGGTATAGGGCTCTGCAGGTATCAGGCTTTTAGGAATGGCGGTGAAGTATTCTCTTGATGTGTACCCTTTGATGGCATCCAGAACCCGAACGGTATCCTGGACCGTACGACAATGGATACCGGCGCGGTCATCGAGCCTGCGGGCAAGGATGCCGCCGTCGGAATTCACCCCTTTAGTGGTCAGGAAATTCACGACGTTATTCCTGGATGCAGGACCCTGGCAGGAAGCAAAGGTCTGTTCGCATATGGAGCAGACCACCAGATTGGAGGCCACTGAGACACCCGAACCTGAGCTCGTCCCCCGGGTCTCGCGCTCGGTATCATAGGGATTGCAGGGCTGCCCTCCCCAGGTACTGATCGAGGTTGTCGGCCTTTGGTCCCCGGGTATACGTCCGGCAGGAGAAAAAAGCTTTGCCGGGGGAACGCCAGGAGGAGTAGGCGATAGGGAGATACGATTATTGCTGGCGGTGGCGATAGCATAAACGATCGCTCCTTTCGCCCTCACCTGAGCCACTGGGACTGAGTCAGCAGGCGGTACATCCATGGCAAAGTTGACGTCATTCCCACCTGTCCCTCGGATGTCCTTTGCGTCATACCAATTCTTAAAGGAAAATGGAATGCAGTAGAGGGGCAATTCCTCCAGGTCAGGATCGTTTCCATATTGGGTATCCAATTCGGCTGCTCTTTCCAGAGCATCGGGCCGGCGGCGAAAGTCTTCACAAACTTCCGGGGCTCCTGCTGGAAGAGGACCTTTGGAGGGATGTACATCGAATGCGCCTTTGCAGGTAACGGAGCGCTCACCGCGGATATTGAGGGTTTCCAGTGCGTTGAGCT
>CBDUTA010000240.1:0-5897 GCA_965369785.1 uncultured bacterium
CGGCACACGTGCCTTCCACAGTCCGGAGGGTCCTGCCTCATCCCCATCTCTGAGAATAGTGCATTGTGACCGTTATTCACAAATCACAAATTCTGATTGAGAGCCCCTACATTCCGGAGGTTCCTGCGGTAGCCTACCTCGTCAAGACAGAGCTTCCTCGAGTGTACCTCCTGGCGGCCCCGCCTACTCCCTTCTTCTTCAATCAGGATTGGAAAACAACGACATCCTGTTCACTGTCAAAAATGACAGTCCCTTTGACAACACCACCTTCGCCGATACAACGGAAGCCTCTACCTTACAGCCTCTCTTTGGCTGGCCTCTGTAGTTTCTGAAGCCCCTTTGCCGGTACAGTGACGGAACCAGTCCAGAAAGAAGGGGTTCGGTCGGCCATCAACTATTCTCCATCAGATCTCCTTGTGGGTCTCAACCTCCAGGTGGAGGGAATGAGTGATTCCTCCGGAACTCTCCAGGCCACCAAGATTAGACTGACTCAGCAAGATCACAGGACCGCCCAAAGCATCTCTTACCGAATTATGCCCGTGGAAAAACGTATGACGGAGGAACATACCCGCCTAGATGGTCGTGACGACCGTCTTGAAGCAAAGACTCAGACGCTGTCAGGAAACATCACTCAATTGGCTCAGGATCTCAGGAAAAACCACACTGAATCTCTGCAAGCGGCAGGGCGGGCTCAGGGGGTATCTGATCGAAGTGAAAGGATTGTCTTCAGCCGACGGAAGCGATTCCTACAATGTTCGCCTCAGCAAACAACGAGCTGAATCGATGGAACGATACCTCACCGAGAAACACAAAGTCCCCATACGCCGCATCTTCAGACCAGAGGGATATGGAAAGTTGAACCCACTGGCCAAAAACTCGAATCGTGCAGGACGCGAAAGAAATCGTCGAGTTGAACTCCGGTTATTCGTCAATGAAGGCGTCCAATCCGTCCAATGGGATTCAGGGCAAAAGGACAAACGCGCGAGCATCCGATAGAGATCCAATTTTTCTTTACCTATTTTAGGGAACTGTCAGGTCTGACAGTTCCCTAAAACTCCAAACCAGTATAAACTGACAACATTGTGCCTTCAGAACGAGGAGTGTACAAGGCAGGGATTCGGCTGGTACTTGGTTTTGGCCTGATTGTCCTGCTGGTTCTGGTTCCGTGGGCGGTAAGCGCTCAGGAGCAAGAAACTTTTCAGCTCCTGTTTCCCTTCTACCTCGAGGACGACGTCAATTTCTCAGCCTATCTGCTGACCAATGTTTCCACCGATACTGCCAAAATCACGATTGAGGGCTTTGACAACGAAGGCCAGTTGATCGATTTCCCAGAAAATCCGGCCCAAGAGAGGCTGGATTCTCACAACCAGGTGGCCCTACTGGGCAGCGACATTTTTGGGGCCGACTCGACGGTTGACCAACAGGGCTGGATCCGGATGAGTTCGGAAACTCCTGAGCTGGCCAGCTTTTTCCAGTTCGGAAACGGACTGGAGGGCAAGCAGACCCGGCTGGACGGGGCAATGGCCCTGACCGAGCAATCCCAGGTACTCTTCTTCACCCGCGTCCACGAGGGCCCTGCGACTTTTCCTTCTTTCGGCCTGACCGGGCGCCAGGACTCAACGACACTTCTGAGCATCGCCAACCCCAATGCCGAGCCCATCATACTGACACTCGACCTGCTCAACATTGTGGGTGCCAATATAGCTCAGACGAGAATAGTAGAGCTTCCTGCCTTCGGCCGTTTGTTTGACACGGTGAGCGCCATTTTTCAGGAGAGTTTGGTGGTCGCCACGGCTTTCGTTCGGGTGGAGGTGGAGGGCCCCGGGGCGGTGGGATTCGAGCTGATTGTCGTAGAGGACAGCATCCTCGGACTCAATGCCTCCCCTGGGACCGACGCCTCAACACTGTACTCCCCACAACTGGCCAGCGGTTTGACCGAAAGTGGGGGAATCTTTACCAGCCTCAATTTGGTGAACACGACCCGGGAGCTTCGATTTGTAAATATCCAAGCTCTCGACAACGAGGGAGTCGAATTGGCCTCGCCTTTCTTTGTCCTTCAGCCGGGCGGAAGTTTTCAGCGTCCGGTGCATCTGATCTTTCCCGGAATTGCCAATCCCACTTCCGATCGCAACCCAACCGTCGGCTCTCTGACCATTACAGTGATTGGGGGTGCAGGAGTCATCGGGGACGTCATCTTCGGAGATCCGGGCGACAACACTTTTGGCACTCCTGAGACGATCGACTACGCGGCAGCGCTTCCACTACAGGACACTCTCTTCACCAAGGCCGTGTTCAGCGAGGTTCTCAACGGTTCTCTCGATCCTGAAGATCCCGCACAGGACCTCTTCACCCGCCTTTCCCTTTTCAACCCCAACGACGAACAGGCCGACATCACCATCAGGGTTTTGGACTCGGCTGGAAACCTGGTCGGGGAGACAATCCTGTCGCTGGGGCCAGGAAAACTATTGGATGAGCTGGTGGAAAACCTGGTTCCTGAGTCAGCCGATCAGATCGGCGGTTCCATCCCCATCGAGTCCACCCAGCCTCTAGTGGGGCAGGCGCAGTTCGGCAACAGTGGCCGTGATTTCCTGTCTGCCGCTCCGCCCACCGTCCAAGAGACCGAACAACCTCAACAGAGTCGGCGGGCCGCGCCTCCCAGAAGGCGGGTTCGGTAGGAAGATTCATAATTCGTCGCCCTCTTTTGTTTCTCACAATTCAAAAATTAGAAATTCAAGGGACCTCCCTCATTTCTGCGCTCGAAAGCACGAACTCACTAAAGCACGACGTCACGAAGTGAGGGGCCGCCCCGTTGAGCTCACCCCTACGTCGCTTCGTGACAAGAACCTACGCATCGTCCGGGCTAGGCTCCAGGTTCGAATTTTGAATCTCAGATTTCTTTCGGATTTGAATTTCGGATTTCAGCTACCGGCCCTGTTCCTCTCTCTCGAGATCGACAGGGCTTGACGGTGTATTGTACATACAAAGTTCGGCTAAAGAGGTTTGTCCCGTGCTTCCTTCAGGATTTTTCAGCCACAAGTAGCTGGTTCCAAGAAGCACACCATAAATGAGATACCCAAGCAGACTGGGCAGCAGGGTGGCGCGAGAGGGGGAACCGAGAGCGGTCGTATGGAAATTGTTGTAGCGCAGCCCATTATTGGCCAGACCATCAATATTGGGCGTCTCTATGAGACCACCGAAGCTACCGACCTGAGCGAAAACCACATCATCCAAGAGGAAGATGATGACGTTGGGCGCACCTTCGGGCGGTTGAGTCGGCTCGGGTAACTCACTCAGTGAAACTGTCGGCAAGGGTTCACTCGTCTCGATTTTCAACATCGCAAGATCCGTTCTTGGATCTGTGCCCTCAATCTTCGTTTCGTACTCATCTTGGTTCGCAAGAGCCACGGTCACCTTGATTGGGTCTTCAAGGACATCGTTATTGTTCAGAAGATGTCCATCCTGGTTGATGAGTACCCCTGAACCCGCAACGCCGGATGCCGTCAGAACTCCGAGAGTCACTGCCGAGAAAACAACGGCAAGGGAGCTCTGAAAGACAACGTGTCGTCTCTTGAACTGCTTCCTTATCCCTTGCATCGTCTCTTTCCTTTTCCTCCTTGTTTTGAAAAAATGCGGGCTAATCCTCGACCTGCTAGCCCTCGATTGTGGCAAAACGGTCACGCATCGAACTCAACGTTCTTTTCATGGACTCCCGTGCCACTCCCCTGATCATGGGTTTTACGAAGGGTGCCAGAAGGGCCGGGACTCCCCGGCTGAGAGTCAAGGATTCGCACTCCACCAGGACCCCTCCATCAACCTGTTGGTATCGCCAGTAGGAATTCAATTTCCACAGGAATCCACGGTCCTTTCCTTCCGGCTTTTCCCTCTCAGCAGGGGTTCCGGCCTTCTCTAACTCGGCAATCTTAGTGGCGATGCTTCGACTCGAGGCCAGACCCTCACCGTACCGCTGATATTCTATTCGGTGCTCCGTATTGTAGGTCACCGTCACGATCTTCGAACGTACCAGTTTCAAGTAGAGGCGCAGCGAGTCATCGCTTTCTTCCAGTATTCTGGACTCCAGGACATCCTGCTGAAGGTCTTCCTGCTGGGCCGGATAACGGACTTGGGCCAGAACACTCTCCAATTCGACATCAGGAATGAACATGCTTCCCCGCCAGTGATGAATGGTACCTGCAGGTACCTTGATTTTGCGACCGCTCGGATTGAGAGTCTTTATCTTCTCCACCAGGATCTGGCCTGACAGTGCGGCATCACGCTCCATTTTCGCTTTGGGAACCGTTTGAAAGTCCTGGGCCAAAAAGCCTTTTGAAGAGTTCAGTTCCTCTGTGATTCGCTCTTCGGTGAGACGAACATACTCATCCCAGGCCTTCAGGGTCTTTTCTTGAAGCTGGGCTCCCATCACCGGGGAATCGGCCACCCCCATAGCCAGGACAGTCAATAGTACCCCGATGGAATAAATCTGTTTCTTGGTCATCATCTTTTTCTCCTTATCGTGTTTATGGAGCGAGACACTTAGATGGCCTCCCGAAACACCAGCCTGTCACTGGCCACGAAATTCAAGACCGAGCAGCTGGCAATGGTAATCAGATTGGCCACTAGATAGTGGATCTCCAACCTCCCCACCAGCAGTTCCATGAACAACAGGTTTTCCCCGATGGACAGGGCTCCGATAGTGAGGTTGAATCGGAGTAATCGAGCCCACCTGCTGGAGTCAGGGCTTGCCGTCCGGTCCCCCCAGGTCCATCGTTCGTGCCACACAAAGTTGTGTAGAATCGCCGCCTCCACGGCCAGCGCCGTGGAGGGAAGATAGTCCATGAGGGACCAACTTTGCAGCATGACCAGGGTGGCGATCTGGACCCCCATGCCCATGATTCCCACCACGTTAAAGGTGGCCCAGCGCCGCAACACACCCTGTCCGGTGGAAACACCGGATGAGGGTGTGGGACAACTCATCTTCATGACAGCGGCTCGGCTTGATATAGAGTTCGTGTATTGCGGATAGCCGAAACGGTCAGGGCTATCGCAAGACCCACCATCGCACAGACGCCTGCCACGTCAAACAGACGGAAAGCACCCAGGGTCCCCAGTTGGACCACCGGCTTGTAGAGAAGATAGAGGGTGCCTATAGACAAAAGGATGCGCAGTTCCGTCCCGCCGATGGGCCCGAAGGAGAGGCGAAACACTCCCAGAGAATAAGTGGCCAGAAAAATTTCAGCGGAGACCATCATGTATCCAACCAATAATCCCAGCCCTACCAGGGGTGTCATGTAACCGGAGACAGCCAGGCCGCCAATGAGAAACAGGGCTCCTACAATGTCGATGACGTGATCGACGTAATAACCATAACGCGGTCTTTGCTGGTTGCGCACCCTGGCCAGCGTGCCATCCAGACTGTCGCCGAACCAGTTGAGGCCCAGCGCCACCACCACCAGAAACAGGGCCCGTTCATCCCACTGAGCAGCCCAGTAGGAGAGGCCTGCCATCAGCATGGCCGAAAACCCCAGCAGCGTCAGCTGATCCGACGTCACCCACTTCGGGAGTCGTTCCGCCAACCAGATAAGTACTCTCTTCTCAATAGTGGCGGTTAGGCCTGTGTGTACACGAGTGTGTTCGGAAACCGTTTTCGTCCTCATTGTTCCTCCTCGTCATTGGTAGAGACTCGTTCCCCACCAGTGGGTCCCCACCAGTGGGTCCTCATTGAGCGCCTTACATAGGACTAATGTGAAAACTGGCGGGAAAACGGCTCACACGTTTTTTGAGAAAAGGGAAAAGAGTGCTTGGGAGTCCTGAAGACTATTCACGCCCTCTTGGTGACGAGAAAAGGGCTCGCGTGGTAGCAGGCTCCACGACCAGAAATACCACCACGTATCCCATGGCGA
>CBDUTA010000241.1:0-5875 GCA_965369785.1 uncultured bacterium
CATCGGCGCAATGATCCGCCCTGACTGTGCGACCCGCAAAGCGGGTGCCCCCTCCTTCGGCCTCCTTAGTGCCTCGTTTCATAGATGTGGCGGTGTTTGTGGCGAGCGCGACGGCGTCGAGTTCGCGAAGCGACAACGACGCGATGTCAGTGACATCGTGGAGGAGGAGGGACAAAAAAATCGATGCCGTCCCGCCGCCACCCTTCGGGCTGATGGGGGTTGCGGGTGACCTCTGTGTCGCTCGTTGTCGCCGATGTCCCTGCATCGCCTTCTCCTTGCTCCTTGATCTCACCTCGCAAGCCCCATCAGCAAACATCATCATATCTATGAAGCGAGACACTGACCGTACTCAAGAGTACGTTTGCGGGGGCCTCGGTCGTGCGTGGCGCAACGCACCCAGGTCGGCCCTTCCGCCGCTTCGTGACGAGCAGGTGTGAGAAGTGCGGGCTTGTTCCCATGGTTCACTTTTTTAGACTTTAAAGTAACTATCAACTAAAATGCAACCATATTTTTCCCGGTTGAAGTTCGCTACCGGACCATGCTTCTGGGTTTCCGTAGGCTGGATGGAGGATTGACCCTCTATCCCCATTTGCGCAGTGCCTGAAAAGAAAGAAACCGTAGCGGCCGTTTACTTCAGTGGATTTCTACAGGGTGTTGCTCTCATCCTCTTTCCTGCCGCCGGTCCTCTTTTCACCGATCCCGGTTTTCACGCTCTCACCAGCAGTCAGTTCGGCTTGCTCTTCACGCCCCAGATCATTGCCGCCATTGCTGCCTCGGCGTTTGTCGCTCGCTTTGCTTCTCGCTTTGGGATGAAACGGGTCTTGCTTCTGGGACTTATGGCCAACGTCCTGTCTATGTGCATGCTGGCGGCCAGCCACTGGCTGATTGGGATGGGCAGCCTGGCTTTTCTGGTCCTGCTACTGGGGACAGCTGCGGCAGGGGCTGGATTTGGCTTCACCATTAGCTCTCTGAATGCGTATGCCTTTGATCTGTTTCGGGATCGAACCGACGCTGCCATCACCGGATTGCACGTGTTCACGGGCATGGGACAGGTCGGATCATCGCTTCTTCTGGGGCTCTTTCTTAGTCTCGGTTTCTGGTGGGGGGCGCCCCTGACCATCGGTGCCGCCCTGCTGTTGATGATCGGCTTTCAGCTGAGGCTGTCGCTGAAACTGTCCATGGAGGGCATGGCCCCGGCTCAGGAATTGAGAAGGCCTTCACTGCCGGCGCGGATCTGGTGGTATGCGGTGATGGTGTTTCTATACGGTGCCTGTGAGGCTACATTTGGAAACTGGAGTTCCATTTACCTGGAACAGGATGCGGGATGGACCATGAGCGAGGCTGCTCTGGCTCTGTCCATCTTCTGGGGTATGGTCACCGTCGGCCGTGCCCTCTTCGCCTTGACTTCCATCTGGTTCAGACCGCAGGCATTGCATAGAGTATCCCCATTCCTGGTCGCCGTTGCCTTCCTGGCTCTACCCTCTCTAAGCGGCTCTCTGCCCACTCTGCTGGGGCTGGCTCTAGCGGGTCTGGCGCTCTCCTTCTTTTTTCCTCTCTCCGTGAGTCTTGCTACTGCTGAGGAGCCGGCCCTGGCCTCGGCAGTTTCCGGCACCCTGGTAGCTGCGCTGGCGCTGGGCATCGGTGTTAGCTCCAACCTGGCAGGCTTTTTCCGAGAGGTGCTGGGGCTTTCCCTTATTTTCCGACTCTCCAGTCTCTATGCTTTTCTTATGGCGGTGATTGTCGTCTATTTGACCCGAACCAAGAAGTCCATTCCGAGAGCCAGGGAGGCCGTATAACCCAAGACCTCTGGTGGCCAACACCCTGCAGGAGGCGACCATTTAGATAAAGCTGGAGAGCTGATCCGGAATTGTAGCGGCCGCTCTTAGAGCGGCTCTCTCGAAAATCGATTGATCCAGGTGCGTCCCTGCAGGCCTTAATCTATCAGCACCTCCATTTGTTGGGTTAGAGACGTGCTAATCATCTACACGAAACCGACTCAGATAATCGGCGGTCAGGGGGCGGGGAATCATGTCCAAAAACGGGGAATCATAGCCAATTTCCACGATTTTTCCTGCTTTGATGACTCTCTCGATTTTTCGAGTATTGCGGATGTCCTGGAGAGGGTCCCCCCCAATGACAATCAGATCGGCCAGCTTGCCGGATTCAATGGTTCCCAGATCGTGACCCTGCCCAATAAGCTGGGCAGGATTGCGGGTGGCGGCCTGCAGAGCCTGGAGGGGCGACAGTCCCGAATCGACCAACAGTTCCAGCTCCCGGTGCAAATCCATCCCGGGCATCGCCCCTAGGGTGGTGTCCGAAGAGGCGATTACCGTTCCGCCGGCTTCCAGGAAAGCCCGGATGAACTTCTGGCTATTGGCGTATCCCAGCTGAAATTTTGGGTCTGAGCGATCGCCTATCGAACGGGCATATCGCCCAACGATGCTTTGTCGAGACATTTCAGGAATAAAGGAGAGCCGCGAGTCTTGCAGAAAAGATCGGTCCTGCTCTTCGTATTCTCGGGTGTGGGGATGAACTCCCATCCACCAGCTCACCAGAGTGGGAGAAAGGGCGGTTCCCTGTTTGACCATGAGGTCGATCAAGTCATCAAACAACTCGGGCTTCATCAGCGGCGCCAGTTCACGAACCGTGGCCATCACATATTCTGGTTCCGTTCGTCTGTCTTCTACCTCTTGCAGTGTTTCCGGATCATCGATGGTGGCAATGGCAACACCACTCATATGCTCCAGACTGGCGATGCCGAAAAGCGCGGCCTCTCGAGCACTGACGGTGATGTGTCCCCTCACCACAAGGTTTGCAGCGCGGGCTTCCTCGATGATGGCTTTCAAGAGTTCCGGCCGGATCATGGTGTAGGCTTTGATGTAATCCACACCTCGGTGGACGTGTTCTCGGACGATCTCTCTGGCTTCCTCTTCGGTGGATGCATTGACGCTGTGGGGGAAGGTGCCGGGGGGACTGTCGATCTGTCCGGCCGAGGTAAAGATCCTCGGCCCGGGTACCAGATTGTTGGCAACGGCATACCTTTGGGCCAGGATCCAAGGAGTCCAGTTGCCCAGGTCCAGCACCGAAGTGACGCCATGGGTTAGATATAAAGGAGCGGCCCAACCCAGATAATGGACATGGCCATCGATTAAGCCGGGCAATATGAACTTACCGTCGACCTCGATGACCTGTGTGTTGGGTTCAGACTCGTATGAGCGGGTATCGCCGGTGAGGACCTGCTCAATCCTGTCACCGGAGATCACGACCGTGGCATTTTCTATCGGCCCTGCGCCGGTCCCGTCAATGAGCGTCCCGCCGGTGAGCACGATTCTTGCTGCCGGCACCTGATCCTGGCCGACTTCTTCATTCGTTGGGGTGGAGCAACCACTGAGAAACAGAAAGCATAGCAGTAGAAACACAAGCATCGGTTTCATTCTCCTTCAGTTGACCGATCCGAAATCCAGATCGCCGTGACGGCTACCGTCGCCCCCAATAGATTCGCCACAAGATCCCATCCTGTGTTGAGGTAGCCACCGACGTTGGTTTCAGGCACCAGTAGGGTGGCCGCAAATTCGATCACTTCATTTAAAGCACCAAATCCCAATCCGGCGGCCGCGCACAGGACCATCAATCCCAGCGTGGGGCGCACCCGGTGGAGGTGTCCCCCCAAGGCGGCCCGCATCCCCTGCCAGCATACCCAGGTGGTTACACCAAACCCGTAGGCGTGTACTACATGATCGTATTTGAGCCGGTCGGGAATGAGCCAGAGCGAGTACAAAACACGGTTGCTGCCCATGACCGGCCAACCCTCCGGCACTGTCACAAGTCCCCCTGCCATATGGACGAGCCCCCAGATGCTCAGGCACCACAAGGCGCCTGAAGTGAGGGCGACGCGGCCATGAACGACCCACACCACTCCCATCATAAACACCACTACTACGATATAGAGAAGGAACTCATGATTGCCGACTTGTACCGCCGTCAGCAGTGCGCCGACCAGATAGACAGAGGTGAACAAGGCCACTGGCCATACCCGGTCGGCTCCCTCTCTCCCTGGCAGGGCTGACTTTGAGGATTTCAGTGCTCCCATGGTTTGCCTTGTCTGACTAGCTTAAGCGGGTCAGCTGAAGGATCAGTAGATCACCCTTTCAATCCACGAGTTGATGCATCTTCGATTCGATCCTTACAGTGTGATGAGCAGAGTCGTCTCATCCGATCTCCCCAAGAGCATCCACCAGTTCCTGCCATTTCAGAAGACGGCCATGCCCGGGGACAATCTGATCCACTCTCCATCGAAACCTCCGAACGGCGTCGTAAAAATCTCTTGCCTCGGGGCGGACCACTGGCTGGCCGGTCTCGCCTTGAAGGATTTCAAACATGTCGCTCTGGAAGATGAGTCGTTCTCGAGGAAGATAGATGGCCAGATAACCATCTGCGTGAGAGTTGGGAATATGGACCAGTTCCACCGTTCGGGTTCCGTCAGAGATGGTCTTGCGGTTCTCAACGGTCTCAATCTGGGGCTCCAGTTGGGATTGAACGAGGCGGTCTGGGTTGAGGGTGTGAGGTCGAGTGAGGATTTCCCGGATCACTTCCTCGTTGCTGGCATGGGTCACGATGGTGGCGCCTTCAGCGGCAAAGCCGCGAATTCCTCCTACGTGGTCGGCGTGGTGGTGGGTGGTCACCAGATAGCGGATGGGTTTGTCTCCAACCGTTTCCTGAATCTGCTGAATCGCTTCCAGAGTTTGCATTTCGGTGTTGGGTCCCTCGGCCACCAGGACAAACTCCTCGAACTCCACCCACATATTGTTGGTTCCAAGGCCTTCCCCGAAATACACTCCTTCAGCGATTTCAGTGGGGATAACCGGAACCGTATCCGCGTGGGCCAGGGATCGGGCTCTTTCCTGAAGGTCACTGGGAATTGCAAAAAGATCTTCTTGAAGTTCAGCATTGACGGCTATGAAGGACCATTCCCGTACCTGGGTGACCAGGCCCATTTCCTGGGTCGTTTCCGAGAATGGCAGCTTGACGCCGTCCACCTCCCGATAGTCTGCGAAGAGCCTCTCCTTGGCTAGATCGCCGTACGGATTACGGTCTTCCGTGAACTCGAGCTTGGAGATCAGATGGCTCGAGTCATCCAGATAGACTTTGTAGAGAATGCCATCCATGGAGGTGACACTCACCACTCGGTGGGGTCTTCCCTCCAGCTCGCTCTGGCCGATCCCTTCGATGGTGCTTTCCTCACTTAGAGCATAAACCAGGAACTTGGCGATATCCCGATCCCATTCTTTGCGGGTTCCATTCAGGTGTCGGGGTTCCAAAGGAAACACAGTTCCTCTGGACTCTCGGTACCCTCCTTTTTCCCAATCGGTCACCCGTAGGGTTCGGGCAGCGCCGGTTATCTCCACCTGGCGGGGAACCGTGAAATCAATGATTTGTGTATAGGGGCGGCTGGGTTGCACGTACAAGCGCTCGCTTGCTGTTCTGGCCTGTCCCAGAGAAGAGGGTTGAGTCGTTCCTTCGCGGCTGATGTTTTCAATTTCACGCAGTGCCTCCAGGCCCCCCATGGCCTGGGCTGCCTGTTCGAGCGCCTGCCGACCCCGCTCTGCCGGGGTCTGGGTACAGTTTCCCTGGAAGAGCACGATGAGGAATAAAGAAAACACAAGAACGGATCTCCTCGAGTCCCATTCAGCGTACTTCATTGCGACTTTTCTCCTTCACTTGAGCTTATTGTGACTTCTTGAGCCTCCACGTTGGCCCCTTTGCGAACGCCGATGACCTGCACAGAGTCACCCACCTTTAGATCTTCGAAGTGGATCTCTTCATCCCTCTTTATAAAAACCGTACTCTCATGGGTCCGAATGTTGGTTTCTCCCCT
>CBDUTA010000242.1:0-5804 GCA_965369785.1 uncultured bacterium
AGAAGCGCGTGAGGCTGTCAAATACCAACTCGTCCTGATATCGGGTGTCCTTCGCAATGACGTGTCCTCAGATGACCGCGAATCCCTCTATGCCTTTGTCGAGCGTGGGGGTACTTTGTTCGCCCCGCAAGTGCACGGAAGTGCCTTCTTTCCACTTTTTGGAATTACGGATTCCTCCCCCAGCCGAACGAATTTCCGCGTGATGTTTGACAGGCCAGAGGAGCCCATTCTCCGATACCTGAACCGGCCGGAGGAGCGGACTGTTTCTCTCGGCGATCCGGATCTTTATTCGGAGACGATCTGGTCCACGGAGTATACGCCGGGGCCACACACGCAGGTGCTGGCGCGATACGAGAACGGAGCTTCCGCGCTTACACGCCATCCTTACGGCAGGGGTTTGGCCTTTGCTCTTGGCCCCGGTTTCAAAGAAACTACAATGATTCCCCAACTGGCGCGGGGGTTTGAGGCGGCCCGCCAATGGATTAATTCCTTCGAACCCTCGGGCGACAGCTTCCGGCTTCTTCTCCGCGGGCTCTACGAAGAAACCGTCCATCCCTTCCTGCTGATTCATACCATTCCTGACGGGTACAGGACTGCACTCGTGCTCTCTCACGATGTGGACGCGCGCGAATCCTTTCGGAACTCGCTCGCTTTCGCGGAGATGGAAAAATCGCTCGGAGTCCGCAGCACTTTCTTTGTTACAACGAAGTATTTCGCTGATGAAAATGACATCGGATACTACGATGCAGAGCGTGTTCAGTGGATCCAGAAAGTTCAGAAAATGGGATTCGAGATCAGCTCCCACTCGGTCAGCCATTCTCTGATCTTCGATGAATTTCCGGTGGGAGATGCTTCGGTAACCCAGAATATTTACCGCCCCGCCTCCCCTACAGTATTTGGAGAAGTTCAAGTGAGCAAGGAACTCCTCGAACGAGACCTCGGGAAGCCGCCGGCTGGCTTTCGCGCTGGATATCTGCGCTACCCGAGCGACTTGTTGCGAGTCCTGGAGAGGTCGGGTTATGAGTACGATTCGAGTGTTTCTGCCCAGTTTGTGCTGACCAATTTCCCCTATTTTGGCTACCGCCAAAGAAAGGTTGGGGCTCCGGAAAGCAATATTGTAGTAGTTCCAGTAACTCTGGATGATTCTCGCGATTTTCTTACTGCTTTGACAACGGAGAAGACACTCCAGACTTGGACCGACATTATTGAGGCCAACGGAGAAAACAACGCCATTACCTGTTTGCTGATACATCCGACCAATACCGCATTCAAGCTGGAGACGGAACGCCGCCTAATCCAAAGCCACCTCGGAAAAGACATCTGGATTGGGGACGTTGGAACAATAGCGCAATTTTGGCGTGAAAGATCACGCCTGCAGGCGACGGTTAAGGAAATCGAAAAAGGACAAGTCATTATTGGCCTGAACGTGCTTCAAAATGACATCCCGTCTGGCCAAACACTAGTGCTTGAGTTGCCGAGCGACGGCCGGTCCCTCTCAGTTGTGGATGCAAGCAACAACCAAGTTCAAATCGAAATCCGTTCGGTTAATGGGAAACTCCTCCTTCATCTTAAATAGCTATCAACCGGAAGGGCGTTTGGCCCTTGTCTCGCCCCCCCTGCTCCGAGGGGGGCAGCCACAACCCATCATCCCGGGCCGGGAGATCTCTGCTTAGGACATTCCTGAAGGGAACTGAGCGGTCTTATGACCACCGAAGATGCCTGCGATTCGCCGAGCCGATTCCGGCCCGCAACCGGTGAGGAATAGAGTATCCCCACAATCATATAGTCAGAAGTCTATGAAGTACGAAAGCGATAGGCCCTGTTGACGGCTGCCCGAAGTGCGGTCCTGGAAGTAATACGCCAAGCGTATGCCCTGGCCCGCGGCGAAGCGGATTTCCCCACCTCCTCCGTACGTCTGAGCCGAAAATCGACCCAAACGGTCCGCTGAAAGGCTTTCGAACGACTCCGTCCCCACAGCGTACAGCAGAAATGGGCTAAATGTATTATTGGCGTCCCAGACCAGGCGTGCCCATCCGCTATGGCTCCATACGGATTGCCCCGATTGGCTGAATTTCGTCCGGGCAGGAATGTAACGCAGATAAAAGTGTAGATTGCTTTTGGCATCCCAGTTGCCGATCACGGTTAGGAGTTGGACGTCAGCTGTCTCAAAATCGAGAAAGCGATAGCTACCGCCGAAACCGACTCTCCCGGGGAAACCTTGAATCACCTCCGCGGTAAAATCCCGGTTGGCAATGACGGTGTCGTTCGGCGGTGCCCAACTGACCTCCCCACGAAGCCAGGTCCGCTGTCCTGCCCGATAAGTAAATCCAAAGGTCGGGCGAATGTTGTTCTGATCAAATTTATTCTGGTACTGCAAGCGTCCCAGAACGGCCCAGCGGTCATAATCACGGTATAACAGTTGCACAAATTGGCCCTGCGTGTTTCCAGTGAAATCAAACTCTTCCAAAAGGTAACCGGTCTCAAACTGAAAGGGCCTTTGCCCGGTCAGAGTTTCAACTGCGCCCTTTGCCTCTTCGTTAGCCGGGTCGAGGGTCAGTACCTGGTGGTAGTAGTCTAACGCTTCCCTGCGTTGGTTCTGGAGGCGGTGCAACCGACCGAGCCGAAGCAGTACCTCCGGGTCCGATGGACGCTCTGCATGTAATTCGGCCAGAACTGCCAGGCCATCCTCGTAGTTCCTCCTCCAAATCAAAACATCCGTTAGTCCGATCCTGGCCTCGACATTCCCGGGGGCCTTAGAAATAATGCCCCGGTACAATTCTTCTGCGCGTTCGAAGTGGTTCTGCCAACTCTCCAAGCGGGCAACCCAAATTCGCACTTCCAAATCACCGGGATTGCGGTCAGCCAGACTCTGAAAGACTTTCTTGGCCTCCTCGAAGCGTTGGGATTCGATGAAGGCTTGCGCCTTCTGCTTTGCCTGCTCACGTTCATCTGGAGGGACTTGGGCAGAAAGTGCGAGAGTTCCGATGATCATCAACAACGCCAGCTGGCAGAGACCCGTGAGCGCTCGGAATTCAATTTGCGGAAATTGAGAGACGAGCATTTTCCCTTGAAATTCAGAGTGGCTCCAGGTGACAAATTGAACTTGCTGTTTACACATCGCGTTCGGGGACTCGATATCCATAAATCAATCTTATTATGGCGTCTGTCAGGAAAGCAAACCATCTTCCTTGTTTGTCGGATTTGCAGTAAAGAGTATAATTCAAGCCAGCGGTAGTTAGGTTACGCAAGACAAAAAGGAGAGATGCGACGCGCGAGCTATTGTTTGGGTTGATACTGGTCAATGTTCTTTTGATCGTAATCATCCTTCTCCATCGTTATCTGCGACGGCGAGATATTGCGTTTCAGGAAGAACGCCGGGCTTGGTGGGCTCACGTCGTAGATAAAATCCTCGCAGAAGATTATATTCCTGCTCGTGTACCTGCTTGGCAGGCCGGGTGGGACCGCGACGCGGCCGAAGACGTATTACTGGGACGATTGCGCGATGCGTCATATGTGGAGAAGAAAACGATTCGAGATCTGTATCGTGTCTGGGGGCTCCTCGACGCGCGAAGACAGCAAATTCGTCGAGGCAGCAGCTGGGAGCGAGCCCGTTCGGCTTTAGTCCTGGGGAAACTCCAGTTCAAAGAGGCTCTTCCTGACTTGATATGGTTATTGGCTAGAGTACATCGAGAAACACAGGTTGCCATCGTGAATGCCCTGGAGTTAATGGGTGATCCAATAGCTTGCAAAGCGTTAATTGACTTCTTGGTCAAGCGGGAAAGTTTTAGCGACCTCCCCGTACTCTCTGCTCTGGTGACATGCAGTCGGTCCCAGCCTTCCATCTTGGTCCCTTCACTAAAACATCCCCAGGCCCATATACGTGAAGTGACCGCCCAAGCCCTGTCCTTGACGGCGAGGCGATCGGAATTGCCTGCCTTGCTTCCCTTGGTACAGAATTCAGAACCCGGGGTTCGCTCCTCGGTTGCCCAAGCTCTAGGACGTATACGCGAACCTGAGAGCTTCGCGGGGTTGGAGAAGCTTGTTTGTGATGCGGATTGGTTGGTTCGTCTACAGGCAGTGGCTTCACTGGAAAAGTACAGCTTCTCCGAAGTGAAAGAGATCCTAATCAGGAGCCTCTGCGACAAGGATTGGCGTGTCCGTAGAAAAGCGGGCATGGCATTGTGCGCACATGCACCAAACCCGGCCGACTTGGTGCAAGAACTCCGAGAGAGTGTGCATGACCGCTACGCGCTGGAGGCCATGGTCTCGGCCCTGGAAATCGCAGGGGTAGTTTGGAGTGCGATCGAGGGTTTGGCAGCTTCCGAGCCTTCGCAACAGGAACAAAGCCGGAGGCTGCTGATTGAATTGGTTAGAGTCGGGACCGTCACGAGTATGCTTTATGCGCTCGAAGCCCATCCGAATTCCGAAGTTAGAGCTGCCCTGCTGAGAATCCTCCAGGAACATGCACGCCCGTTGCTCAGGCCACAGTTGGAGGAACTCCTCCAGTCAGCGCTGATTGAGGAAGAGACTCGACGGAGTATCACGCACCTGTTGAAAAAGTGGAGTGGTTGAGAAATGGAGTTCTTACAAGACACCCTCCTGGTTTTTACAGCCATCGTTTTTGCCTTCTACTTTGTGTTGTATGGGTATTATTTTTTCCTGCTACTAGTGTCCTTTCGGGGTATCTGGCTACAGCCGCGATGGGCGAGCCTGCTGGTCGCAGAGCAACTGGAAGGCTCACCGACCACTCCCCCGATAACTCTCTTGGTCCCTGCCCACAACGAGGCAGCAGGTATCGTGGAGAGCGTGCAGGCTATGCTCGGGTTGCGGTACCCAAAGCTAAAGGTGATTGTGATCAACGATGGAAGCACAGACGACACGCTCCGGCGGTTGATCGAGTCATTTTCTCTCCGTCCGGTCGACCTCGTCCATCACCCGCTGCTCAAGACCCGGCCAATTCGCAGAATCTATCTTTCCCTAATTGAGCCTCGTTTGTTTCTAATCGACAAAGTGGGCGGCGGAAAGGCTGACGCGCTTAACGCGGGCATCAATCTTTGCAACACTCCCTGGATCTGCACCGTCGATGCTGACTCTATACTAGAGGAGGATTCCATCCTTCGGGTGATGCGAACAGCCGTGGAGGACGCTACGGTTGTGGCCTGCAGCGGAATCATTCGCATTGTAAACGGTTGCCGAGTCGCAGGAGGCCGGGTTTCGAAGGTTGCCCTCCCATCGGAAAGCCTTCCCATCCTCCAGGTAGTGGAATACCTGCAGGCTTTTTTCCAAGGCCGCTTTGGCTGGGACCGACTGAACGGCTTATTGATTATTTCTGGCGCTTTCGGAGTTTTTCGAACTGATATTCTTCGCATGTTAGGAGGATACCGAACCGACACCGTGGCCGAAGACATGGAGGTGGTTGTACGGATCCATCGTCATTTCCGCCAACGACGCGAACCCTACCGAGTTCTGTTTATCCCCGACCCGGTATGCTGGACGGAAGCTCCCACCACACTGAGAATGTTGCGACGGCAACGGAGGCGGTGGCAAAGGGGGTTGGCGGAAGTCCTTTCGCTGCACAAAGGGCTGTTGCTGAACTCTCGCATGGGGACGGTAGGACTGTTAGCCATGCCGTATTTTGTTCTCGAGACTATTACACCTTTTTTGGAACTCATTGGCTTCATTATTGTTCCTCTTGCCTGGTTTCTCGGTTGGGTAACATTGGAAACGTTCCTTCTTTACCTAATGCTAGCGCTTATGATGGGTATTGTATTCGCCGTGGCCGGCGTTCTCTTGGAGGAACTCTC
>CBDUTA010000243.1:0-5799 GCA_965369785.1 uncultured bacterium
CGTTGAGGAGGCCGGGGGCACCCGCTTGCGGGTCGTGCAACGCAGGCGGTGCGCAGCGCACGCCGGATGATTTCGTCGGTGCAGTAGAGAATTCATGCATAATCCGGGTTAGGCTTCAGCCAAAGGCCACGTTTCCACCCACACATCGCCAATCTTGTGAGTAGTAAAAAGTTTTCTCACCATCGAGCCGCACAACTCTCTTGTGCAGCTCTCGGAGCCATTGGATCTCATCGACAGAACCCGAATCACTCCATCGACCTCAGCCAGGACAAGATATTTGCGTGACATACGATGATTAAGAGGCAATTTCCTCTCCAGTTCAGTAGGGGATCACGAATAGAATCCGCTCAGTTGCCCACAGTCCTGATGTTTGTTGCCTCTTGGTGAGAGACAACAAAGCATCAGAAATGCTAGCCCGGATCATCCAGGCTAGAAGGTGTATTGAACTGCTAAGTAGCCAAAGTTAATGTCTTCACTCGAGCCTGTTTCGCTAATGAAATCGCCGGCAAAGAAATGGCTGTAACCCAAGAATGTCGCCAGGCGCGCATTGAGCTTGTAAATGAAGGTGAAGTCCAGCTCAGAGCCTACCCGTTTGGAAGTACCCGGGCTCCCTGACCGGACGACACCGGCCCCTGCGTTGTACAGAGCATCCGTCTCCTTTGCTCTCCAGAACAAGTGATGGTCGACTTTCACGGTAAGGAGTCTCAAAGGCTTCAAGGACAGTCCCTGATTGAAATTTATGATGTTTTGTCGAGCTACTATATCGATGAAGCCGTTGTAAGCGTGGCCAAGCGGGAAGAGCTGGTTGAAAGTGTTTACTTCCTGATCTATAGGGTCATCGTCACCACTGGAGTACTCCAAGCCGGCATAGACGCGGGGAGAAGTTCGGACCGACACGACCCCGTATCCAACCTGACTGGCAAACATGAAGGCACCAATGCTACGACTTCCGTGGCCGCCACTCTGATAAGCGCCTTCAAAGTTGAAATCCATTCCAGAGTCAAGTTTTCCACCGGTTTGTGCCCCGAAGGTATGACGTTGTTCCGCAGCCGTGACACCTGCGAAGGTGGCACTGTCACGATCTAACCTGAGCCAATAAACGTCAAGGGATAACTTGGTGTTCGGTAACTTGCCTGAAGCATAGAGGCCAAAGAACTCTATGCCCGTGTCGTGAGGGTTAAACCGATACTTTCTGACCCTAGCTTTTTTGGTCCAAAAACCGTCGATACGCCAGGATCCTGTCTTGACGATGCCTCTGAATCCGTCAAAGAAGCGGCGTGTGTTGACCCAATCTAGAGGACTGACCAGACGCTGCTTCCCAAACTGAAGTTCCTGGCGGCCCACCCGGAAGACAAACGAACCGCTACTCTCCAGTGGAACTTTGACATCCACAAATACATTTTGTAATGCGAGAGAATCCGTATCAATTGTCCGATTTCCACCAGGCAGCTCTCGTCCATTTGCCAAGGCACTTTTCCCTTCAACAAACAATCGCAAGTTTGGACCGAAGAAAATGTCAGTGTGTAAGCGAAGACGCAAGAGTCCGAAGGCATCATTCCTTGTTCCCGGACCTCCAAATCCGAAACTATCCCAGTGTTCGCTCCGCAATCGTAACTGGCCACCAAGGCTCATGTAGACGGTGCCGCTTTTACTCAGCGGGATGTATTTCGGCGTATTCCATCCTGTGCGCTCCGGAGAGTCCCGCATGACCGACCAGTTCTCCTCAAAGCGGGTGTTGTGATAGGAAGGTGGCTTGGCCGGTGCGGGGGACGGGGCGTTGTTCGTGCTTGCCGGCTCGCTGGAACTTGGTGTTTCTGCGTTTCCCGTGGCAAAAGATTGGGTCGAACCGATTGTCAATACGGCTAGAACCACAACCAAACCCAGTATGCGAATATTGCTGTTTTTCATTGTTGTTTACCTCCTAAGAAGTGAGACATTGTCAGCCTCAAAAATCCGAGAGAACTTTCACATCACTGTCATCCAGTGGAATCAGTTTGTTGGGATCGACTTTTGAGTCGGGATCATCCGGACCTTCTTGTGCGGGTGCTGGTTTATCGTTGGATGATGCCTGCAACTGCTTGTTCGCCGGTGCAGTAGGCGGAAGGTAATGGCCCTCTGTCACTCGAGGGCTCAGGGAGCGGTTTCCGCCGCCGTTCGCATTGCTCAGTTGGAACTTGGAGACCAGGTTCTTCATCTCCTCGGCCTGGCTTGTCAGTTCCTCAGCAGCGCTGGCGGACTCCTCAGAATTGGCTGCCGTCTGCTGTGTCACTGCATTCATCTGCTCGACCGCGGTATTCACCTGCACCACTCCCTCGTTTTGCTGTTCGGAAGCAGAGGCAATCTCTCCCATCACTTCGCTCACTTTCTGAATCTGATCGGTGATCTCTCCCAGGTTTTCCATGACCTCCTGATTAATAGCAACTCCTTCATCGGAGTTCTTGACCGACTCTTCGATGAGGTCCGCGGTGCTCTTGGCTGCCTCCGCGCTGCGCATAGCCAGGTTTCGCACCTCTTCGGCGACCACTGCGAAGCCTTTGCCCACGTCTCCGGCCCGGGCCGCCTCCACCGCGGCATTCAGGGCCAACAGGTTGGTCTGAAAAGCTATCTCATCAATCGTCTTGACGATCTTGGCCGTCTCATCCGAAGAACCTTTGATCTTGTCTATGGAAGCGGACAGTCGCTTCATACTCTCCAGACCCTTTTCCGTGCTGACACGAGCCCCCTCAGAGAGGCTCTGGGCTTCCTTGGAATTGGTCGTGTTCTGTCCCGACATCGAGGCCATCTCCTGTAGACTGCTGGAGACCTCTTCCAGGGAACTGGCCTGCTCGGAGGCCCCCTGGGCCATGGTTTGGCTCCCGGAACTAATTTGGCCTGAAGCCGCAGCCACCTGCTCGGAGCCCACGGCTACCTGCTCGAGACCCTGGTCCAGATTTTCAACCGCCTGATTAAGGGACTCTTTGATCTTGGCATGATCGCCCCGGTAGTCTCCCTTCACTCGAGCGGTCAGGTCACGCGCCGCCACCCGGTCCAGGACTTCAGACGCCTCGTTGATGGGTTCCACCACCGCCCTGAGCGTGTCATTGATCCCTTCCACGATCTTGGCGTAGTCTCCCTCGAACTTGGAAGAGTCACCGCGGGCGTCGAGCTGACCTGCCAGGCTGGCCTTAACCAGCGTTTGCACTTCCGAGTTCATGTCACTCAATGTGCTGATCACCTCGCGGAAGGAATCGGCAAGCTGGCCGAGCTCATCTCCTTGATCCAGGTCGATTGTTTGAGTCAGGTCCCCCTTTGCGATAGCGTCGGCGGCCTGGGTTATGATGCCTACGGGTTGGGTGATGGATCGGGTCACCGTAAAGGCGGCCAACCCTGAAAGGCCCATGCCCACGGCCAGGAGAATCCACAACAAGCCCATGAGAGAGGCACTGGTGGCCTTTGCTGCTTCGGAATCGGTCGTCATCAGGCCCTCCTGATTGGCGATCATGCCGTCAAGAAGGGTACCCAGTTCGGCGGCCACGGGGGCGGCTTTGGTGCCAAGCCAGGCATTGGCAACATTCCACTCTTTACCACCACGAATGTCGAACATCTGAGGAGGCAGCGGTGCAAAAATTTCACGGGAAGCCGAGAAGCGGTTAAAAGCAGCCTTTTGCGTGTTTGTCAGCAAGGACTGTTGATTTTGAAGATCGCCAAACCGTCTGTTGTTCGTCGCCCAAAATCCGTCAAAGGTCTTGCGGAATGCATCATCCCCTGTTAGCAAATAGGCGCGGATGTTAGCCAGGCCAAGCCCCAGGCTGCCCCGAACGTCCGCCATCATCCCTAACACTGCTTTGCGAGCCGTCGTCGCCTGAAGCTTAAGTTCCTCGTTGATTATGGCAGTGATTTCTTTGGTCATGACGGCAGCTGCTGGTGCCGCCTGCTCAAGCAGGATCTTTTGAGCCGGCAGATTTTCGACGGAATCGGAAATCTGCTCGATCTCGTCTTGAGCCTGACTTAATTCTGTAAACAAAGCTTTTATTCGAGTAAGCGTTTGTTTATTGGCCTCCACCGTCCAATTCTGAGAAAGGGTGGTCATTCTGTCCAATGACGGATTGATTTGATCATCCCAGGATCTGGCCCGCTCAGTCTTGAACTTCTCTGCTCCCAGCAGCATGTAACCTCTTAAGTTTGCCAGGGAATAATTCAGGCCGTTTAACAGTTGGACACCCAGCTTTGCAGTCGGGGCGCGAAGATCGATGACCCGTCCCGTCAGCTCGTTTGAGCTTGAGACGCTTGAAATCGTGAATAAAACTACGGCGATCAACACGAAACAGACTAAACCGAATCCTGTAAACAGCTTCGTGCTTACCTTCCAATTCTTTAGGAAATTCATTGTTGTGGTCTCCTGTTACTTAGGGTTTTGTTGCGTTTGTAATGATGGATTACTCTTTATTACTGTCCTCAGTTGGGCTCGATTCAGTGCTCTCTGTGGTCTGCTCGGCAGCCGGGGCTTCTGGCTGCGATGCTGCCACCCCTCGGATATCCGCCAGTTCATTACTTGAGAGCACCTTGTCGATGTCCAGGAGCAGTTTGACGCCGCCTTCGGATTTTCCAACGCCGAGGATAAACTCGGTGTTTATTTCCATCCCAAAGGAGGGGGTGTCCTCGATATCCTGGCTGCCGATGTCCAGAACCTCGGACACCTGATCCACCACAATACCCATCTGGACTCCCAGGCACTGCACAACAATGATGCAGGTCTCCTCGGTATCCTCCCGGGCTTCGAAGCCGAACTTCGACCTCAGGTCCACAACTGGAATCACCCGGCCGCGAAGATTGATGACACCGCGGATGAAACTTGGGGTGCGCGGAACCGGGGTCACGGGTATCATCCCGATGAGTTCGTGTACCTTGAGGATTTCAAGACCGTATTCTTCTTCTCCAAGGAAGAAGGTCAGGTACTTTCCCCCTAGACTCTGAGTATCCCGCTCCGTCGTCGCACTTGGTGGAGCCGACTGCTCAGTCCCTTTTTGGATTGGCTGTGTGCCCATAATCTTTCCTCCGTTTCGAATTTCTGACTATGATCTTTATCCCTCTCAAGCCCAACAAAGTGCCCGATAGAACACTTGGTGTCTGGCAAAGTTCATTCCGCCTGTGCCCTTTCGACATGCAGGTCCAAGTCATTGCATGAGTAAGGGGACCCCGCACTCAAACCATCGAGTGTTGATCCACATGGGTACCTAATCGGTAGAAGTCTTTGAGACTTTAATCCTTTTCTGTCACCTTCCAGATCCTTTGCTCCCCTCCGAAACTTCTCATGTTCATGGACAAGTCCCTCAAACAGCTTTTCGCAATGCAATTTCTATGCCGGATTTGAATAAGCTGTTCGATCCTCTCCTGTTCGCGGCTTGAGGCAGAGATGTACAGAAGAATTTGAGAAGAAGCTGTCAATAGACTATTGGAAATCGACAGGAATTTGACATCTAGGCTGTTGATTGGGGTTCAAGGGGAGGCACCCTGTTCGTGCGTTCGTTCGTTCGTTCGGATTCGGCATCCCAGGGTGTACAGTGCCATGACATCCTTTACAGGTTGTGCCAGGACATCCTTTACACACCGAAGCCTCTGGAATGTGGGAGGCACCTCAGGTGCCGAATCCCCTTGGGATGTACCCCGCTCGTGTGGTTGGGCATTGATGATTGGTCTTCGTAGGGATCAGCCGGTGGCTGATCCGAACAGTCAGAATTGCAGAATTCCCCGTTTCTGGCGCCTGGAATGTGGGAGGCACCTCACTTCGTGCTTTCGTGCTTTCGTTCGGATTCGGCACCT
>CBDUTA010000244.1:0-5766 GCA_965369785.1 uncultured bacterium
CCCTTTTTCCCACGTAAACCAGCGCGCCCAGGAGTCCGAAAATGGGAGCCGAAGCCCCAACGGTCAAAGTTGCCCCTCGCAGAAACCAGGGAAGAAAGCCGAAAGACGCCCCTACCCAGCTACTGAGCAGAAAGCCGGTGATGGAAGAGACGGTGTAGATGATCACGGTGCGACCGATCCCGTATTCGGAAGCGGTGGCGGGAGCCAGTTGGCGGACCCACATCATATTAAAAAGGATGTGCAGCAGTCCTCCGTGCAACCAGGCGGCACTGAGCACCGTCCACCATCGTCCGGCCTGAAAGAGCGGCATCGCTCCGCTGGCCCCGAACAGGAAGAGGCTGCGTCCACTGGGAGAAAACAGGGAGAGAGTCCCACCCATTTGGATTCCTCCAGGGTCAGTTAACAGCGTGGCAAGATAAAGACCGACACAACCCCCGATCACCACCTGGACAAAGCCAAGGTTTTGACCCAGCTGCCTCAAAATAGACCCATAACCCCACATTCCCGGGCTGGGACGGCCGCAGTAGTAGCACTTCTCGTCCTTGACGCTGACCAGTTTGTGACAGGAGGGGCAGACCACCGATCCAGAAGTTTGACGTTTGAACATAATTAGCCGGGACTACAAATTCGGCTTCTGATGATAACAGACAGAAGAAGAAGTCAGAAGTCAGGAGTTCGAAGCCAGAAGTTTGGGATTTTGAATTTCCGCTGACCGCTGGCAGCGGTCAGCGGTCAATCCGGACTTCCCAGGAAGTCCAACAGGATTTCGCGGTGATCGAAAACGAGGCGGTCCAGGGGGATCTCCTCGAGGCGATAGATGGAAGCTTCCCGGGCATCACTGGACGCCTGGGGTTCTCCTGTAGCATCGCCCACGAAAACCACCGAGGCGGTGTGGAAGCGGGGATCTCGCTTGGGATCAGAATAGACTCCCAGCAGAGCCACCAGCTGCACGTCCAGGCCTACCTCTTCCTTCATCTCCCGCAGGGCAGCGGTTTCCACGCTCTCACCCACTTCAACGAAACCACCCGGTATGGCCAAACCCAGTGGCGGGTTCTTCCGGTCGATCAAAACAATGCCCCGAAAGCGGTTCTTCTCCCAGACTCGTATGATCACATCAGCCGTGAGTTTGGGTGTTTCGATCATCTCTTCGGTGCTCGCTTTGCTCGCGTTCCAGGTTTCAAGTGTTAAGTTTCAGGTTTTAGATTTTGAATTTGTTTCGGATTTTGAATTTTGAATTTTGAATTTCATTGGGTCAGTTGTCAGCTGTCAGTTGTTTGCTGCCCACTTCTTCCGCCAGTTTCTCTGCCCTCGTGATCAGCTCCTCAATGGCTGAAAGACCCTCTTGCCAGAATTGGGGGTTATTGAGATCGATTCCCAGCTTTTCCAGCAAGACGTGGGGCCAGTCCGATCCACCCGCTTCCAGAAGGCGCAGATACTTCTCCACGAAGTCTTCTCCCTCTTTCTGGTATTGCCCGTAAAGTGCAAGAACCAGCAATTCTCCGAAAGCATAAGCGTAGACATATCCAGGCGTGTGGAGGAAGTGAGGAATGTAACTCCACCAAATGCGGTAGTGGTCTCCCAGGTGGACACTTCCCTGGAACATCTCCTGTTGAGTTTCCAGCCAAAGTTCACTGAAATGATCCGAGGACAGCTCCCCTTGGGTGCGGCGGGTTGTATGGATCCGATCTTCGAAGCGGTTCATGGCCACCTGGCGGAAAACGGTGGCCACGATGTCATCAATCTTGCTCACAATCATGGAAAGATGGGCGCTCGGGTTCTCCTCCTGTGTCATGAGGCGATCGAACACCAGCATTTCTCCAAAAGTGGAAGCCGTCTCGGCCAGGGTCAGTGGAGTGTCGGCCTGGAGAAGCCCTTGCTGGCGTGATAAATATTGGTGGACTCCATGCCCTAATTCGTGGGCCAGAGTTTGGACGTCACGAATGTTTCCGGTGTAATTTAACAATATGTAGGGGTGGGCGCTGGGAACGGCCGGATGACTGAAGGCGCCTCCTGCTTTGCCGGGTTCTGCCGGCGCATCGATCCAGCGCTGCTTGAAGAAGTCGGCAGCGATGGATCCCAGTCGTGGATGGAACGACTCGTAGGCTTTCAGAGTAATATCTTTAGCCTGGTTCCAGGAATAAGAGGTCTCCACATCTTCCAGGGGTGCGTAGCGATCGTAATCGTGGAGTTCTTCAAGTCCCAGTAGTGTTGCTTTCAAGTTGTAAAAGCGCGCCACCAGGTCGTAGCGGTTGGAGACGGATTCGATCAGGGTCTGAACGGCTTCTTCAGAGATCTCGTTGGAAAGATTGCGACTGGAGAGCCAGTTGGGATAGTGCCGCAATCGGTCGTCTGAGCTCTTATCGGCCAGAATAGTATTGAAAACAAAGGTCAACTCTTGGAGGTAGCGTTCGAGGCCTTCGGTAAAAGACTGAGCAGCTCGTTGGCGTACCTGGCGATCGGCGCTGTAGAGCTTAGCCAGAATCTCCTGCTGGGTCAGTTCCCGTCCCTCAAACGAGAATCGGGCGGATCCAACGATCTCATCAAAGAAGCGGTTCCAGGCCTGGCACCCGGTGAGGGCCTTTTCCGAGAGGACCTTTTCTTCCGACTCACTCAGGACGTGGGGTTTGGTCAGGCGCTCGCATTCAAGATAGTGTCGATAGCGTTGAATGGCCGTGCTTTCTAGCAGCTTTTCAGCCTGGCTGTCTTCCAGCTGAACCCATTCCAGTTCAAAGAAAAGGAGTTTCTGCTGGATTTGGGTGCTGACCTCACGAACTTTTTGCAGTAGTGCACCGCGTTTGGAGTCGTCCATTTGGGTGCACCAGTTGAGATAGGTGTAGGTATGAGCCCGTGCCAGTCGTTCTTGCAGAGCCTCGAATTCCTCCAAGGCTGCGACGAGACCGGAATCATCAAACGATGCCACCTGACCTCTGTAACGTTGTGCAAAGTCCTCAGCGGCCGCAGCGATCCCTTGAAGATCGCTTTCCAGGGTGTTCGAGTCAGGATAAAGATCGGTTAGATTCCAACGGATCTCTTTAGTGTCGGTAAGGGTTTCTGGTCGCTTGTTCAATTTTGGAACTCCAACTGTTCTGCGGGCAACCGCTTAACCAGGATTAAGGCATCCTCTCGTCCCTTCTCGCTGGGGTAGTAACCCTTTCGAATCCCTATCTTCACGAAGTCTGCCGATTGGTAGAGATGAATGGCAGGGTGGTTGGAGACTCTCACCTCCAGAAAAATGTCTGTGACGTGAGCAGCACGGGCGAGTTGCAGCAGATGATTGAGCATCTGGCGGCCCTCACCCTGCTGCCGGAATTCAGGCATGACGCATAGGTTCAAGATGTGGGCGGTGTCTGCTTCGACAGCCATGATGGCATAGGCCCGCACAAGGCTACCCTGGGCTAGTACGCAGCAGCGGTAACCGCAATCCAGGCACTGACGAAAAGAACTCAAAGGCCAGGGACTGGGAAAGGTTGCTTTCTCGATATCCGCGACCTGCGGGAGATCGGATTCCTGCATCGAGCGCAGGTAGGGATGACTGCTTTCCAGGGTTGAAGCCATAAGCGGAGATAATCTCCAAAAGAAACGCAGAATAGCATCAGGGTTGTCGATAATCAACAGGACATCTTGTCTACCCTTAGCCCGCATTATGCATAAAGTTTTACTGTGGCACCGAAACCATCCGCCCTGATTGTGTTCCGCTCGGTCGGCCTCCTCAACGTACTGCAGTGAGTACGTTTGCGGTGGCCTCGGGGTACCCGCTTGCGGGTCACGCGTGGCGCAACGCACCCAGGACGGCGTTTTCGATGCCTCGTTACAAAAAAACTATGCATAATCCGGGCTAGGTAGAAAAGGCATATCTTGCGGTGTAAAATGATGCCACTTAAACAAGGAGAAAAAATGAAAAGATCTCCCTATCCGTACCTGCCCCTTGTGCTGGCCTTCTTGTGGATGGTGACCGGCCCGGTCCAAGCCTATGAGTTCAAGGTCGGAGAAGCCTTTCCTGAGGTGATGCTGCCTTCCTTGGAGGACGGACGTCCTGGTTCGATAGCAGATTTCCGAGGTCAAAAAATCATTCTCCATATTTGGGCCTCCTGGTGAGCCGGCTGCCGAAGGCGTGTGCCCGTGTGGCACGAAGCAACCAAAGAGTTACAGGCAGAGGGCAAGGTGCAAATGGTCGGCATCATACCTGAGCAACATCCTGACCGCACCCGCCTCTTCATGCAGTGGAAACACATGGACTGGCCGATTCTTCTTGACTCGGCCAATTTAATGGCAGTGACCCGAGTGCCCATCACTTTGTTGATCGATGAATTCGGAGTCATCCGAAGTGTTCGGCCGCAGGTTGAGGAGTTGGACGATTTTCTCAGTCACAAGTACCAAGAAACCGCCCCACCGCCTCAGGCTGTGTTACCTGACCTCGAACAGCTCAAGGAGGCAAGTCAGCAAGGTTCCGTGGGATCCTGGCGCGCTTATGCTGAGGCCGTTACTTTGTGGGGGAATCCAGCTGAAATGACTGAAGCGATTGAGACTTACCTCAAAATACTTGAGAAAGAGCCTGAGCATGGTCCGACCCACTTCCACCTGGGGGTGGTTTATCGGAAGCGCTACGATTCGGACCATCGTCAGCCAGCGGATTTCCAAAAGGCGGTGGAGCATTGGAGCAAGGCGCTGGACATCGATCCCAATCAGTACATTTGGCGCCGTCGAATTCAGCAATACGGCCCGCGCCTGGGTAAGCCCTATTCCTTCTATGACTGGGTGAGAGAAGCGCGCCGGGAAATCATGGCCCGAGGGGAGAGGCCGGCCCAGCTTTGGGTGGAGCCGGGTGGGGCGGAATTTGCCTATCCCAGTGAAAGTTTCGAAACCACCCAGACGGTACAAGAGGAGCCTGATCCTCGAGGTCGGATCTTTCGTGATGAGAAAGACTTTATCCAGGTGGAAACCACCTTGGTTCCCTCTGCCGTTGCCGCCGGTGAATCTGCTCGGGTCCACCTCGTTTTTCGACCCAATCCAGAGGTCAAAGCCCATTGGAACAACGAGGTGGATGACCTGGTCTTGTGGGTGGCTCCCGTTGAAGGTTGGGAGGTGGATCATTCCTATTGGACGGTTGCCAATCCGCCTGAAGTGGTGAGCCAGGAGGCCCGCGTTATCGAGTTTGAATTGCGAAGCTCGGAAAAGCCAGGGGGTCCGATGACCCTACCCGCTTATGCGCTTTACTATGTGTGTGAAGACATCGATGGCACCTGCCTTTATCGCCGACAAGATATCCCGCTGCAAGTCCAGGTGAGTGCCCGGCAACTGGCAGATCCCTGATTGTTTGTGGAGCGCACAGATGTGCGCCCACAAACCTTGCTTTATCAATAGCTAAAAGGGCGCACGGCCGTGCGCCCCTACAAAGAGCGTTTGTAGAGGCCGCTCTCAGAGCGGCCTCTTGGTCCGTTCTAAGAAGACCCTCCTCAGTGTTCTTCCACGGTTTGCACGGGGCTTGTATAGGTCGTCTGGCATCCGGCGCCACGGCTCTTGAGCCAAACATAACTGGTTCCCAATAGGGCACCGTAGACAAGGTGACCCATCAGACTGGGAAGCATTTGGGTTGCTGCTGCGGCATTCCAGTTCAGACCCATGCCCATCATCAGTGGCATCAAGGTCAGCGGTCCCAGAAACCACCACGCTCCTCCATAGACGAGGCCAGAGGCTAGCCCACTGGCTACAGTGCCGAGGAAGCGGTCAAAAAGGACCGCAAACGAGATGCCAATCAGGGCGCTGATG
>CBDUTA010000245.1:0-5756 GCA_965369785.1 uncultured bacterium
GAAGGACCAAAACCTGATCTTCATTTCCCTCTGGCAGAAAGAAGCGCAGGTTCTCTGCAGTCTTTTCGGCCTGACGATTATTCAGACACAACCAGAGACAGGGAGCCGGTGACTGCCGAAAGAGCGCCGAGAAAAGGAAGGTGGAATCCGGCCCATGAAGGCCTTCCAGCAGACGAAACCCCTTCAGCTTTCCGGCCAGATTTCGAAAGATCTCGCTAGCGTTGGCAGGAAGCCGGCTAACTTCCTGATCTTCGAATTCGGTCAATGAGGTCTGATGTGGAAAATTCTCTTTCAAAATCTACTGAAATAACCCTTCCACCGTTCGATTCCACAATTTGCCGGCCCACAATTTGATCGATGGGCCAATCACCGCCCTTTATCAGGACTTGCGGGATCAGTTCTTCAATAATATTCTGAGGAGTCTCTTCCTCAAAAGTTGTTACAAAATCGACACAACCCAGTGCACTGATAATCTCGCAACGGTCCTCTTCGCCCAGCACAGGCCGGTTCTGGCCTTTGATCTTCCTTACCGAAATATCGGTGTTTAAAGCCACCACCAGCACATCTCCCTGGGTCTTCGCTTTCTCCAAATAATGCACGTGGCCTGGGTGGAGAAGATCGAAGCACCCGTTGGTAAAAACGATCTCCTTCCCGTCGGCTTTCAGCTGTTCCAAGATCCCCTTGAGCTCCTGCCGCGATTTGATTTTCGCCCGAGAAGTCTCCATTCCTAACTCCTAACTCCACAGGAACGCGCTTCTAGCGCGCGTTCCAGGTTCCATCAGAGCCGCAGGCTTTAGCCTGCGGGCCTCCGATGATGAAAGGGAGCCGCTGTTCACACCCCACACCGACCAGGAGGCCCGTGGGCTGAAGCCCACGGCTCTGACTGCGTCTTACCAAGAAGCGGGGGTCTCCCGTCTCCTGTCTCCTTCTCACCCCAGCTTCTCCTGACACCGCGCTGCAATCGTCTCCGCATATTCCTTAATCTCTGTCTCTTTTTCCCCCTCCAACATGATTCTCACCAGTGGCTCGGTACCTGAGTATCGAATCACAACTCGTCCTCTCTCCCCGAGGCGCTTACTGGCCGCTTCAATTTCCTTCTGTATTTCGGCAATTTTCGAGTAATCAAGCTTCTTCCTGACCCGAACATTGATCAGGATCTGTGGAAACTTCTCAAACCCTCGAGTCTGCTCAGCCAGCGATCCACCCTCCTCCAACAGGATCTGGCTCATCTTCAAAGCACTCAGGATTCCGTCTCCCACTAAGGTGTTGGCCCTCATGATCACGTGTCCGGACTGCTCACCTCCCAGAGCGTGGTTTCCTCGAAGCATTTCTCCCAGGACATAGCGATCGCCGACCTGGGTGCGCAACATCCGTATCTTTTCTTTTTTCAGCGCCACTTCCAAGCCTTTATTGGCCATCACTGTGGAGACTACACATCCGGACTCCAATTGTCCCCTCTGCTGAAAATACCGTGCAAGGATAAAGAGAGTGTAATCCCCGTCCAGAAGATTTCCCTTTTCATCACAGAAAATGGCCCGATCACAATCTCCATCAAAGGCCACACCCAAGGAAGCCTGAGAATCGACCACGGCCTGAGCCATCCCTTGGGGGTAAACAGCTCCACAGTCGAGATTGATATTCCGACCATTGGGTTCGGCATTGAGGACCACCACCTCGGCTCCCAACTCTCGAAACACTTGAGGAGCAATGTGAAACGCTGCACCATGGGCACAATCCAAAACGATTTTCAGAGATTTGAGAACCCCCACCGACGAGACCCTCCGCAAAAAATCGATGTAGCGTCCTACCAACTCGCGATTAAAGGTAATAACCTCCTTCGGGTTCCGATCTTCGGCAATCAGTGGAAGAGGATCGGAATTCGAATCTCCGGCCACATCCTCTTCGATCCACTCTTCTTCGTCGTCCGTCAGTTTAATTCCACTGCTCGAGAAAATCTTAATTCCGTTGTCTTTGTAAGGATTGTGTGAAGCGGAGACAACAATTCCCGCATCAAACGGAACATCGTGGGAAAGTATGGCCACTCCAGGCGTTGTGATCACCTCCGCCAGAGTGACCTTCCCTCCCTGTGAGAGGATGGCTTGTTGCAGAACATTCTCGATCCAGAGCCCACTGGCACGAGTATCTCTGCCAATCAGGATGCTCCGTTTACCGGAGCGAACGACGGCCTTGCCCAGTTTGTAAATGGTGGAAAGATCTAGCGGATATTCTCCGGCAATCCCGCGAACACCATCGGTCCCGAACAGCTCACGCATGTCACCTGGCTCTTCTCACCTTGATACGTTCTGGAATCACCGATTGAATACGGAAAATACCAGCATACTGGTCAACGATTGTAATCTGAGGAACGAGTTCGTAGGACTCCTGTCGTGGCTCCAATGCCTGGACATTCACCGAAGCTTGAAAATCCTGGGTCGTGAGTTCTCCGGTAAACGACACCGGCACTGTCCCAACGATCTCCACCCGCCGGGTCATCAACGTCGCTTCAACGCCCTCCGGAACTAACTCGATGGGAATTCTGCGAACTTGCACTTCCCGTCTTTCCTCTTCAATTGTAATAATAATATCCACAGAAGCCGGTTCCATGCGCAGAGCAAGATCATCGATATCCACTGCCACGTTTCTCACCAAGGTCGAAGACAATCCCGTTATCTCAATGGGTTCGGTTTGAGCCTCAGCGACTTCCTGGACCCGCGATTGGGGACCAATAATAGTCACCCGCGGAGCCTGTACCTTGGTGACCTGAAATCCTTCAGCAGGCTCACCCACCAGTTCAGGCACAACCTCGATGCTCTTTCGTACCGTATTTTCCAACAACAGGCGGATCCTGGTCGGAGTGATGCTCACGATTTCCAGACCAGGAGGCCTGTCTGAGATATTGTCTTCACTTAAAGGAAAGAACTTTTCGGCTCCGGGAGTAGCTCCTCTGAGGTCTATTTTGACGGTCAGACTTCCGTCTTCAAAGTTGGGAGTACCTCGCCGGGAGCGTAGAACCACATCTACTCGTCTTTCATAGTCGTTGGAAATTTCCATTTCGGGGGCCATATTCACAAATTCGACGGGAAGAGAAAGGGTTCGCTGGACCGTCTGCTGGCCGGCAACCTGCAACCAGAGCAGTAAAGCAAGCAAAAGAGAGATCGCTTTGAGCCCAAGATTGTTAAAGAGAAACTCCCGCAGAATATTCATACTGCTTGTTCTCGCCGTTCTCGTTCCTTTTCCCCCTGGGCTTTAAACTTCAGGGCTTGGGCCTGACCCTCCATCGTTTTCTGCAAAACCTTGAGCAAGCGAGGGCCATCCAGGTTGCGCACGATCTCCCCACCAAAGACAACTGAAGTTTTGCCGGTTTCTTCAGAAACAACGACAGCCACAGCATCGGTTTCCTCGGTGATTCCGATAGCAGCGCGATGCCGAGTCCCCAATTCCTTACTCAAGTAGGGATCCAGAGTCAGGGGCAAAAAGCATGCGGCCGCACTGATCCGGTTCTCCTGTAGAATGACCGCTCCGTCGTGAAGAGGGGTCTTGGGATTGAAAATCGTGACCAGAAGATCATAGGTCAAAAAGGCATCCAGCTTAATCCCGCTTTCGATGTAATTTTTTAGTCCAATCTCTCTCTCGATAACGATCAACGCTCCTATTCTTTGGCTGGAGAGAGTGGTGGCAGCCAGTATGATCTCGTCGAACTGTTTCTGAGGTTTTTTACCCGTGAGTCTCAGAAAAAAACGTCCTCTTCCTATTTGAGCCAGGCCCCTGCGAATCTCTGACTGAAAAATGACAATCAGGGCAAAGATAAAGTAGGTGAAGAAATTGGCCAACAACCATTCGATGGTTCTCAATTCCAGGAAAAGACTCAGGTAGTAGAAGAAAAACAGGGAGGTAATCCCCAACGTCATCTGCCATCCTCGGGTGCCCTTGATCAGAAGCAGGACTTGATAGAGGATGAAGGCGATCACCAGGATATCAATGACATCCCAGATCTGAAGCTGGAAATCGGCCATTATTGCAAACGACTCTCCGCCAGTATGGCGTCCGTGATCTGGACCACCTGGCTCATCTCTGCCACATCATGCAATCTCACGATGTGGGCTCCCCGCATAACGGCAATTGCCACAGACGCCGCGCTACCCCAGATTCGCTCTTGAGCGGGGATGTCCAAAATACCGCCCAGAAAACTCTTTCGAGAAGTTCCGACCAGCACCGGTAAATCAAAGCTCTCGAGAAACGATAACCGATTCAAGATCCTGCAATTATCTTCAACCGTTTTTCCGAAACCAATACCTGGATCGATGATGATGTTCTCCGCCGGTATGCCGTTTTCGGAGGCCTTCGACACGGCTGCCTGCAAATCCGTTTGAACCTCTTCCAGGATATCCTGACTGGGAGGGATTTCCTGCATGATCTGAGGAGTTCCACGCATCTGCATCAGCACCACCGCTGCATCCCACTCCTTGACGACTCGCGGCATTTCCGGGTCCAGACGAAAGGCGCTGATGTCGTTGACGATATCTGCTCCTTCTCTGAGTGCCTCACGGGCCACCTTAGATTTGCAGGTATCCACCGAAATGAGTACAGACACCTGGTTACGAATCTCCTGTAGTACCGGTAAAACCCGTTCCAGTTCTTCCTGGACGGATATCGGCTCGGCGCCAGGACGGGAGGATTCCCCGCCCAGATCGATGATATCTGCACCATTTTCGACCAACTGCAGACAACATTCCACTGCTTTTGAACGCTCAAAACAACGGCCCCCATCGAAGAAGGAGTCAGGGGTAATATTGACGACTCCCATGACCCGGGTACGTCTTCCAAGTTCCAGTCTTTTACCGCGGGCCTGCAGAACATAGGCTCTTCTGGACATGGACACATCTTGGGAGTCAACCGTGCCACTGGGCCACGAAGAAAAAGTAAGAGTGTCCTTGCTCACGCGGGGGCTGGGCGCTCGTCAGGATTGACCAGAGACGGCAGCGACTTTCCCTGCTTCTTCTCCTCCTGCTCAGGCTCTGGTGCATCAGGAGGCTCCACTTCGAGTTCCCGGTGGATCTTTTCGCCCTTGATGACTGTTTTGACTTCACTCGCATCCAGGGTTTCGTACTCCAACAAGGCTTCCGCCACTCGAATCAGGGACTCCCGGTTTTCCTCCAAAAGCTTTCTGGCTTCGGCGTAAGCCGCAAACACAAGCTTCTTGACTTCCTTGTCGATCTGTTTTGCAGTGTCTTCACTGTAATCCTGGTGCTGTGCGATTTCCCTGCCCAGGAAGATCTGCTCTTCCTTTTTACCGAAGGTCAAGGGTCCCATTTCTTTACTCATGCCCCACTCACAGACCATCTTACGTGCTCGATCCGTCACACGTTCCAGATCATTGGAGGCACCTGTTGTGCAGCTTCCGAGAACGAGTTCTTCGGCAACTCGCCCTGCCAGCAAAATGGTAACGGAAGCGAACATATATTCCCTGGTGAAGCTGTACTTATCCTCCTCGGGGAGCTGCATGGTCACACCCAAGGCCCTTCCCCGAGGGATAATAGTGACTTTGTGAAGCGGATCCGCGTCAGGAAGCAGATAGGCCGCAAGCGCATGACCCGCTTCATGGTAGGCGGTATTGCGCTTCTCCTTGTCGCTCATGATCATGGATTTTCGCTCTTTGCCCATCAATACCTTATCTTTGGCCTCTTCAAAGTCCGCCATGGCGACAGACTTGCGGTCGAATCTAGCCGCATTCAGTGCGGCCTCATTGACCAGATTGG
>CBDUTA010000246.1:0-5752 GCA_965369785.1 uncultured bacterium
GCGGGGGAGCTGCCCTGCCGGCCGAAGTCCAGAAAAAATTTGAAACCCTCACGGGAGGCAAGCTGGTGGAGGGCTACGGCCTCTCGGAAACTTCTCCGGTGGCCCTGGTCAACCCGACTCACGGACATCGCAAGAGTGGAACCATCGGAGTTCCCGTGTCCGATACGGAAGCGGCGGTGGTGGATCTGGACAGCAAGGAGACGCTTGGGCCCGGCCAGGTGGGGGAGCTGGTCATTAAGGGGCCCCAGGTCATGAAAGGGTATTGGGAAAAGCCTGAGGAAACCCGGCAGGTGCTGGACCAGGGTTGGCTCTACACCGGGGATATGGCGGTGATGGATGAAGAGGGATTTTTCAGCATCGTGGATCGGAAAAAAGACGTGATCATCAGTGCGGGAATGAACATCTATCCTCGTGAACTGGAAGAGGTTTTGCATCAACATCCCAGTATTGTCGAAGCGGCGGTGGTGGGCATTTCCAGTGCTGTTCGAGAAGAGGTTCCCAAGGCCTACATTGTGGTTGAAGAGGGCCAGGAGCTGAGCAAACAGGAGGTGGTTCAGTTCTGCCGGGACAAGCTTTCCAAGTATAAGATTCCCAGAAAGATCGAATTTGTTGAGGAACTTCCCAAGAGTGCCCTGGGCAAGGTGCTCAAGCGGGTGTTGAGAGAGGGAAGTAACCCGTGAGTTCGTGCTTTCGTGCTTTCGTGCTGGCGCGCTTCGCGCGGTCGTGAATTCGTGCGTTCGTCACTTCGTGACGACCTCACGAACTCGGCCGAATAGCCCCGGCCAGGACTTGGACCAGATGCTTTGCCGTTCGGCCGGTAAAATGTTGAATCTGAGACCGACAGCTAAAGCCGGAAGCCACGATTTCCGTCTCGGCCGAGGCTTCTCGTAGGGCCGGGAAGAGGCGGTCTTCACCAATTTTGCGGGATACTTCGTAATGCTTCTGTTCGTATCCAAACGATCCGGCCATTCCGCAGCAGCCCGAGTCCACTTCCCTGAGATCGGTCTCCTTCAAACACTGCAGGGCCTGTAGGGAATTCTGGGTGTCGGACAGGGCTTTTTGGTGGCAGTGCCCGTGAAAGAGGACCCGGGCCGGTCCTTTTCCGATTTTTTTCATCAGGCGAGGCAAAACGCCCTCCTGGGTCAGGAACTCCTCCAGGCTGAAGACCTGTTCGAGCACTGCGGTGCAGCCGGCTTCGTCGTCTAATAGATCCAGATAGTCATCCTGTAGGGTCGACAAACAGCTGGGTTCCAGGACAACAACGGGGATCAGTTGACGGGTGTACTCCTGCAAGACTTTCAGCAAAGCCAGACCTTTCTCCCGAACCTGCGTCAGCTGTCCCGTGGAAATGAGGGGCCGACCGCAGCAGCCGCCATCGACTGGAATCACCCGATAATTGAGATGTCTCAGCAGCCGTGTAGCGGCTATTCCAATTTCCGGTTCGTAGAAATTGACGAAGGTGTCCAGGAACAGGGCGACCGGTTGAGCTGTCGGCTCCCCTGTTTCCGGGTTCTCTTTGAACCACCGGGTGAGCGTCTGACCCGCGAGGGGAGGCAAGCTTCGTCTTTGGTCAATACCCGCCAATTTCTCCAGAATCCAACGTGAAAGGTGATTTCCGAACAGGAAGTTGGCCAGGTTGGGAAAGCGGCTGGCCCATTCAGCCGTTTCCCGAATTTGACCAAAGAGCTTTTTCCCCAGGGGAATCCGGTGCTGTTTGAAGTATTGAGCCAGGAATTCGCTCTTCAGGCGGGCCATGTCCACACCTGAAGGGCACTCGGACTTACAGGCCTTGCATTCCAGACACAGGTCCAGGACCTCGTAAAGCCGGGGACTGCCCAGTCCATCGGGGCCAAGGTTTCCTGCAATGGCCATGCGCAACGCGTTGGCGCGGCCTCGTGTGGAGTGCTCTTCATCCCGCGTGGCCATGTAGGAAGGACACATGGTCCCGGAGGTGGTTTTCCGGCAGTGGCCGACGCCGGAACACAACTCAATGGCCCGGGCGAAGCCCTGTTCCTGTTTGAACTGAAAATGGGTGGCGGGGACCGAAGTGCGATAGCCGGGGTGAATGCGCAGGTTTTCACCGATGTCCTGGGCGTCTATAATTTTTCCAGGATTCATCAAGCCTGCGGGGTCGAAAGTTTGCTTGACCTCTTGAAAGGCCCGGTAGAGTTGGTCGCCAAAAAATTCGCGATTCTTGTAACTGCGTACCAGTCCGTCTCCGTGCTCACCACTCCAGGAGCCTCCGTACTCGCGGACCAGGTCAAAAGTTTTCTCGGAAATGGCCCGCATGATGTCCAAGTCTTCCTGCTGCTTGAGATTCAGGATGGGGCGCAGGTGAATGACCCCCGCACTGGCATGGGCGTAGAGGGCCAGGGGCCGGTCATGCTTTCGACAAAACTGGAGAATTCGAGCCACATACTCACTGAGATGTTCCACGGGTACGCAGGCATCTTCGATGAAAGGAAGGGGTTTTGCGTCCCCCTTCATTCCCAGCAAAACTCCCAGCGCATGTTTTCGCACACTCCAGACCGTTTCTTTCGTCTCTTTCGTGGAGGCGTCGTAATAGGAATAGAGACCTTTTTGATGCTCCAGGCTGGTTTTCATTTCTGCCCAGCCGGACTGAACCTCCTCCTGGGATTCTCCGCTGAACTCCACCATCAGGATGGCCTGCGGTGTGCCCTGGATAAACTGGGCACAAAGCGGGGCCACGGTTGGGTTGGAGCGAGCCAGTTCCAGGCCGTAATGATCCAGGATTTCCACGGCGGAAGGCTTGTGGCGCAAGATCACCGGGACCGCATCGATGGCTCGAAGCAGATCGTCGAAATGAATCACCGACACCATAGTAAAAGCAGGCAGAGGCTCCAGTTTGAGCTTGGCTTCGGTTACAAAGGCCAAGGTTCCTTCCGAGCCCACAATCAGTTTAGCCAGATTGAAGACGTCTTCCTGCAGCAAAGCATCGAGGTTGTAGCCCCCCACCCGGCGCATGACTTGAGGGAAACGGCGGGTAATCTCTTCAGCGTTCTCTTCTATAATCTTGCCAATGTTCCTGTAAATCTCCCCTTCTCGATCTTTCTGATCACACTTCTGCTGCAACCCCTGAGCGTTCAAGGGATGCAGTAGCAACTGTTCCCCGGTGGAGAGAATGACGGAGAGTTCCAGAACATTGTCGATGGTCTTTCCGTAGCGGATGGAGCGGACACCTGATGAGTTGTTGCCGATCATTCCTCCAATATTGGCTCGGCTGCTGGTCGCCGGGTCCGGGGCGAAGTGCAGATTATGGGATTTGAGAACCTTATTCAGGTTGTCCAAAATGATGCCGGGTTGCACTCGAGCCCAATGCTCGGCCGGATTGATCTCCTCGATCTTGTTCAGGTATTTGGAGCAGTCGACGACCAGACCGGCCAGTACCGTTTGTCCTGCCAGGCTGGTGCCTCCTCCTCGTGGGAGGACGGGTACCCCGTACCTGGCTGCGATTTGGACGGATTTTAGAATCTCCTGGTCGGAGCGAGGAAGGACGACTCCCACAGGCTTAATCTGATAGAGGCTGGCGTCCGTGCTGTAAATGAGACGAGACATCTCATCAAAGAGGACCTCTCCCTCGATTTTGCTGCGCAGCTCCTCCTCCAGGTGGAGCCTCTGTGTCTCGTTTATCATGTGCCTATGCTACCTTAGAGCCAGATCAATAGCGAAAAAGGCCAAACTGGCTTGCCCTTCCTTTTGACCGGAGTTGCCGTGCGTTCACTGCTATGACCGTTTTGGAAGAACCGATGGCCGTTTTTGCTTTCTGCGCTTTGACCTGCGCACTGGTCTTTTGGGTCTCGAGTCAAAGTTGGGCAGAGCGCTTCTTCAAGATCGTCCCCTCCATTATTTTGATCTATTTCTTGCCCACCTTTGCCAGCACCTGGGGGCTGATTCCATCCGATTCACCGACCTATGACTGGATGAGAGACTACCTGTTGCCCTTTAGCCTCTTTGTTCTGATGATCACGACGGACGTCACTGCCATTTTACGTATTGGACCCAGAGCGATTGCCATGATGTTGTTCGGAACGGCAGGAGTGGTGGTGGGTGGTCCCCTGGTGCTGCTGATTTTGGGGGATTGGCTGCCCCCTGGGAGTTGGAAAGGATTGGCGGCCCTCTCGGGAAGCTGGATTGGAGGAGGGGGGAATTTTGCCGCCATCAAGGAATCGGTGGGTGCGCCGGACAGCATTATCGGTCCCATCATCATCGTGGACACGGTGATCGCTTACACCTGGATGGGGGTACTGCTTTTTCTGGCCAATTACCAAACTACGATTGACCGGTGGAACAACGCACAGTCAGCCGTTTTGGAGGATTTGAACCGGCGACTCAGGCAATTTCAGGAAAACCAGCTTAGACCGATGACATTGCCGGATGTCTCCATGGTGCTTGCCATTGGGTTTGCAGGCGCGGTCCTCTGCCGACATTTATCGGCCTGGCTCTATGAGATCACTCAGCAGGTGTTGTTGCAGAGAGCGCCCAATGTCGCTTCCATCTTTTCCTCCTTTACCTGGCTGGTGATTCTGGTTTCGAGCTTGGGCATTTTGCTCTCCTTTACCCCTCTGCGGCGCATCGAGAGGGCGGGTGCTTCCAAGTTAGGTTATGCCGCACTTTACCTGTTTCTCACTTCCATCGGAGCTCAGGCCGACCTGGCAGGCATTCTGGCTGCACCGGTGTTGCTGCTGGCCGGGATCTTGTGGATGTTCTTTCACGTGGTCTTCCTGGTGATCGGCGCTCGCTTGCTGAGAGCGCCCCTGTTTCTGGTTGCGGTGGGGAGTCAGGCCAACATTGCGGGAGCCGCCAGCGCGCCTATTGTGGCAGCGGCCTATTACGAGTCGATGGCTCCCGTAGGTCTGTTGATGGGAGTGCTGGGATATCTGCTGGGAAACTATGCGGGACTACTCTGTGCCTTCCTGTTGCGGATTGTGGGCTAGAAAAGATCCGTAAATCTATCAATAGAAAGGGTTTAATCTGATTCCACGAGGGCAATCCAGATTTTGACCCTAAGGGGCACTTGGGGTAACACCCAGGGTCAATGATAGCCTCCGTTTCCACCCGTTTGCAGCCTCCCCATAGAATCTGTAATACTTTTCATATCAGTTGGTTGTACGGAAAACTTGCGATGGAACCGATGAAGTGGAACCACTCTTGCTAATGGTGTTACCCAAGGGGACAGCTATAACACATGAAGAGCCCATCAAGGATGTCCGAGCAAGGGTTTTCACTGGTCGAACTGCTCATCGTTGTATTGATTATAGGGATTATTGCCCAAATGGCGATTCCTCACCTCATGCAGTCGAAACTGGCGGCCAATGAAGCCTCGGCAATTACGACGGTCCGGAGTGTCCTCAACGCCGAAACCCTCTATGTGACCACGGTCGGTGGGGGGAGGTATGGCGATATGGGAGCTCTGGTCAGCGGTATGCTGGTGGACTCCGTGGTTGGATCTTCAACCAAGGATGGTTACATTTTCTCCATTTCTCTTGGTGCTGCCAGTACCAGCTTCGCTGTCGATGCCCGCCCCACGGGTTTTAATAATTCAGGCATTCGAAGCTTCTACGCCGATGAGACAGCTGTGATCCGGTACACTACAGCCAATAGTGCCGCAACCGTCAGCGACAGCCCCCTGGGCCGGTGAATTCGTGCCGTTGTGCGGTCGTTCGGATTCGGCACCTGAGGTGTTCATTTTCAGGACATCCTTTACACTTATTGTCAGGACATCCTTTACAGA
>CBDUTA010000247.1:0-5697 GCA_965369785.1 uncultured bacterium
GAACAGCCTCCGGAGCACTGAAAGGGTTTCTTATTGTAGGGGCGCCCGTCAGTGCGCCCCTACACAAGAAAGCACGAACATACCACCGGCACCACAGCACAAACGCACGAATTCACGAAAGCACGAACTCCCTACAGCTCCCGCGCGATGAGGCCGTGGAATTGCTCCACTTTTTCCGGTGTCTGAGGTTTGGTCAGGTAGCTGATCACCACGAACAGCAGGACGTTGATCAGGAAGGCGGTGGCCAGTCCAGGGAATCCTGGAATCGGATTGGGAAGGATCCTCAATTCCCAGACCAGCGTCAACACAATGCCCATACCTGGAGCAACAAGGGCCGCTTCTGTGGAGGCACGTGACCAGGTGACCGCCCCCAGGAGTGGAGTCAGAAGCTGCAGGGTGATCCCACCCCCGAAGATGGCCAAAGGGGTGATTAAAACAGGATTCAGGAGCGCCAGCAGAACACCGACCGCGGCAAAGACCACCATGACGGTTCGATTGAGTTTGAGCTCGAGAGACTCATCCATATCCGGCCAAATCACGGCCCGGCCCACATCCCGGACAACGGTCGCGGTCAAAGTGTGAATATAGGTATCCGTGGTGGAGATGATGGCTGCCAAAATCGCAATCAAGAACAAGGCCGCCAGAAAAACCGGCAGCACCCTGAAGGCCAGAAGTGAAGAAACGAAATCGGGATTTTCCACATTGGGATAAACGAACTGACCGTAACTTCCGATAAAGTAAGTTCCAATCACGTGGGAGACGAGCCAGAGTGCCAGCATGAGGCTGCCAATTTTGGCGAAGTGGTTCTTACTGCGAGCGGAGTACATGCGAATCCACGCTGAAGGGGAAAAGACCATGGGGCCAACGCTCAGGCCAATGGCAATGCCCAAAATATAGGAGGGAGTAAAAACGCCGACTACTCCCGGGATGGCAATGAATTTGTCCCTCAACTCTCCCAAGCCGGATACCACTGCCCCGGGTCCCCCGGAAATAATGAGGATGGCGCCGCCAAAAAGGAAGAGCAAAGAGAGAATCAAGAAGCCGTTGAAACAATCAAGCCAGGCAATCCCGCGCAGGCCTGCCATGGCCACATGGACCATGACCACTACAGCAATGATCACGCTTCCCAGTTCCAAAGGGATGATATTTCCAGAAAGAACATTCAGCAGGATCCCTCCGGCCAGAAGCTGGGCCACGATATAAGCCAGGTTGAAGAGCACGCTGGCGATGACGGTGTAGATTCGAAGGGTATCCGATTGGTAATACTCACCCAGCAGGTCACCCGGTGTGGTGAAGTTATAGTGATTTCCGAGTATCCAGATGCGGGGCCCAAAGTAGGACAGCAGCATGATGGCGATGGTATGACCGGTCAATACCGCCACCAAAAAGGGTACGCCTACCGTGTAGACGGTCCCGGGAATTCCCGCCATTCCCACGCCGCTCAGGACCGAGGCATACATGGTAAAGGTCACCACCAGCCACCCCAAGCTTCGGGAGGCTACGACATAGTCGCCCACATCTTCGGTGAGTCGCCGTTTCGCCCAGAAGGAAATGAGAACAAAGACAACGAAGTATCCGGCCAGGCTTGCAAGGATGAGTGGGTAGTGAGAAAGAACAATCTCACTGATCTCGGGAGGAAGTAAGTTCATGGTTTGTTTGTCACCTAATGCATGTAAAAAAAACATGCGAAGAGCGCAGGAATATCAAGACTTTCGATCTCCCCATTTGTGGTTGTCAGCTCGACGCGTTCAGGCGGATCGCCCGTGGTAAAAGCCTCAGACCTGTTCTCCAGCACGATGGTGTGTAAGGTAGGAGCTTCTGGAGAAATCGTGAAGGTCAGATTGACCAAAGTCCCAGCAGGGATTGCTTCTCCTGCTTTGCTCGCAATCACCACCTCCAGGATCGAGTTTTCAGAGTCTGGATCATCATTCCTGACCCGGGTACTCATCTCAGCATCAATCGAGTTGATGGGCAGACCCCTTCGGGCCTCTTCGAATGAAAGGAGTTGGCGGGGAAAGGTGATCTCGGTGATGATCTTTCCGATTGCTACTTCGCCTGCGGTGCTGAACATTATGGCGATAAAGGCCACATCCCCCGGGACCGACTGGTCAAATCCCAGGTTTAAACGTTCGGTTCTACTGCTCTCCTGCTGAACAGCGAGTAGCGTGGGGAATGAGAGAGGGAGTACCATCAAGAGAGCGGCCAGCCCGACCCATATCTGGTAAAGTCTGTCCCCTCTTCGTCTCCATCCCATGGCCGCTACGATGTGCAGATCCCTCGCTGACTGATTTTTGAGCTAGTTCGAGAGTACAGCTTCCTTAATGTAATCGGGAGACCTGAAAAGATCGGAATCAACCGGCCCGAAATCGGGGTTGGCGTAGACCACCTGTCCTCCCAACACGGTCAGCAACACCTGGATGTCGGCGATTTCCTTTTCAGGAACACTGAAATAGTCCTGATCGATCACGATAAAATCAGCCCACTTCCCCTCTTCCAGGGAACCGATCTCATTCTCTCTGACCATATAGTAAGCGGGCCAGATCGTTGCCATCCTCAAAGCCGTATTGCGATCCACTGCCTGCTCCGCTGCGAAAACCGCGCACTTCTCCACACCCACTTCTCCCTGTTCGGGCAGCCGGGCCGTAAAACACGCCTCACGCGTAATATATCTCTTCAAAGCAACAAAGGGTCTGCCGATTTCAGACATCACTGTCATGATTCCATAGTCAATGAAACTCTTGGCCGGCTGATGCCACTTCAAGTACTCCTCTCCAAAGTTCTGCGGAATATTGGCGGCCTTGCTTTTATCGATATTACGGGCAAAGTAACCTGGGGTATTGGCCATGATAATTCCATATTTCTTAAGCTTGGGGTATTGGTCCGGCCTCACCAGGGCCAGATGTTCCATGGTCAACCTCTTCTCGCGAATATCTTCATCGGTCAGATTATTTTCCTGCTGGACTTCTTCGATGATCTCCAGCAAGAGATCGATGGTTCGATCTCCCGCTCCGTGATACTCCACGCCCCGTCCATAGGCGATCTGGTCCTTGACGGTCGCTCTGATCACGGGATGAAGCAGGCGACACAGTTCAATGTTTGCCTTACGGTAATGCTCTCTGAGCGCAGGATTGATAATCGGTAGAGTCGTACACAGCCCCGTGGTCGGCGACTCAACGACCTCCTCTCCGTTGCCTAGACCCCAAACATACTTGCTTCCCACCCCCACAAAATTGGGAAAGCGTTTGTAAAAACCTGCTGGATTGTAGTAAGAACCGTCACTGAAGAACCAACCGAACCGGAGGGGCATTTCGTCTTTCTTATCCAGGATGAAGAGGGCATTCAGGGGCGTCCTCAGGATTCGCGTTCCCACCGTTGTAATACCCCGCGGAGGTGCGGCATTGATCAGGTAGTGTTTGATCGATTCTGCATATTCTTTTTCCCGGCCCTTCAGGAGGATGTCCTTAACGATGATATTGACCAGATTAACCCCATCTCCCTTGATATCGTTGTCGCTAAACTGCTTAAAGACGGGGAGCTCGTCTTCGATAATTTCCCTGGCCTTGCTGCTAAAAAGAATTTGACTGTAGGCACCTGTCCCGTTTTCGTTGAGCATGATGGCGTGACCCGGAGCCCAACGATCCAGGTCGGCACGGGTAATCTCTTCATACAAGATCAACTCCCGGGCCGACCAACCCATAGGGTTGATGATGATCCACTCACCCGGCTTGACCTCCTGGGCCCTTTTCTGGATCGCCTCAATGATCCCTCGTGTGATCTCTTCCTTGTCTTGACTGGGGGGTACCCGGATTCCCTTCACTTCGGGGAAGTCTTCAGCTCGATAGCCCCCCAAATGTCGATGGGGATCCACGATTCCGGGAAGCACTGTCCTTCCTTTCACGTCCACCCGCTTGGTCTGGGGCCCTGCTAACCTGAGGATGTCTTCATTGCTTCCCAGCGACACCAGTGTGTCGCCTCTGACCGCCATCGCTTCAACAAAAGTCATATCCTCATCCACGGTAGCGATCTTTCCGTTGAAGACAATCAAGTCGGGTGCCTGGGCCATTGATGGACCTGTGAACTGGGCCAGAATCAGCCCGATGAAGATCAGTACCGGCACCGCATTCCTGAAACTACTGTTGTTGCTTGAGACGATTTCCCCCATGTTCCCTCCTTATGGGTCCTTTTTTTAAGAGTAAATTGAGATGAACCGGAGTTTACCCTCGTCGCAAATTTAAGGCAAGATCTAGGATGAGGTATGTAGGGGCGGACGGCCGTGCGCCCCGACACTTCATTAGAGATCACACACGCTTGAGTGCCTGCAGGACCCGTTCCGGGGTCATGGGCAAACGTCGTATTCGAGCACCGGTGGCGTTGAAGATGGCGTTGGCGACCGCCGGTGCGGCCGGAGGCAGCCCCGGTTCACCGCAGCCTCCAATAGTGTCCTCGCTGTCCACGATGTGCACTTCCACAGGGAACGACTCGCTCATGCGCAGGAGATGGTAGTCGAGGAAATTGAGCGATTTGACCCCGCCATCGGCGAATAGAACCTTCTCTTTGAAAGCCGCACTCAGGCCCATAGTGATGGCACCCATCATCTGAGCGTGAATGGTGTCGGGATTCACATGAGGACCGCAATCAACGGCGCACACCACCCGATGAACCTTTACCTTTCCAGTCCCTCGGTCCACGGAAACCTCAGCCACCTGGGCCACATAACTTCGATAGGAGTAGTATCCGGCAATGCCGCGTCCTTCGGCGCCTGCCAGAGGTTTTTCCCAACCGGCCTTGTCGGCGACTAATTCGAGAACGCCATGTAATCGTTTGTTCTCCTTGAGATGCTGGAGGCGAAAATCCAGAGGGTCCTTCCCGGCGGCATGGGCCAGTTCATCCATGAAGCTCTCCACCGTGAAACCATTGTGGGAACTGCCCACCGAGCGCCAATAGGTGACCGGGATCGAATTCTCCAGCCTGACCCAGTCCACGGAGACATTGGGGATCTGGTACTGCAGGCGGGTCAGGCCGGAGGTGGCCTGTGTATCTATGGATGAGCCCTGCCGGACCGAGAACTGCGGAGCCACCACCTTGTGCGACCAGGCCGTCAGGCGGCCTTCCTGGTCCAACGCCGCCTTGATTCTGGTGGAGTTTCCGGGACGAAAAAGATCGTAGCCGATGTCTTCTTCGCGGGTCCAAATGACCTTGACCGGTTCTCCAATCGCTTTGCCGATCTGCAAGGCTTCATGCCCGAAATCGATTCTTCCCCGGCGGCCTAATCCACACCCCAGGTAGGTGGCATGGACATGGATTTGCTCCGGCTTCAATCCCGTGATTTCAACCGCTGTATCCAGGTTCCTGCTCTGTCCCTGAGTGGCAATCCAGATATCGCATCGGTCCCGCTGAACGTGAACCGTGCAGTTCATGGGTTCCATGGTGACGTGGGATAAATAAGGTAGGTGGTACTCGGCCTGGACCTCTCTGTGGGCGTTTTTGAGGGCACCCTGAACATCCCCGTCATTTCGGGCAGAGAGACCTTGTTTTCCCAGACCGGCGACCAGGTCCCGATCCACCGTTTCCGTGCTCAGAGTGGGGCGCTCACCTGGACTCCATTTTACATTAAGAGCATCTCGACCTCTCCAGGCCGCATCCAGTGTCTCGGCACAGACCGCGATGCCGGCGTGCCGAAAGCTGCTTCCCTGGACC
>CBDUTA010000248.1:0-5694 GCA_965369785.1 uncultured bacterium
GGGACTCAATGGAATTTTACCCTGGGACATTCGAGTCATGAGTATCGATCCGGCTTCCCAGCACTTTCACGCTCAGAAGGACGCCTTAAAGAAACGTTACGAATATCGCATTTACACTGGGCCTGTTCTCCCTCCTCTTCTCCATGGCTACGTCCATCACCTGACCCGCCCTTTGAATGCCCCAGACATGCAAAAAGCAGCGGATCGATTGTGCGGGTCTCACGACTTCAGAGGCTTCGCGGCAGCTTCGACTAGGGTGAAAAGCACCCTACGTACCGTTTTCCTCTCTCAAATCCAGGAGCAGGGATGTCACCTCATCTATCAGATCGAGGGCGACGGGTTCTTACATCACATGGTGCGCAATATCGTGGGTACTCTTCTGGAAATCGGTGTGGGAAAGAGAGCTCCTGATGACATCTGTAAAATCCTGGATTCCAAAGATCGCCGACTGGCCGGACCTACGGCACCCGCTCACGGCCTCTTTTTGATGCACGTCTTCTATTAGCCGGTTTTCGCGAAGTTAGCGTTGTGGTAGAGTACGAGGCGATTTTATGAACGTCCTGGTCAAAAAATTCAAAGCTATTTTTGACCCTTCCAGCCCTGAAGCGGAAATCCTTGAGCGAATTGATTCGAATAAGCTCCCTCGCCATATCGCTGTGATAATGGATGGAAACGGTCGATGGGCCAAACAGCGAAAATTACCTCGCGTGGCGGGTCATCGGGCGGGAATCAACGCCGTGAGAGCAGTGGTGGAGGCGGCTGCGCGGCTGCCTATATCGGTGCTCACACTTTATGCCTTCTCAGCCGAGAACTGGAAGCGCCCTCGCAGCGAAGTCAGCACGCTGATGAATCTTCTCAAAGACTATATCCGTAAAGAACTCTCGACCATTCAAAAGAACGGCATCCGATTCCTGACCATCGGGCGCATCGATGAATTGCCTGATTCAGTTCAAAAAGAATTACGACTTGCAGAGGAAGCAACCCGAGACAACAAAGGAACCAAGATGGTCGTCGCCCTCAATTATAGTGGTCGTCTCGAGCTGGTGGATGCTTTCAATCAACTCCTGAAGGAGGAAGTACCCTATCCGATCAGCGAAGACACCATCGAGAAAAGACTCTATACGGTGGGGCTGCCGGAGCCGGACCTGATGATCCGTACCAGTGGAGAGATGCGCGTGAGTAACTTCCTTCTGTGGCAAATCGCCTATGCTGAAATTTATGTCACCGAGGTGCTGTGGCCGGATTTTCGCGAGATTCACTTGCTGGAGGCAATTCTTGAATTTCAGCAACGTGAGCGGCGCTACGGAGGCATTCGCTTCACTTCGTTTCAAAATGTCCAATGATGCAGCGCGTGGCCACGGCAGTCTTTCTCCTTCCCCTGGTCCTCCTGTCCATTCTCTATCTTCCACCCAGCCTGTTTCTCCTGGTGATTGACCTGCTCCTGGGTCTGGCTGTCTTCGAATTACTTCGGCTTCTGGCCCAGTATGGAGTCGAGGCTTATTGGTTCACCTTCCCTCTGACCCTGCTCCTGCCTTGGGTGTGGACTTATTCTCCTGATTCGGTGCTGAGCTATCTTGTGGTCAGCAGCCTGATTTGCATGGGCCATAGTGTATTCCAGACGCGAGAGATGAAAACAGGATTCTTGTCCATGTCAGGCAATTTGATGGCTATTCTTTACCTCGGCGTCCCTTTATCCATTGCAGGAAGTTTTCAAGGGTCTCAGGTTCTGTACCTGCACCTCTTGATGGTCCTTTCTGTTGTCTGGGCAGGGGACACCTTGGCCTATGGGGTCGGAAAAAGGTGGGGAAAACATAAGGTGACATCCCAAGTGAGTCCCCACAAATCTCTAGAAGGATACATCGCCGGACTCCTCTTTTCGGTGTTGACCGCACTGGCGTTCGGGCACTTCTTTTTCTCTGCCTGGTCCACCGCTTATCTCGTTCTTATCGGCGCCTTCTTAGGGTTGGTGAGTACGGTTGGAGACCTGTTCGAGTCCATGCTCAAACGCGGAGCCGACATCAAGGATAGCTCCAATCTACTTCCGGGACACGGAGGAGTCCTCGATCGTATCGACAGCTTGCTTTTTGCCCTTCCCGCCTATTACACCCTCCTGGTTCTGATAAAATGAGCCGATCTGAGAGATAAGCTGTGAAAAGACTGGCAATTTTAGGATCGACCGGGTCCATTGGAAAAAGCGCTCTGGATCTGGTGGATCTCTATCCGGAACGTTTTAAAATTGTCACACTGGCAGCACAAAAAAGCGTAGAACTGCTTCATCAGCAAAGCCTTAAGTATCAACCCGAAATGATCGCTCTTTATGATCGAGAGGCGGCACAAGATCTGCAACAGCGCCTTCCCGAGATGAAGGTCCTGTCGGGTGTCGAAGGCGTGATCGAGGCCGCTACCCATCCCCATGTGGATGTTGTACTGGCAGGCATCGCCGGCGCGGCAGGACTGATTCCAACCTACGAAGCACTGCTCAAGAAAAAGGATGTAGCCCTGGCCAACAAGGAGATTCTAGTGATGGCCGGCGAGTTGATCATGCCCATCGTCAAAAGCACACAGGTGAACCTGCTCCCGGTGGACAGCGAGCACTGTGCTCTCCATCAATGCTTGAGAGGCTCAGAAAAGCGAGAAGTTCATCGATTGGTTTTAACGGCCTCAGGTGGACCTTTCCTCCACAAAAGCAAACAGCAACTGAAACAGGTCACTGTCGAAGAAGCCTTGAATCACCCCACCTGGAGTATGGGGCCTAAGATTACCGTAGACTCGGCCACCTTGATGAATAAAGGGTTAGAAGTCATTGAAGCCCATCACCTTTTTGGCGTAAAATCCGATCGAATCTCCATCGTGATCCATCCTCAGTCGATTATCCATTCTATGGTTGAATTCATCGACGGCACAGTTCTGGCCCAGATGAGCATTACCGACATGCGGGCGGCCATTCTGTACGCCCTGGCCTTCCCGGATCGTTGGAAGTCAAATCTACCTCGCTTGGACCTGCTTTCCCTTGCCCCACTCGAGTTCCATGCTCCAGACACGGATAAATTCCCCTGTATCCGTCTAGCCTACCAGGCGCTGGATGATGGACAAACTTACCCCACCGCTCTCAATGCCGCCAACGAAGTCGCCGTTCGCTGCTTCTTGGATCAGTCTCTGCCTTTCTCTTCCATCTCCGAAGTGATCGACGAGGTGCTCAACCGGCACGTTCCCCGTGCCGTTAAAGATTTGGAGACCGTACTGGAGGCGGATCGTGAGGCTCGCCAGATGGCACAGGAGGCCGCAGACTCAATGAGCCTCATTTGACAAGCATCCAGACCGCGACGGACAATTAGAGGTTAAATGTCTCGCCCCATAAATATGATGACGTCTGCGGAGCTTGCCACGGGGGTCAAGAAGCGAGGCACTAAGGAGATCAAAACATTTTGGCTTTTTTAACTTCTGTCAGCTTTAGCCTTATCGCTTTCCTCTTCGTGCTGGGAGTGATGATTTTCGTTCATGAGCTGGGACACCACATAGCAGCAAAACTACTGGGAATCCGGGTGGATGTCTTTTCCCTCGGATTTGGCCGTCGACTGTTCGGCTTTAAACGGGGAGACACCGACTATCGAGTTAGCCTCCTGCCCCTGGGAGGTTACGTGAAAATGGCCGGAGAGAACTACGACGAGGAACTCACCGGTGATCCCGGGGAGTTCATGGCCCATCCCAAAATGCATCGTTTCCTGGTAGCTATAGCAGGACCGGCCATGAATATCATCCTGGCCTTTATCCTGGTCACCACTAACTTCATGTGGGGGATTCCCACTGCAAAGTACCTGCGGCAACCGGCCGTGATAGGCAGCGTCCAGGAGGGTTCGGCGGCCGAGCAGGCTGGCCTGCAACCTCTGGACATCATCGTGGCCATAGACGGCGACCCGATCCCCACTTGGCAAGAATTGGAAATAGGCATCAGTCTCAGCCCCAATCAGGACCTCGTCCTGGAAGTTGAACGTCAGGGGCAGGTTCTGACCAAGAAAATTACCCCTTCCCTGAAAGAAGGATTCGAAATCGGGGACATTGGGGTTGCCCCCTTCATTCCCTACATCATCAGCGAGGTTGAACCAGCAAGCCCTGCGGCTGAGGCAGGACTCCGGGCCGGAGATGAGATCGTCAGACTCACCTCAGAAAACAAGACCACAGTGGGATTTGACGAAAGCGCCCAGCTCATCAACGCCTCCGAGGGAAGCCCTCTAAGGTTTGAAGTCCTCAGAGACAACCAAGTCTTTGAGACGACCTTTTCTGCCGTTCAAATGGAGGACCGCTGGCGTATTGGAACGGCAGTGCAAATCATGCAACTGGAACAGTACGGCTTCCTGCAGGCACTGGAAAGGTCATTCGAGCGAAACCTCCGACTGACCTTGTTGACCTTCGATGTGGTGGGAAGGATTGTTACCGGTAAAACCTCTATGCGAGCCATGTCCGGGCCCATCGAGATTGCTCGCTTTTCCGGGATGGCTGCAGCCATGGGCGTCATCCAACTCCTCAACTTTATGTCTTTGGTCTCACTGCAATTGGGGATTTTCAATCTGATGCCGATACCCATATTGGACGGTGGTGTGATCACACTGCTTGCCATAGAAGGGCTCATTCGGCGCGACCTCAGCATGCGTGTCAAGGAACGCATCTTTCAGGTGGGCTTCATCTTTCTCATCCTGCTCATGGGGATTGTGATCTTCAACGATCTTGCCAAAAACCTGCCCATCCTGGATTGAAGATTCGGGTTCGACCGCTCCCTAGCCCTCATTTCTCACACCTGATCGTCACGAAGCCGGCGTAAGGGCCGACCTGAGTGCGTTGCGCCACGAACGCCACCGCATCTATGAAACGAGGCACTAAGGAGTCCGAGGGAGGGGGCACCCGCTTTGCGGGTCGCGCAGTTCAGGTCGGATCATTGCGCAGATGCAGTAGACCGGGTGTGAGAACTGGGGGCTTATCTCCAACCGGTGCAAACGTCTCCGGGTGCACCTTTTTTGTTAAAATTTAATTTAGCCGGGATTATTCATAGGTTTTCGTTACGAGCGAGGTAGGGGTTAACCATTTCTGGGTAGTCTAATGCGGCGATTTTACAAGATAAGTCTACTTTTCATCCTCTTCCTCCTGGTGGCGGCGGCGACTACTCTAGTGGTGAATGTCCGCAGCGATGCTTTTGCAGAGTGGATGAAAGGCCAGATCATCGAGACTCTCCAGAAGCAATTCCAAGTTCGCGTCGAAATTGGAAGTGTTGACGTTTGGCCGTTCGGGGCCCAGGTCGAAATTCAAAATCTCCAGCTGTTTGACCGGGCCTACCCACGTCGAGAACCGGCCATCGACGTTGACCGTATTCTGCTTGACTTCTCCATGACCAGTTTCTTTTCTCCTTCCATCTCCCTGGACCGTCTGATTCTCGATTACCCTCACATCCACCTTGTCGAAGATCCCAACCAGAGGTTCAATTTTTCTAATATTTTCTGGCCCTCGGACCTGGAGGAGCAGGAGGGCGAGTTTTCACTTCCTGCATTGAATATCAAGCAAATGGCATTGAACCGAGGATTAATTTTCTACAAGAACCAACCTTTCTTTCTGGATTCGGCAGAAGGCGGACTGGCCACCACTCTGCGGTTTGTTCCCGATCAACAGAAATATCTCGGTCACACCAGCTTTGAAAACTTGGATCTA
>CBDUTA010000249.1:0-5660 GCA_965369785.1 uncultured bacterium
CCGCTTGAAGGGTCATGAATGATCTTCTCCGGGAACTGGAAAGGGAGCTGGAGAAGATCCGGAGCCAGAATCTTTACCGCAGCTTGACCCCTCCCCAAGGTCTCGACTTTTGCTCCAATGACTACCTGGGGCTCTCTCGGGAACCCAACTTTCGAACCGCGATCCTGGAGAAACTCGAGCAAGCCACCCCACCGGACTCGGTGTCCTCACCGGCCTCCAGACTGCTGCGCGGGAATACCTCCCGGCACCAAGCTCTGGAGCAAAGACTTGCCGTTTATAAAGGAACAGAAGCGGCTTTGCTTTTCCCAACCGGATACCAGACCAATATCGGAATATTGACGGCGCTGGTAGGAAGCCAGGATCGAGTTGTTTCCGATGCTCAGAACCATGCCAGCATTATCGACGGCTTGCGCCTGAGTGGGTGCCAAAAGATTATTTTTCCTCACCTCGATCTTGGAGCTGTGGAAGAGGCTCTGATCCAACCTCATCCAGAAGGAAAAACTTTCCTGGTCACCGAATCCCTTTTCAGTATGGACGGAGATGTCGCTCCCCTTGAGACCTATGCTGAATTGGCCCAAAAGCATGAGGCCTACTTGATTGTGGACGACGCCCACGCGATGGGTGTTTTTGGAGAGAAGAGAGGCTCCGGTCTGACCGAGCGCTTCGGCGTGGAAAAACGGGCCCTGGCTATCGTGTCGACCTTCGGTAAAGCATTTGGCCTCTTTGGTGCTTTCGTGGCAGGACCTCAGATCGTCATCGAGTACCTGATCAACCGCTGCCGCTCCTTTATATTCACGACGGCCGTCCCTCCACTTCTTCTCTATGGCGTGGAAGCAGGTCTGGATCTGCTCGATGCCGAACCGGAGCGGAGAAAGCGCGTGCTCCTGCTGGCTGATCGGCTCCGCCAGCGGTTCCAAGAGGCAGGGTTGGATACCCTGCAAAGCGCCGGCCCCATTGTCCCCGTAGTTTTGGGAAAAAGTGAGCGGGCACTGGCGGTGGCCCAGCGCCTCCAGAAAAAAGGGTTGGACGTGCGGGCCATCCGCCCCCCCACCGTGGCACCAGGAACGGCTCGGCTGAGAATTTCTATTCATGCCGATCACACCGAACAGCAAATCGACCAGTTGGCCGAAGCCGTGGTGGAGTCAATCCAGGGCACCGAGGGTCGGAGATGAGCCTGGTCGTTGTGGGAACGGGAACGGAAATCGGCAAGACCATTACCTGTGCCGTGTTGTTGTCTCGTTACGCCGGGATTTTCAAACTGGCCTATTGGAAGCCCATTGCCACCGGTTCGGCCGAGGACCGGGACACATCGGTGATCGAGCGCCTGTGTGGTCCTGAGGTGGATATCCTTCAAGAGCTCTACCTTTTTGAACCACCTGTCTCCCCTCATCTGGCCGCTCGACTGGCTGGGAAAAGGATCGATCCCGAACAAGTGATGCAAGCACTGAAGGCCTACCAGCAGGAAAATCACCAACGGGCTTTGGTCATCGAGGGCATTGGGGGTTTACTGGTACCGTTGACTGCAGACGGCTACCTGTTGGCGGATCTTCTCGAAGAGATGGCCCTTCCCTGTCTGCTGGTAGGCTCCAGTACCCTGGGGACAATCAATCACACTCTGCTGACGATTGAAGCCATGCGCTCCCGAGACTTGAAATTGGCGGGTGTGGTCCTCAATGGACCACACCATGACGAGAATCGCCGGGCTATTGAAGAATTCGGAAGCATCCAGATCATTAGCGAAATTGAGCTCTTGTCGGTTTTATCACCGGAAAGCGTGCTTCTGGCCTCCCGTGGATTCGACCGCAATGCTCTGCTAGAGTCGTCTTTGAAAAGCGTGTAAGAATTTCAAGATCAAGACCTGACATGAGCGCACAACAAACAGATTCCAGGGACCCGACATCTCACTGGGTAGCAGATGATCGACGTTATGTCTGGCATCCTTACACTCAGATGCTCACCGCGCCCGAATCCATCCCTGTCGAGAGGGCGGAAGGGGTTTACCTTTACACCTCCGACGGGCAGCGGATCCTGGATGGCATCTCTTCCTGGTGGGTCAACATTCATGGCCACAATCACCCCCGTTTGAATCGGGCCCTGCAGGAACAGGCGGATCGTTTCGCTCAGGTGATCTTTGCCGGCTTCACTCACCAACCGGCCGTGCGTCTGGCCGCTCAACTGGTCCAACGAACGCCGGCTAAACTCACCCGTGCCTTCTTCTCCGACGATGGTTCCACGGCCGTGGAAGTAGCGCTGAAAATGGCCTATCAGTGCTGGAGGAACCGGGGAGAATCCAAGAGAAATCTCTTTGTGGCCTTTGAACACGCCTACCACGGAGATACCTTTGGAGCCATGGCGACTGGGGGTGTTGAGGTTTTTCACTCAGAATACAGCAGCCTCTTCTTTAAAGTTCGCAGAGCCCGGGTACCCGGTGGTCCCCATCCCAGGGAAGCAGATGCTCAAGAAGCATCTCGCCCAGCGGCTGAAGAGTTGGAGGCGATTCTTGAAAGGGAGGGAGATCGGGTGGCGGCTGTGATCATGGAACCTATGGTTCAGGCCGCAGGCGGCATGATCGTGTGGCCGGTTGAGTTCTTACGTCATGTGCGAGAGGTGACCCAGCGTCACGGCATCCCTCTAATTGCCGATGAGGTGTTTACGGGATTCGGACGAACCGGAAAGATGTTCGCCTGCCAACATGGGCCTATTGAACCCGACATCCTGTGCCTTTCCAAAGCCTTAACGGGTGGGTATTTGCCCTTGGCCGTGACCCTGGCCAGCGAAGACATTTATGAATCCTTCTTGAGCGAGGATCGGCGGAAAACTTTTTTTCACGGTCACTCTTATACCGGCAATGCCCTGGCTTGCGCAGTGGCATTGGAAAGTCTGTCCATCTTGGAGGAAACAAAAAGTCTTGATCGGGTCATGGAACTGGAGGGACTCTTTACCGAGCGTCTGGAACAGATCAAATCTCTCCCGGTCGTGGAGCAGGTGCGGGGAATAGGGGCACTCGGGGTAGTGGAACTTTCAACCCAGGGGGAAAGTGGGTACCTGGACGAAAGAGGTCCGAGGTTGGCTCAAGCCTTTTTGGAACGAGGAATTCTCCTGCGTCCCCTCGGCAACGTTCTCTATTTTCTCCCTCCCTATGTGATCACGGATGAGGAAGTCCACTCGGTTTTCGATGCCATTGAGGAGGTTCTGGGGGATTCGTGACTTCGTCACTTCGTGCTTTAGTGCTGTCGGAGAGCGCAAAGCGCGCCAGACCGCAGACCACAGACCACCGCTGACAGTCGTCAGCGGAAATTCAAAATTCAAAACCTGAAACTCGGAACGCGCGGGGAGTGCGCTCTGACAACTGATAAGTCCTCTGTCCTCGACCGCACGAACTCACGAATGCACGAACTCACGAACTCACGAGCGCGGACAGCGCGCTGTCCGCGCTTCGCGCTTGTGATCACCCCGGCTGTGACTTAGAATGCCAAAAAGTCGCCTCTGGCCCGCAGGCTAAAGCCTGCGGCTCTGACGGAGTCGGCAAGAAATATTCAGAGCCGTGGGCTTTAGCCCACGGGCATTCCTGACAGGGAGGTCATGATGCCCCATCCGACACAAGGTTTAGATTCGTCTGAAGCCAAACTTTTGGCCCGCCGCCGTTTTCTAGCATATTTCTCCGGCCTGGGATTGTCTTCGACTCTTCTTCCCGGCGTCCTGTGGGCGAAGATGCAGGAAGAGCAGGTTCAAGAAATCACCCAAGAGATGATCAGCGGTGCAGAGCAGCTGGCCGGTTTGGAGTTCACCGACCAAGAGCGTGAATACATGGTAGAGGGGCTCAATCAAAATCTGGAACGGTACCAAGAACTGCGGAGAATCCCTCTCCAGAGCACCGACTGGCCCAGCCTGCAGTTCAACCCCGCCCTCCCTGGGATGAGCTTTGACACCGAGCGACAGCCCTTCAAGATGAGTACCCCGACCAATCGGGCCGCCCCCTCCGATCTGCAAGACGTGGCCTTCTGGTCGGTGACCGATCTGGCCCAGCTGATTCGATCACGCAAAGTCCGTTCCCTGGATTTGACCCGGATGTATCTGGAGCGGCTGAAAAAGTACGATCCTTTACTGAAGTGCGTCATTACCTTTACCGAGGATCTGGCCCTGAGACAGGCTCAGGCAGCAGATCGGGAGATCGCAGCGGGTCGTTATCGAGGACCCCTTCACGGCATACCCTGGGGAGTGAAAGATTTGCTGGCAACCCGACAATATGAAACCACCTGGGGAGCTGCTCCCTACAAAGATCGGGTCCTGGACTACGACGCCACCATCGTCGAGCGGCTGGAGGCGGCCGGGGCCGTGCTGTTGGCCAAGTTGAGTACCGGAGAGCTGGCCTCGGGAGACATCTGGTTCGGAGGCCAGACTGTGACTCCCTGGAATCCCCAGGAAGGAACTCGAGGTTCTTCGGCCGGACCGGGTGCGGCCACGGCAGCCGGCCTGGTGGGTTTTTCCATTGGCACCGAAACCCGAGGATCCATTGTTTTTCCATCCACTCGATGCGGACTGTCGGGACTGCGCCCCACCTTCGGCCGGGTCAGCCGATACGGGGTTATGCCTATCAGTTTCAGCATGGACAAGCCCGGCCCCATGTGCCGGAGCGTGGAAGACTGCGCCCTGGTCTTCGATGCCATTTATGGACCTGACGGGAAAGACGGAGCCCTGGTGGACTTACCCTTCAACTGGGATCCGGAGCTGGACATTCAACAGTTGCGGGTGGGTTACCTTAAAAGTGCTTTTGACGAAGAACGCGACAGTGCTCAGTGGATGGCCAACGATCAAGCCACTCTGGCAACGCTGCGCTCCCTGGGTCTGGACCTGATTCCCGTCGAGTTTCCAGACTATCCCCTCGATGTGGCGCGGCTCCTTCTGTATGCAGAAGCAGCAGCGGCCCACGATGAGCTGACCCGAAGCAGGCGAGTCGACTTGCTGGCTCGACCCACAGCCTGGCCCAGGCGCTTCCGACAATCCCGCATGATCCCTGCCGTAGAATACATTCAAGCCGATCGAGTGCGAGTCTTCCTGATGAAGGAAATGGCCCAGCTCATGAACGAGGTGGACGTTATTGTAGCCCCTCCCAGTGCACCGGGCACTCCCAGTAACAGTCCCCTGGGCAAGAACATTCCCTTAACCAACATGACCGGCCATCCCTGTGTCGTGCTGCCCAATGGCTTCACCGAAAACGGGACCCCCAGCAGCGTAACCTTTGTAGGGAAACTCTATGCCGAGGCTGAAATCCTGGCCCTGGCCAAACGCTACCAGGATGCCACCGATTTTCATTTGAAATATCCAGACCTGGAGGTTTAACCGCAGACAACTGCGAACGTTTTGACTGGGTCCAACAGAGCCGCAGGCTTTAGCCTGCGGGCCTCAGGCGATCTAATGGGAGCTGTTGTTGACCACATCCAACTGGCCCGTGGGCTTAGTGTCTCGCTCCATAAAATAGGATGGCGTTTGCTGATAGGGCTTGCGAGACGAGGTCAAGGAGCGAGGAGGAGGCGATGCAGGGACATCGACGACGACGAGAGACACAGAGATCGTCCGCAACCTCCATCAGCCCGAAGGGTGGCGGCGGGACGGCATCGATTTCTTTGTCGCTCCTCCTCCACGATGCACAGTGACATCGC
>CBDUTA010000250.1:0-5617 GCA_965369785.1 uncultured bacterium
TGTTCTAGAGCCCCACGGGGTGGGTGTTTCACCCGTCCCAACCTGAAAATCCTAACCCTATGCTTGGTACAGTTTTCCGGGGCAGGTCAAAAACGAAAATCCTAACATTCAACTTGGTCTCGCTTTCGGGGGCAAGGTCAAAAACGCCCCCCCCAGCTCCCTTCAGTACTTCCAGAAGCTTTTGTGACCGCGTTTTTCTGGTCGACTTTCGTTTTCTCGCTGTCTCTGTTTGTTTGTCAGGCATTTAACGAACCCTTCGCTGCCTCGGCTGGGTGTTCCCGATGCGCTCTCTCGATCTCCGTGATGATCTGCCCGTGACGGAACATGGTTACCGTACCGGTCGATTGGCTCACGGTGATTGCCGTCGCCTCACTGACCGACGTGATTGCAGCCGCAGCCTGGTGCCGAGCACCTAAGCCCAGCGGAAGTTCGTGCTCACCAGTAGACCCGGTCTTGAGGTAGGTCCCGGCCGAGGCGATGACGCCGTCGGAGCCAATCAAAAAAGCTCCATCGATCGTCGCCAACTCTTTCACCGTTTCGTCCAAATCGGGATTCAGAATATTCCTCTGATCTGGCGGATATCCCTGGAAGGGATTCAAGATAAGTTGCCGGGACATGGAAAAAACACGGTCGGTATCGCCCAGAACGAAAAGTGCACCGACGGGCTTACCCTCTCTACCCTCGTTTGCCAGGTCAACAGCGATGTCGATGGCCCTTTCGAGGACCGCGGGCAGCACACCTTGTGCTGTGAAATTCTGCTGATCAGTGGAGAGAAAGAGTTCGAACTCTTTTCCCACGTCCATAACGATGATAGTGTCTAGATTGTCTGAGGCAGTCGGGCCGGCTAAACAAACTATCCGCTGTCCTCCCTTCAGTATCCCTTTGGCCAACGCGAAAAGAATCGCCATTTTGATCTGCCCCATGCGTGGTAGAGCCACTTCAGGAACCTGAATGAACCTGTGTTTCAGCTCCTGCTGCTCACTGGACTCCTCAGCAGTTCTGGTTAAATAGTAAATTCTTTTCCCAATCTCAGGTTCTGGGAGTTCGAAATCCTTCGACAGGGCGTCGGCGTAGACGAATACAACCTCGGCCTTCGACTCCCGAGCTATGGAGAAGGCGTGGGCAAGGAGAATGGGGTCGATCTTCGGAATCGGTTCCTTTCCCTCTCTTAATCTTGGACTCTGGCGATGATTCATTTCCTACTCTAATGAGAGGCTTAACTGGGGTTGAATCTCTTGCTGGCTACTAGCCTCATAAATGGTCTCCGCTGGTAGGGTGACCCAATTCCTACGAAGCACTGTTCGTGCCAAAACGCTTTCTAGGTGAAAGGGTTAGCTGTCAGGCGAGCGAGCTCTTGAGAGTGCCAGTGTGTCTGCCCCGCGAGCATACTCCCCATGATCCTGCCAAAGGAGGCATGTGCGCGAAAGCACTCGGCAACTGGGTCGAATCACCACCTTTTCCCCTCCCAGGCTCTGGGTTCCGTTCCATCCTTGGGGTTGATAGGCAGGAGGTGGAAGTCCGGCAACGGATGAAGGGGTTTCGCCAATCAAGCTGTTCTAAGGCCGTACTTACCAGCCAGAGCCAAGGCCTCTTGGTATTCTCCGGGCATCAGGAGACGATCCAAAGGTGGGTGTGTGTCAGCTCGATAGCAGGGACGGTATTGGTTCATTAGATTGATATAGCTATTGCATGAGATTTGATGGGCGATAAAGTGCAGCACCTTATCCGTGCCGGCCAGACCTCCCGGCAGCACCAAATGACGAATGAGCAATCCCCGCTGCGCGATCCCGTTTTCGTCCAACACCAAGTCACCCACCTGTCTATGCATTTCTTTCACAGCACGACGATTGAGTTCCACATAGTTCCGTACCTTTGAGTACTTGCCGGCCATTCCAGAATCACCGTATTTCATATCCGGCATATAGATGTCCACAATACCGTCCAGTAGCTTCAGTGCTTCAAGACTGTCGTAGCCTCCTGTGTTGTAAACCAACGGCAGGTGCAGCCCCCCCTGTGCTGCGATGAAGACAGCAGCAATGATCTGGGCCACTACGTGGCTGGGGGTTACAAAGTTAATGTTGTGACACCCTTGCTTCTGAAGTTGCAGCATCATAGAGGCTATCCCCTCAGGCGTGGTCTCTCGGCCGGAGCCCTTCTGACTGATTTGCCAGTTCTGGCAAAAGATGCAACGCAGGTTGCACCAACTCAAGAAGATAGTGCCGGATCCACGCCAGCCACTGAGGGGACCTTCTTCGCCATGATGAGGTCCGAAACTGTTGACGGTAGCGAACTCACCGGTACGACACACAGCGCCTTTGATGGTCCTGAGACGATTCACATGGCAATAGCGGGCGCACAGGTCACAATCTTCAAGATGTTGGTGTGATAGTCGAACCCTTGTTTCTAAAACACCACACTGAAGCAGACTGAGATACGCAGGCTCGAACAGGCTTAGATTACCTACTGTTAGGCATCTCATCAGACTAGGGGCTCCGCTGGATGAATCCCAATCAGGCGTGATCCTGAATTCCGACTACCCCTTCCTTGGTCGCGCAATGGGCACAGCAATAGAAAGAGTTTCCAGCTTCCACCCCGTGTCCAACAATTCTACAGTTACAGTGTTCGCAGGTGGGAGCGAGGGCATGGATTGCACATTCGAAGCAATCAAAAATGTGTGATTTCTCGTTCATAATGAGCTCAAAGCTTTTGTTATACTCATTGCCGCAGACTTCACATCGTGCCATTTTTTGTTCCCTCCCTTCAATTGAAAAACCTCTTGGGCCATCCCGTAGTACCCGTGTTGGCCGCCATCTCCACCAAGCTTCGGCATGGCTACTCCTTGCCGCTTCGCAAGGACCTCATCATCCAAATACTCAAGGTACGCGCAGTATTTGGTTGAGCATTGCCCTTCCAAATCTGAGCTACAGACCTTGAATAGAAGCGGCCGCCCGATGAGGTTGGCAAATACCAGCTAGCGTATGAGCCACTTCTGCGGGCTTCAAGCCCTTCAGTGCGCGCTTCTTGCCCTCCTCCTGTGCTGATCTCCTGGCAATGTCGTTGAGTGACAGCAAACCCACCAGACGTCCCTCGTCGTCGATGACAGGAAGTCGACGAACCTGCTTACTTTCCATGATTAGCTCAGCCACTGTCAGGTCGTCTTCGGGGGAGCAAGTGTGCACCTCTTTGCTCATCACACTTGAGACGGAAATCTCCCCTAGAGCTCCTCCCTGAGTGTAAGCCGCCATACAGATATCACGGTCGGTGAGCATGCCGACAACCTTAGAGTCTGGGTCAATGATGGGTACGCAGCCACAGTCCAGTTCCCACATGACTTGGGCTACCTTGTCCAAGTTTTCACTAGAAGGACAGCTGCCCACTTCCGTGATCATGAGTTTCTTTATTTTCATAACTTCTCCTTTGCTTGGTGAGCTTAATGAATATAGCCTCTACAAGCGATTGCAAGCATCCGCCGTTCCACAGGAGTTCCTGGCAGATAACTCGCCTATTTCCCACTGCTTGCAAACAGGGGTGAGAGAGCCCTGGTGACCAACTCTGGGTCAGCATCCCCACCCGGCTGTCAAATGGCCCGGACTGCGGAAGGAGCCACAACGCAGGGTTAGAAGATCTGCTGAATCGGGTAATGGGTCAGTGTAAACTAGCAGTTCTTGCAATGATCCAGATTGACGGTTCTCAGGGGGAAGGCGGAGGACAGGTTCTGAGGACTTCGCTCGCCCTTTCCCTGATCACCGGGAAACCCTTGACGATTACAAAGATACGCTCCGGTCGTCCCAAACCGGGCCTGATGCCTCAACATCTCAAGGCGGTTGAGGCGGCAACTGCAGTGGGACAGGCCAGCGTCGAGGGAGCTCATCCCGGGTCCCGGTCTCTGGTTTTCAAACCGGAGAAAATTCGTTCCGGTGAATTTCATTTTGACATCGGTACTGCCGGTTCCACCTTGCTGGTTGCTCAGAACACTTTTCTTCCCCTGAGTTTTGCCTCAACGGCTTCCTCAATCGTCATCACCGGAGGAACCCATGTCCCCTGGAGTCCCTGTTTTCATTACTTGGATCTGCACTGGCTTCCCTTGATGCGGAAGATCGGTTTTGACATCCAGCTTGAGCTCAATCTGGCAGGGTTTTATCCGAAAGGGGGCGGTCGTATTCAAGCTTCCATTCAACCGGCCGCGTCTCTGTCTCCGCTGCAGCTCACTCAGCGGGGGGCACTACAGAGAATTCGCTGCATCTCGGCTGTTGCCAACCTGGAATTCAGTGTGGCCGAGCGACAGAAGAACCAAACCTTGAGCAGACTTCGAGATCACTCGTGGGAGGTCGACATCGAGGTGCTGCACATGCCTTCGCGATTCAAAGGCAGTATGCTCTTGTTAAGGGCGGAGTTCGAACACTCCGAGTGTTGCTACTTTGGCTTAGGAGCACGTGGCAAACCCGCCGAGCAAGTGGCTGATGAGGCTGTCGACGGGCTGGAAGAGTTCCTTGCCACCGATGGTGTCATCGATCCCTATCTTGCAGACCAACTCCTTCTACCTCTGGCCCTTGCATCGGGAGTCTCAGAATTGCGGACCTCTAAAGTCACCTTACACTTGCTGACCAATGCCGACATCATTCAGATGTTCCTGCCGGTGGAGATCCAGATCATTGGAGATCTCAGCCACCCCGGTCTGATTCAAATCAACCCCCTTCGGGGGAAATCCTAAATTCCAAATTCCAAACGAATTCCAAATTCTAAACGTCACAGTGGGTGAAAAATCCCTGCCGGCTGGGGTTTTTACCCCTTCCTGGAGGCCTCCAGCCAGCTGCTCCTGGCTGAGAGAGTTCACTGGGCGGCTCACACCAGGGAGTTTCCGGTCAACTCCGCCATCTCCATGATTGTGGCCCCTCATTTGCTAGGAGATTTTGGGGGCACACCAGGGCAAAGATTTGGTGCTGAGGGGCCGTGAAAGGAGGGTTGCCGATGCTCAAGGTCAAGCCATTACCTGATTCTGTTCACTTATGGGGCGCGTTCAATAGGACCGGACAGCAGGTCTTGTTCATTAGCAGAAACCGCCCAGGCCCAGAATGCGAAGTCCGGAAATACGGACTGAAACATCCTCAAGGCCGCGGCCCATTACTTGCGACGTTCCTGGGTCCGGACTCTTTGGAAAGTGCGTGCAAATGGGCGAAAGACTACACACCTAAAGCTGACGTCGGGTACCTCAATTCTTTCCTGGTAAAGGGTAAGGTTTCTAAGACGAAACTCAAATCGCAAAGAAAAAAGGGGGCAAATCAGGATAAAGCTAAGAAAAAGCGCACACCAGTACTCCAGTAGGAGCCGGTCTCACTGGTCTCCTAACCCATCGCGTTATTGGTTTACGTCGGAAATCAAGAATGTCTTCAGAAGTCTCCCTAATTGGCAAACTCGCTCCCTTGATGATCCCAGACACGAACAGCCACCAGTGGGCAATCATTCTGGCCGGTGGGGAAGGCGAACGTCTGCGCCCCACGATTGAACGGTGGTTAGGCCGCCACTGCCCTAAGCAGTATTGCACCTTCATTGGAAGACGCTCAATGTTACAGCACACGTTTGATCGCACCCGACGGGTTGTTCACCCCAAACACATTTT
>CBDUTA010000251.1:0-5607 GCA_965369785.1 uncultured bacterium
CTGGATCATGCCGGCGCCACCATGAAGGCTTTGCAGGTTCCTCAGCAAGAGTGTGATGATGTCGTTGGGTTCGTCTTGAGCTTAAAGGGCGATATCGTCGAAGCGGCACTGGCCAGTTAAAAAACCCAAGCCAGGATGATCCCCAAAACGACAGGAGTGGGGTCATCACTCAACAGACGCAGGTCACCTCTCTCCAATCGGAAAAAGCCCGGGTTCGCGCAAAAGTCGATGAAAATCGATGATCAGTGGTCTTGAGGGGATGTCGACCGACTGGGAACAGAAAAAAGCTGCTGTTTCCTGTTGCTTCCCCGTCAGTTGCCGCTGGTCCCTGCACCCTGGGCGGGAATGTTGATCTTCTTGTTCCTCAGCGTCTGCTTTTCCTGTTCGCTTAACTCTCCGGATACAATGAGGGTATCGACGTGGCGATTGACAGTATCTGCCAGAGGGACAATCAGGAGTCGGTTGTTCTCTGTAAACCAGTCGCTCTCTATGAGTGTCTTGAGTGCTTCATTGGCCTTGTCCAGGCAGTTCGATACATCTGTGAAAGACGGAAAACTTAAAGGACTCGAAAACAGGTCTCTACACTCTTTGAGGGCACCCTGAGCTTTGTTCACCCCGGCCTTGCAGGCGGACTCCTCGAGGCTGCCCATCACGACACCGACAAGAACGATAATGACTGCGATCACAACCAGGAGTTCTATGAGGGTGAAGCCGGCGCTTTCGCGTATTCGAGGGACTGGTTTTTGCATGGTCACCTTCCCGTTCAGAAGAATAGAACTGCTGCTAGAGCGGACAAAATGGATAGAACGAGCGTTCCCACTACAGCCAGGCGTAAAATGCCTCTCGAAATCGGCAGCTGTGGCGTGTTGGCGGCGATGAGCTCGAGGATGAGAGCGAGGAGAACGACGATCAGGGCTAAGAGCCCTACGGTTAGTATTTCCACGGAACACCTCCTGAATATGGTGCCGGTCTGTGGAGTTTCATGGTCTGTAATACGAGGACGAACTTCATTCGAAACTCAAAAATTCTACAATCGACCGTCTTTCCTTGAAGGCGAGACGATATCTGACTGGGACTATTTGTGTCAAGGGGCCACAACTCGAGAATCCCGAGCCTGGGGACAGAAGTTTTTTTCAGGTGTCTTCTCTGGATAGGAGTGTTGTTCGGTTGACTCGGTGATTCGTCGGTAGACTTCTGTTACAGGCCTCGCTAGGATAGCAACTGAACTAAACTTAAAACAGGAGGTTAAACATGTCAGTACGCATAGGTGACGAAGCTCCCGATTTCAGCGCGGAGACGACACAAGGGACGATCAATTTTCATGAATGGATCGGGGACGGATGGGCCATCCTGTTCTCGCATCCCAAGGATTTCACACCCGTATGCACGACCGAACTGGGCTATATGGCGGGTCTCAAGCCGGAATTCGACAAACGCAACTGTAAGATTATCGGTTTGAGCATTGATCCCGTCTCCGATCACACCGAATGGATCAAGGACATCGAGGAAAGTCAGGGGCACGCCCTGACCTATCCGCTGATCGGAGACACTGAAATGAAGGCGGCCCAACTCTTCGATATGATCCATCCCAACGCTGCCGGAAGCTGCGAGGGGCGAACAGCGGCCGATAATTCCACGGTGCGATCCGTATTCCTCATTGGTCCGGACAAGAAGATTAAAGCCACGCTTACCTATCCCATGAGCACGGGTCGGAACTTTGACGAGGTGCTGCGCTTGCTGGATTCGATACAGTTAACGGCCAAACACAAAGTCGCCACACCGGTGAACTGGAAGGATGGCGAAGACGTCATTATTCTTCCCTCCGTGTCCGATGATGAAGCGAAAGAGAAATACCCGGAGGGCTGGAAAACTCCGAAATCCTACATCCGGGTCGTGCCCCAGCCGAAATAAAAAAGGGTTTCTTTGAACCCGTAAGGAAACTGGATAGGGGTGACAAGGTCAGTCGACTCCCGCTGAGGGTGGGAGTCGGTCTGTCCTTGGATCCCCTTTTCAATTTCGAGAAAACTCGTTTCCGGGTCTCAGTCTCCCCCATAGACTGAAAATCCACGACTATCTTCGGTTTTGTGAGCTTTGCAGTGGGTGCTCTTTAGATTGGAGATCTGTTTGCGCGCGTGGAGTAGCACGTAGGGTACATCACCCAAAGACCCTCAACCCAGGTCTCGGTCTTCAGTAGGGTGGGTAGAATCGTCCCTCCCGCATTGAGGTTTCTATATGAGCAGGTAGCCTAAACCCGCAACCTTTCCATTGCCTTTAACTCCCTCCGCGCGTAACATTGGGCAACTTCAGGTAAAAGAACCCAGGAGGTGCTTCCATGAAGGGTTTCTGTTCAAGGCTCGCTCAGTCGACCCTGCTTCTCTGTGTATTACTCCCGTTTGTATCTCTTGCCTCCGGTCAGGACAAGCCTTTTAACCTGCTGGAAGCGACCATAGAGAGTATTCACGCGGACTACCGATCGGGAGAACTAACCTCAAGACGACTGGTCCAACTCTATTTGAATCGCATCGAGGCTTATGATCAAAAGGGACCCAAGCTCAACGCCATTATTACCGTAAATCCCCAGGCTCTCGAGGAGGCCGACAGGCTCGATGCCGCATACAAGCGTTCCGGTCTCGTGGGCTCACTTCACGGGATTCCCATCATTCTTAAAGATCAAATCGACGCCAAGGGAATGCCGACCACCATGGGTTCGGTTCTTTTTAAGGACTACTACCCAGACCGGGATGCCTTTGCCGTCGAGAAGTTGAAAAAAGCCGGCGCCATCATTCTGGCTAAGGCCACTTTGGGCGAACTGGGAGGGGCGGGATCGGGCGACACTTACGGCTCTCTCTATGGGGCGACCCGAAACCCTTATGCCCTGGATCGAACGACGGGTGGCTCTTCCGGAGGCCCAGCTGCAAGTATTGCAGCAAACTTTGCCACTGTGGCGGTGGGGCAGGAGGGTTATTTTTCGATTCGGTTTCCTTCAACCTGGAACGCTCTGGTGGGGATGAGACCTACCGCCGGGCTGGTCAGTCGCAGTGGAGTTTTCAATGGCTGGCCGTCGCTGAACGGCTCTATGGGGCCCATGGTGCGCACGGTCCAAGACTTGGCCATTCTCCTGGACACCCTGGTCGGGTATGATCCGGAAGATCCTGTTACGGCCCTCGGTGTCGGTAAAGTTCCCGCAACTTACACGAACTTCCTGGACGAGAATGGCTTAAAGGGGGCACGAATCGGAGTTTTGCGCGAGTCCATCGGTTGGCGCTCCGAGCCTGGCACAGAAGACTTTCTGAGAGTCGGCGCTGTTTTCGACCGTGCCCTTGGAGAGTTAAAGGCTGCTGGCGCCGTGCTCATCGACCCGATCGTGATTCCCAAGGTCAAGGAGTTGCTCCCGAAAAGAGCCAGTAATCCCAGACATAGTGGAGAGTCTTTGAGGGTGTATTTGGGCAGGAGCGCCAATCCGCCTTACCAATCTCGTCAGGAAATGCTGGAATCTCCGGAATTCGACAAGCTGTCCCCGCCAGTCCAGGGCCGATTGAGCAGGCCACCAGGCAGTGACGCTCAAATACGATACTATGAATATCTGGAGGCGAGAGACGAGCTAATGCTTCATTTACTCAAGATGATGGCGGACAATCGACTGGATGCCATCGTTCACAATTCCGTTGAGCACGAGCCGCCGTTTCTCGCCGAAGTGACCCAGCCTCCCTACGTCAGCCAGAGAGGAGCTCCGGATATCAACACTTATCTGGTCTTTGTCCCCACCATCACGGTGCCTGCGGGATTCACAGGTGACCATATTCCAGCAGGAATCACTTTTCTGGGACGGCCGTACAGCGATGAGACCTTGATCAAGTTTGCCTACGCATATGAACAGGCAACCGGGCATCGTAAACCCCCAACCAGCACACCCTCGCTTCCATGACCTGTTGCTACGGATGAATTTGATGCCCTGAGTGCTGGGTGGAATCGTCCCCTTTCATCTTAAATATCAATATAGCGTCCTAGCTTAAGTCGCCTGGTGCCAACGGGGGAGTGATGTCGCACACAAAATGTTGGGCAGAACAGTCCCGAAACTTATTTTTTAAATATATGGCCGCCGGGACGAGCTGATCTCCCTTAAGGGCCATTCCCATTGCCTTTAACCGCTTTCCAGGTGTAATGTAGAGGAGAGGTCACGTCGTACACTGTTGAGGGAGACGGGGGAGTAACTGTGGTCGCGACACCACCATATTCCAACTACAAAGTCCTTCTTTTTTGGATCTGCGTTCTTTTCTTTCTCTCCAGTGAGTCCCTTCTCTGCCAAGCCCAGGTCAAGAAGTTTCATGGATACGTTTTCTCAGGCGTAGCGGCAGGCTCCGGTTTTACGGACCCAATAGTGGGAGGTGGAGCAGAAGTTTTGATAGGGGGCGGCTTCGGTATCGCTGCCGATAGTGCTGTCTATATCGGGAAGGGTGGCGACGCCCAGTTGGTGACTTTCCTGTTTGGTGCGATATATATGTTTCACCCAGAACATCAGACAGTGCCCTTCGTTAGGGCAGGTGTCACTGGCTATGCTCTCACGGATGGTGCAGGGGGAGGGCATTTTGGGGGAGGTGTCAACCACTGGTTCTCTGAGCATCTGGGTTTGAGAGTCGAGGCGAATGCATTAGTTGGCGATATAAACTCCGGTGAGATACGCTTCGGCTTGCTGATTCAATAAGCCGCTGGTGCCCACCAATTAGTTTGACCCATCCGCGACAACCCACACTTCCACGACCTGTTGCTACGGATGAATTTGATGCCATGCGTGGAGGGCAGAATCGTTCCATCCCGCTATAGGGTTTCTATATGAGCAGATAGCTTGATCCATTGAATTGAGCTCCCAACAAGACAAGTGCAACAATGAATGTGAGAGTGCGATAGGGAATCGGGCGGTGTTTAGCGGCCATATTGGGCTGATTCAGGGAGGATTTGTGGTGAGACTTATAACATCTTATCTGAGTATGGTGTTCTTGCTGGGTTGCCTTGGTGTGACGAACAGCGAAGACGATATGAAAATTAGTGAGTTGATTACAGCGGTTCTCTCAGAGGATTGTACAATCCGTCATGACGCAGTCAATTCCCTTATACAAGATGACCCGGCCGCGATTCTAGATTTGCAAAGGGAACTGGAACAGAGAAGCCCGAAGGCAGCGATCTATCTGAAAGATGCAATCGACTTTGTGCAGTCAACGGAAAGAGCCGCAGTGAACGCGGAAGCAGTCACAAGAGATGCGATCGAATTTTCCACGAGCCGGATGGGAGAGGAAGAAGAGGTAGCGGATACTGTCGTTTCTTTTCTATTACGGCATGTGAATTCGGAGAACTCCTCTGTAACTCAAGCTCTTCTTATTGGATATTTAGCTCAGCAGGCTGCTCATTATGGAGGCGAAGACGAGGCTGTCCCATTCCTTGACGGGTTAGACAATTTGATGTTGGGTAACGACCTTCGGCTGCGTGTATTTGCAGCTGGTGCTTTGTCGGTCATAGAGATGGAGACCGCAGTAACTCTGACCCCCATTCTTCTTGAGGGATTAGGGAGTGACGAGTTTCCAGTTAGGTACTATTCTCAATATGCCTTGCAGC
>CBDUTA010000252.1:0-5553 GCA_965369785.1 uncultured bacterium
TCTCAACTTCTCGCATTTCTCCCTCTGCATATTCCACGGTTTCAATGGGCTCGAAGTAGGGGATAAAGTCAATATTGTGCAGGAGTTCCTCGTGTTCCTTTGCCCACTTGTAGCCCTTGGTCGAGCTGTCAAGGTTATTAAAGGTCACGCAGGGACTGATCACATCCAGAAGGGCAGTCCCACCGTGGCTGAGGGCTCCCTGCAGCAGGGCAACCAACTGCTTGGGGTCTCCTGCAAAGGAACGAGCCACATAGCTGCAACCCATCTCAATGGCCAGAGCGCAGCAATCGATGGGCGGCAGATCGTTGATGACCCCTGACTTGAGTTTGGAGCCCAGATCCGAAGTGGCTGAGAACTGCCCCTTCGTCAGGCCGTAAACTCCATTGTTTTCAATGATATAAATCATGGGGACGTTTCTTCTCATAAGGTGACAGAACTGTCCCAACCCGATGGATGCCGTATCTCCATCCCCGCTGAGTCCCAGACAGATCAGGTCGCGGTTGCCCAGAAGAGCACCGGTGGCCAAAGCGGGCATGCGCCCATGGACACCGTTGAATCCATGAGAAGCACCAAGAAAATAAGCGGGTGTCTTGCTGGAGCAACCGATGCCGCTCATCTTGGCAACCTGACGGGGATCGATCCCCATCTGATAGAACGCCTTCATGATCTGGCTGGACACGGCATCGTGACCGCAACCGGCGCAGAGCGTGGAGGGCCTTCCCCGATATTCGGAGAGGGTCAGGCCCAGACGATTAACATTCTTAGGTTTGGGTGTACTTGTAGCCATGATTATCCTCTCTCACAGGCCATGATCTGATCAGTGATCGATCTGGCATCTACAGGCATTCCGTCATAGTGGAGAACTTTTCTAATTTTCCCCTGCTCGTCCCTCACCTCCAGGCAGATCAGATCGCCCATTTGCCCATCCCGGTTCTGCTCCACAACGTAGACCCGCTGACAGCGACTCACGAAGTCCTTGAGATGTTCGGTAAAAGGCAGAGCCCGAATTCTGAAGTAATGAATATCGATCCCGTGCTCCTGGCGAAGCTGCTCCTGACACTCTTCCATGGCAACATCCGTCGACCCATAGGTAATGATTCCGATTTCAGCACCCTTGGAGTATCGGACGATCGGTTCAGGCACAAGCGTCCTTGCAACTTCATGCTTCTTGGCCAAGCGATCTATGAGGTTTGTGTAGTCCTCGGGCCGCTCGGAATACCGGGATTCTTCATTGTGCCCACTACCACGGGTAAAATGAGCGGCCAGGGGGTGGTCCGTCCCGGGCAGGGTTCGGTAGGGGATACCGTCGCCATCGACATCCTTATAACGGGCAAAGCTTCCCACACGCTCCAGATCCTCCGCGTTGAGCACTTTCCCCCGGTCCAGAGGTTTCTCGGGATAATCGAAAGGATCCGCCATCCAGTTGTTCATTCCCAAATCCAGGTCCGTGGCGACAAATATTGGCTGTTGTAAGCGCTCAGCAAGATCAAAGGCGTCTATCGAGAAATCAAAGCACTCTTTCATGGTGGCTGGAAACAACACCACATGCTTGGTGTCCCCGTGGGAGAGATAGTAAAGGGAAAGGGTGTCCCCCTGAGAAGTTCGGGTGGGCAAACCGGTACTGGGTCCAACCCGCTGGACATCAAAAATAACTACGGGAATTTCGGTGAAGTAGGATAGCCCGACAAACTCGGCCATCAAAGAGATGCCCGGCCCCGCGGTAGACGTCATACTCCTGGCACCCGCCCAACCGGCGCCAATGGCCATTCCGATCGCTGCCAGTTCATCCTCAGCCTGCACAATGGCAAAGGTGGCCTTTCCCGTCTCCGGATCTATTCGATAACGCCCCATGTAATCGGCCAGGGTTTCAGCCAGACTGCTGGCCGGCGTGATGGGATACCAGGTCAAAACCGTCACACCCGCGAACATACTCCCCAGAGCACAGGCGGAATTTCCATCGATGATGATCTTACCCTGAGTCTTTTCCATCCGCTGGATCCGGAAAGGATCGCTCTTGGTGAGGTTCTCAGCAACATATTTTGCCCCCAGGTGAGCCGCCTGAACATTGAGATCAATGGCTTTCTTCTTGTTCTTGAACCACCTGGCGATCACCGCTTCCACCTCGGTCATTTCAATACCGAAAAGTTCAGCAGCGCTTCCCACGTAAATAATATTGGCAATCAGTTTGCGTAAGCGAACATCCTTAACCACTTCGCCTGCCAATGTCGAAAAGGGAATGGGATAGTAAATCAGATCATCCCTGATCTTGGATAGATTCAATTTTTCGTCGTAGATGACCACCCGGCCGGCCTCCAGACTCTCGACATCTTCTCTTGCCGTGCCTGGGTTCATAGCAATGAGGACATCGATCTCTTTCTTGCGTCCAACGTAACCCTCTTTAGAGGCTCGAATGGTGAACCAGGTGGGCAGACCGGCGATATTCGACGGAAAGAGATTCTTCCCACTGATGGGAACCCCCATTCGAAATATAGCCCGCATCAACACGTTGTTTGAGGATTGACTTCCCGAGCCATTCACGGTGGCTACTTGGATACTGAAGTCATTGACTACTTCTTGTTTCTTTTCGTCTGGAGGAAGTTCTCGGGGGTGGGTCTGAGTGCTCACGCTTATCTCCCTTTTCTCACCAAGCCCGGTTTATGCATAGGTTCTCGTCACGAAGAGACGAAAGCGCCGACCTGTCAAGGCGCCCGACGGGAGGCCACCGCAAACGTACTCCCTGGAGTACGTTGAGGAGGCCGACCGAGTGCAACGCTGGCGGTGCGTAACGCACGCCGGATGATTTCGTCGCTGCAGTAGAGAACTTATGCATAATACGGGCTAGACCATCTCTGCGCTACTGACATTAGGCATCTGGCTCATCCGAGTATATCTTAGCAAAAACATGGGATGGGATTCAGAATTTGCAAACACATCTCTGCGCCTTCTGATCTTGAAATGTTGGGAATTCTAGATTCTGGGTAGCTTTAATTCACCTTCTCTGCGATAGACTTGGCTTGAGTAAACAAAAGCAGGTAGTCCGGACCTCCTGCCTTCGAGTCGGTGCCACTCATGTTGAATCCACCGAAAGGATGGACCCCCACAAGGGCTCCGGTACATTTGCGATTAATATACAGGTTCCCCACGTGAAACTCTCTTTTGGCTTTGTCTATTTTTGATGGATTCTGGGTGTAAACGGCTCCTGTCAATCCATATTCGGTATTGTTGGCAACCTGTATGGCCTCATCATAGTCAATGGCTTTGATCACCGCCAAAACGGGGCCAAAGATTTCCTCCTGGGCAATCGTGGCCTGAGGATCAATGTCCGCAATGATGGTGGGGGGCACGAAATATCCCTCGGAATTCCCTTCTTCTCCTCCCAACACCAATCGCCCTTCCTTCTTTCCAACCTGTATATAGCGCTGAATTGATTCTTGAGCCTTTTGATTGATGACGGGACCAAAATTCACGTCAGCCTCTTCCACATTACCTTCTACGATCAAGGCACGCGTTTTATCCAGAAGCTTCTCCAAAAACTCATCATAAACGGACTCTACGACAATGGCGCGAGAACATGCCGAGCATTTCTGACCCTGGTAACCAAAGGCAGCTGCTGCGACTCCCGCAGCTGCTGCCGACAGATCCGATTCACTGTCCACGACGATGGAATCCTTTCCACCCATTTCGGCGACAACCCTCTTGATCCAGATCTGGCCAGATTGGTGTTTAGCCGCCAATTCGTTGATCCGCAGACCCACCTCTTTCGAACCGGTGAAAGAGAGAAAGCGGGTTCTGGGGTGTTGGACCAGAGCGTCCCCGATCTCAGACCCGCTCCCCGTCAAGAGATTGACCACACCGGGCGGATAGCCCGCTTCCTGGAAGATCTCCATTAATTTGGCTGCAATCGTCGGCGAGTCGCTGGAAGGCTTCATCACCACGGTGTTTCCCGTGACCAGGGCTGCAAACGTCATTCCCGCGAGTATGGCCAGAGGAAAGTTCCAGGGGGGGATGATGACACCCACTCCCAAGGGAATGTATTCGAGAGTGGTCTCTTCCGACTCGATTTCGACCAGCGGTTGAGGAACTGCCAAACGAAGCATCTCCCTTGAGTAGAACTCACAGAAATCAACGGCTTCGGCAACATCAGCATCAGCCTCCACCCAAGATTTCCCCACCTCGATCACCATCCAGGCGGCAAGCTCGAATCGCCGTTCCTTCATGATGCGGGACACATTCAGCATGAACTCAACGCGATCTTCAGCTGGCCGCCGACTCCAGCCAAGAAAGGCACTATCCGCAGCCTTTATGGCCTGCTCGGCAAGCTGGGAAGTTCCCCTCTGGAAAACCCCCACGACCTCTTTCCGGCTTGAAGGGTTCAAGGACTCAAACTGCTGTTCACAGCGAATTTGCTCTCCACCGATAACGATGTCATAGGTTCGTCCCAACTGACTGCGCACCTGAGCAACAGCCTCAGACATGGCCTGGCGATTCTCAGGCTTTGTAAAGTCAGTAAAAGACGCATTCTTAAACGGTTCCACTTTCACGATTCTCTTTTCCTTCCTATATTGTCTGTCCCCACCTTTCCCATCTCAATTTTCGGGGAATCGCGGGAATCTGAACCACATGGCCCGGATCGAATCACATCCATAAATGCGGAAACGGAGAACACGGCATTCCCGATTCCGGACCTTCCGTATCCGGAGGGGGGCGCTAGTTTATACTTTTCATGCGTGTCTCTCCAAGTCCGGAGCATCTGCACATGATACTCAAGAGGCGCACCCTCCGGATTTTGCTTTCCCAAAACCGTAAGAGGTTCCGGGCACCAAGTGGTAAAGCGGGGCATGATGCCATGAGACATGAAAAAGTTCAACCCCTCAGAAGTGGAATCTATGGCCTGAGAGACGGTTTTGAACCCAAACGGTCGAGCCATTTCGATTCCGGCCACAAAGTTCGGGATGACCTGAGAGGGCCCGAAAACGTCACCGGCATCGAGAATTCGCTGAATCCACTCGTCACGACCGATGTAACCCGCCTTTCCGGGACAGAGGATCTCAAAAAGCTTTCGGTCCCAGACTTCATAGTTAGGGTGATAAATTTGTACTCCCACATCCTTGAATCTGCGCACTTCTTCCTTGGGCAGGGCCTGCACCACCAATTTTCCGATCCAGCGGCCCGGAAATCGCTTTTCAATCGCCTCCGGATACTGGAGATAAAAATCGACCTCGCTTTTTTCGTTGAGTTTGGAGGTAATACTCCCTCCGGTGACCGTATAAGCATGGCTATCGGAGTCGGTGCTGTTGATAATCTCCAGGGCTTCTATGATTTCTTCAACGGTCTTGACGCCCGTGTAGGGCCGGCCGCTCTTCTTCTGCTGACGGTAGTTTCTGTTGATGTCGCAAAATTGGCACTCTTGTTGGCTGCCGAAGTATTGACAGATTCTGAAGACGGTCAGGTAGAGCAAATACCCCCACTCAATGGTTGGAGCGATATCGACGATGGGTTTCCCGTTACCTAAAGTCCGCTGGTAGTATTTCGGAGTTTTTTGAAACTGGACTC
>CBDUTA010000253.1:0-5522 GCA_965369785.1 uncultured bacterium
GGCGACGGGACGGCATCGATTTCTTTGTCCCTCCTCCTCCGCGATGCGCACAGACATCGCGTCGTCGTCGCTTCGCGAACTCGACGCCGTCGCGCTCGCCACAAATGTCACCATATTAATGGAACGAGGCACCTACCCACGGGCCTCTGGAGAGTGGGAGGCACCTCAGGTGCCGAATCTTTGGCCGGGCAAGACCTCCGGAGCCCCGAAGGGGCGCGATGCAATAGCCAGGGGTGTCAACCCCAGGAACGCTTCGCCCGCGTTCCAGGTTTCAGGTTCCAAGTTTCAGGGTTTGTGATTTGGAATTTGTTTGGGATTTTGAATTTAGGATTTTGAATTTCCGCCCTCCGGCCGCACCTCCTCTCAGTATTCGTTGAAGATCCTTTGGATCTCCTTCAAATCTGAAGTCTGAGTCAAGGCCAACTGCAAAAGGATTCGTGCTTTATGGGCCACCAGATTATCCCCCTCGATAAACCTGTTTGTGGAATTGACAGCGACCCGGTTGTCCATCCCCCCTCGTGAGGTTTGTACGATAGGCATTCCCTGCTGCGCCAGCGCCTCTAAGGCGGGCTGCTGAACTTTGTGAGGAATGCCGCCGTTGGTCATTCCATTGATCACGATCCCTCGAACCCCAAGGTCAACAGCCGCCTGAATCATTCCCGGATCGGCGTCATAGTAAGCGGAGATGATTTCGACTTTGGGGAGAGCGGTCAGGGTGTCGATGTCAAATTCGGAGTTGCTGGTATGCCGGCGGGTGGGTGCGCGATAAAAGGTCACGCCGTCGGACTCGATAATTCCCAGAACGCCATAGATCCCTGACACAAACGCATCAGGACGCACACTGGTCTTGAGTACCTCCCGGCCGGAGTTGATGGTCTGATTGGTGACTACCATGACCCCCTTGCCCACAGCCTCAGGCGAAAGGACAACCGAGACGGCGTCGATAAAATTCCTATCCCCATCGTTTCCCACCGTGCCATGACGACGTTGAGAGTTGGCGATTACGACCGGTTTATTGTTCTTGACCAGCAGGTGCAGGAAGTAGGCCGTATCCTCCGAAGTGAATGTGCCTTGGGTCACAATGACACCCTTTACTCCTGGCTTGTCAATGACATGGTTAACCGTGCGGGCAATGCTCAGAAAATCGTGAGACATAAAGTCTTGACTGCCGATACCCAAAAGATCGGTCACTTCGAATTCCACGCGGTCCAGAAGCCTGACCGTTTCAGGGAAATTCTTTCGAATGTCGGCGATCATCTGCTGAATCGGAATTCGACCGTGGAGAGTATTGGCGATCGTGCCTCCGGTGGCAACGAGCTGGATCACAGGTTTGGACTGATCCTGACCAGAGACCGGCAGGCAATACGGGCCCAGTATAAAGGTTCCCACTAGTGCTACCCTTACCAGGTCGCGCAGACGGCCTCGATCAGAGATGAACTTCCATTTGCTTCTCACTGTATGGGTCATGTTATCCTCCGTTGGACCGTATTATCGGCACGGGTGTTGATTGCAAGTCAACCGTATAGCTCTCATGATCGCCTGGTGTAGAATAGATTCAACCTTCCTCCTAGAAGGGAGCCGTGAATGCCAGCCAAAACTATTGTCACTTTAGCCTGTACGCTTCTACTTGCTCTTACCTCCTGCACTCCAGACGTGAATTCTGAGTTCATGGAGGCGGTAGAAAACGGTGAAACGGAGAGAATTCAGGCTTTACTCAAAGCGGGAGCGGACGTGGATGTGCAAAACGAGGAGGGCTGGTCCGCCATTATCGCTATGGCCATGTTTGGTCAATCCAGGACCGTCCAACTCCTGCTGGATGCAGGTGCAGAAGTTAATACGGAGGATAAATTGGGTCGGAGTGCTTTGTTTTGGGCAGCGGGGGGTGACCACGCTGAAACCGTGGAAATCCTGCTTCATGCAGAGGCCGACGTGAACGCCACAACCGGGAAAGGACAGAGCCCCTTGATGTATGCAGTATCTCTCGGTCACACGGATATAGCAGAAGTTCTGCTGGCGGCAGGTGCTGATGTCAATATAAGAGATGAGGAGAGCCGTACGGCCTTGCTGGAAGCGGTCATTCGGGGCAGTGGAGTGATTGGGGCCTTAATCGAGGCTGGGGCTAACGTGAACGCAGGAAGTGAAGGAGAGATAACGCCGCTGATTATTGCGGCAGCGGAAGGTCGCAGCGAAATTGTCCAAGCTCTGATTGATGCAGGAGCGGATGTCAATGCCAAGGACTATATGAGCCGGACTGCCTTGATGATGGCCAATGCTCAGGAACACACCGAGATTGCCGATTTACTGAAAAGGGCTGGAGCCACAGAGTAGCCCGGATGATGCATCGTCCGGGCTAACGCTATCTTCCTACCTGCAAATCGGAAAGGTGGTCGTGAACTTCTTTCCATTGGCCACCTTGCTTGATCCACATCGATGAAGCTCTCATTGTTCTTGGGCGGCTGGTACCATCGGATGCTGTCTCCCGACCCGTGAGGTAGGCGGTGACCACCGCGCTCAACCTGCCATAGACTCTTGCCTCCAGGTGTCGGACCTGAATATTGGAGAAAGCTCGCACGCTGGATCTGCCGGGATTGGCGGCGCGACCGGCCTCCAATGCCGCTCTCACCAGCTTTTTTTCATTTTCAGTGGAATCGTATCGGGTCAGGAGTGCTCCGGTAGGACCAAAAGCACTGTGCCCTTCCAGGTGGTGTCCCACAAAACCATCCACATTTCCGGAGTTGGTATTGGCAATATGCTGCAGATATGCAGCCTTAACATCATCCACATCGTCGGCGACAACGAAACCTACTCCTCCCATCATGCTTCCCCAAAAGATCGTTGCTACGGCAATCCATCTCATGACATACCTCCCTCTAAATAGATTAGAGAGGCATTTTATCCGGGGGTGATAGAGCGGGCAAGCTTTGTTTCTTGCAATGTGCTCTAAAAGAGGGGAGGGAAAGGTCCCTATCGGCCTATAGAACAGTTTTCCCACCGAAAAGACGACGCGCACACCCGCTAAGAGGGTAGAAGGAAGGATTTCCTTCCTGAAGGAGTCAGAATAGCCCTTAGCGAACGATCGAACCGTCCAGCTGGTAGAGCCTTGCGCCCTTCAGATAGTCGAAGTGCAATCGAGTCTTTAGAATCACGTTACCGCCAAAGACGTGCCGGACCTCATGGATCTCCCGATGTGGGTGATCGCGACCTTCAACAAGAAGCAGTTGACCCACCACTATGGGGTAGGCAATCTTAACCGCCAAGAGAGTTTCCCCTCCAGAGGAGTCACTGCCCAGCGTTCCCACATTGCGGTAGCGTTGATCCTGAACCCTGTTCCAGAATTCATCAGGATCGGTCGTCCAAGTCGATTGACTCGTCCAGAAGAAGTCATCAAAGTCATCCTGAGCCGAGAGAAATGTCCCCACACCGAACAACGTCAATAGCGAACAAACAAGTAACTTTCTCATAGAAAATAATTATACCCCATTTGGGTGAACGTAAGCGTAGCAACGGGTCCTGCCCGGCCAAAGATTAAGCACCTCACAGGTGACTCCCAAACTCAGGAAATGCCCCTAAACGACAGCACGACTGCACAAAGGCACGACTGTCACGAACTGACGAATGGGTGCTAGTGAAGGACAAAAACCTGGGGATCAATGGAGGGATTATGAGTAATCTGCGGAAGAGTCATGTCCCACTTACCCATAAAGTTTCCATTTCCGGATTCCAGGGTCAACCGTATCGTCCACTGAGTCGGCAGGTCCAGGTCGTCAGTGGTACGAAAATCACTGAACCATTCCTCGAGCGTAAAGCGGGTCTCCGATTGTCTGGCCGATTCTTCGCTGGTGCGGCCCATAGGGGCTGAAATAGTGAGCTTGTAGGTCGTGGCCGTGTGGCGAAAGGACTCGGGGTCGAAGTAAAGGCGGATGTTGGTATTTCCTCCCCTTTTTCTGATGCGATATCGGAGCTCCAGAAGTTCCTGGCCTCCGACCTTTCTCAGCTCCCGATAATCCAGTTTTGGGTTTCTCCCTTCCAGGTCCAACAGTGGCCAGGCGGTGGAGAGTACGCCTCCAAAAAGCCCTTCCTTGACGATTTCATCGTATTGGTAGAGGAACTGCCCGAGTTGAGAACGTACGCCGGGCTCGATATTGGCCACATAGACTTTCTCGTCATCGAAGGAAATCTGTTCAGCAGAATAATTGAGATGATTGAATCGAATGGAAAAAAGGATCTTGCGGTCTTGGGAGGCTAAAACCGCAGGTCCCTCCAGAAAACCGGAGCCACCCCTGAGGATTTCCATTCGTCCTACTCCCTGGGCACCACGGCTCTGAACAACAGCGCGAGCTTCGGGCGAACCGAGTGTTTCCAGGTGACGAGCCACCAGCTCCTCCGGTTCCATTTTGGGCCCTTTGGCCGCGATCGGAGTCAGCATCGCCAAAAGAAGGACCACGGTGGGCAGGCGCCAGTACGTTGAGATCTTTAAAGGAATCATCTACTTGCCACCAAGAGTAAATCTTCGAAGGTTTAAAGGCAAGCACTTTTGGGTTCCTAAATCATTCGGAGATTGTCCTCGAATTCCCTCACGTCGTTTCTGAGGAAGAGGCGCCTGCAATCCGGATCGACTGTCTGTGACGCGGGTCACTACGGATTCTTTTGTCTCCTGCATAGAATACAATGATGACGTTGATGGCGAAACGGAGTAAGGGGAAGGGAGAAAGCGAGTTGAACTTCGCAAAGATCTCCATTGAAGATCCTGACCGTTATCTACGCGTTGGTTTGAAGTTATCCATTGCTCCCTTGTTAAAGCCGAGCGCGGAACTGGCGGCCGCCGTGATTCAAATCTCTACCGATCAAATCGACTTTGAGTTGTTCAGATCCGATTCTGATCGCTCCTTTCGAGAAGGGGATCGCGTTCGGGTCAAATACTGGGAAGAAGCCGTCTACTACTTTGACTCCGAGATTCTTGCCGTATCCGGTTCTGCAGATGAACACGTTGCGGTTTCGCGACCCACTGAAGGGATCTCTGTTCAGCGAAGAAGGACCGTGCGCGTTCAGGTGCCGATACCGTTTTCACTTACCGTCATCGCTGCTGCCAGGACCGAACTCGTCGGTGAAAAAGTTTCTGATTGTCAGACCCAAAACATCAGTTTGGGAGGTTTGAAATTTGAAACCAGACTACCCTTGGCACCGGGAGACAGACTTGAGATTGAACTTCAGCTGACTCCTTCACAATTCGTGAATGCAGTCGGGTGGGTTGTTCGTTCTGAGACCGTTGAACTCGACGGTAAATCCCTCTATTCAGTGGGCATGGAATTCCTTCAGTTGGACGCGAAAGAACAGAATCAATTTCTGCTGTTCCTGCTCAACTGCTTGAGCGATACCTAAAATAGCTCCTACCTAAGGAAGCCCGTAGCTTTAGAGGGTGTCGTAAAGGTTGGCTCAGGTTTCTTGTGTAGGGGCGGAATGACGTGCGCCCAATAAATTTTTTTTAAAAAGGGGCTCTTGGGGGCAAGGAAGTGCGCCCCTAA
>CBDUTA010000254.1:0-5516 GCA_965369785.1 uncultured bacterium
CACGCAGGTCGGCGCTCTCGTCGCTTCGTGACGAGAACCTATGCATAATCCGGGCTAGGCTGACGGCTGACCGTCAGCGGAAATTCAAAATCCTAAACTCCAAATTCCAAACAAATTCCAAATTCCAAACACGAAACCGCAGCCGGCAGACCGGCTGACCTCCTGACCCACACGAAAGCACGAAAGCACGAAAGCACGACAACAGACAGCTGACAGCCGTTTGTTGTCAACTGTCAGCGTCTGTTGTACACTTGGCTATGCGCTTCGTAGGAGTCATCCCCGCTCGCTACAACTCCTCAAGAATCCCTGGAAAACCTCTCATGGAAATCGCCGGAAAGCCCCTGGTGCAGTGGGTATACGACCGGGCTATCCAGGCTTCGGGCCTGGCCGAGGTCCTCGTTGCCACCGAGGATGAACGGGTCCTGCGCACGGTGGAAGCTTTTGGGGGAAGGGCCCTGATGACGCGTTCTGATCACCTGAGTGGCCTCGACCGGGTGGCCGAGGTGGCTCAATCAATCCAGGGAGATGTTTTCGTGAACATTCAAGGGGATGAACCGCTCATTGCAGTAGAAACGATCGAGAAGATTTGTTCTCCTTTTGAGGGGAACGCCCGGGTTCAGGTGACCACTGCTCGTGTGGAGATCACCGATCCTGAGGAGATCAACAACCCCCATGTCGTGAAGGTTGTGACCAATGAGCAGGGTCGTGCTCTTTACTTTTCTCGTGCCCCCATCCCGTATTTGCGGAATGAGCCTGGCTCCGTTTATAAGCATCTGGGTATTTATGCGTATCGTCGGGAGTTCCTGGGGATGCTATCCAAGTTGAGGCCCTCTAAGCTGGAAGAAACTGAGGCCCTGGAACAGCTCAGGTTGTTGGAAAACGGCATACCCATACAGGTGGTTGAAGTCGCTCAAGACAGTCTTGGAGTAGACACTCTCGAGGATCTGGACCGTGTCAGACCTCTGTTGGAGAATGAGCCGAAGAAATCGAAAAGGCGATAAAACGGAGGAGTAGATGCCGACCAAGTTTATTTTTGTGACAGGTGGAGTTCTGAGTTCACTGGGTAAGGGCCTTGCTTCGGCTTCCATCGGATCCCTTCTGGAATCCCGGGGTCTTAAAGTCACCGTACTGAAACTGGATCCCTATATCAACGTAGATCCGGGGACTATGAGTCCTTTTCAGCATGGTGAGGTGTTTGTGACCGACGATGGCGCCGAAACTGACTTGGACTTGGGGCATTATGAGCGGTTTATGGACGTGCGTTTGACCCGGGACAACAATTCCACCACCGGAAAGATCTATCAAGCCGTTATTGAGAAAGAGAGGCGAGGGGACTATCTGGGAAAGACGGTTCAGGTCATTCCCCATATCACCAATGAAATCAAAGCCACGATCAAGAAGCTGAGCGATCATCTGGATGTGGTCATCGTGGAAATCGGGGGCACGGTGGGGGATATTGAAAGCCTCCCCTTTCTTGAAGCGATTCGTCAGATGCGCAATGATGCCGGTAAGGAAAACTCCCTCTTCATTCATCTGACGCTGGTCCCTTTCATGGAAGCTTCGGGTGAGCTGAAGACCAAGCCCACACAGCATTCTGTCAGAGAACTGCGGGAAATTGGTATTCAGGCGGACATTCTGCTCTGCCGCACCGATCGCCTGCTGCCGCGGGAAATCAAGGACAAGATCGCCCTGTTCTGCAATGTGGATCCCGAAGCGGTCATAACGGCCAAGGATGTTGAGAGCATCTACCAAGTTCCCCTGTTCTTGCACGAAGAGGGTTTGGACTCGATCATCGTGAAACTCCTTGAGTTGCCTGAGGGTGAGAGTGATTTGACCTCGTGGCGGAGTTTGGTCGAGGTCATCCGCAACCCGGTGGGGGAGGTGACGGTTGGAATCGTGGGCAAGTATGTGGAATATGAGGACTCCTACAAGAGCCTCAATGAAGCTCTGCTGCACGGAGGACTCCCCCAGCACCTGGCTGTGAATCTGCAATGGATTGAGTCAGAAGGGCTGGTGGGTGAAGATTGGGAAAGCAAACTGAAAGAGGTGGATTGTATTCTGGTGCCGGGTGGATTTGGTCCCCGCGGGATCAAAGGGATGATTCGAGGCATTGAGTATGCTCGCGTCAACAAAGTTCCCTATTTGGGAATCTGCCTGGGGATGCAGTGCGCGGTGATCGAGTTTGCGCGTAACGTGTGTTCTCTGGATGCCCATAGCTCGGAATTTGATCCTTCCAGTTCCCACCGGGTCATTTATAAACTTCGCGAACTGTTGGGTATCGGGGAGATGGGTGGAACCATGCGCTTGGGAGCTTATCCGTGTGTTCTCGAAAAAGACACTCTGGCGCAACAGATTTACGGGGAAATAGAGATTTCCGAGCGTCATCGGCACCGATACGAGTTCAACCGGGAATATGAGGAGATTCTCACCAGTTACGGTCTCAACATTTCTGGAAATTCACCGGACAAAAATTTTGTCGAGATCGTGGAACTTTCCGATCATCCCTGGTTTTTAGCCTGCCAGTTTCACCCCGAGTTTAAGTCCAGACCGCTCAAGCCTCATCCGCTTTTTGTGAGCTTTATCCAGGCCGCCGCCGAGTTTAAAGGGCGACGAACCGGTCAGGAAGAAACCTCGATTTTGCAAGAGAGTTCGGTCAGCGAAGCCAACTAGCCGGGACTCTTCCTACGGCTAGTAGCCCGCATTGCTCACACCTGCTAGTCACGAAGCGGCGGAAGGGCCGGTACCTGACAAGGCGCACGACCGAGGCCCCCGCAAACGTACTATAGGGTACGTTGAGGAGGCCGAGTGCAACACAGTCAGGCCGGATCATTGCGCCGATGCAGTAGAGGAGGTGTGAGAAGTGCGGGCTAGGTATCCGTCCACTGTATCTTGGGGGTGGGTTGTTGGTATCCTAGCCCATTATCAATGACCGTGAACCGATAGCTGGACGATCGATGATACCAACCTCCGTTATTGCCCTGGGCCAGTGGAAACTTGGCGGTAACAACCCTGTCTTTTTGATTTCCGGTCCCTGTGTGATTGAGAGCGAGTCGCATTGTATGGAGATAGCCGGGAGATTAAAGGAGATCACTGCGCGCCTGGAGATCCCCTTTATTTTCAAGGCCTCATACGACAAAGCCAATCGTACTTCCATTCACTCTCATCGGGGGCCTGGGTTGGAGAAGGGGCTTGAGATCCTCCAGAAGGTGGGTCAAGAGTTACAAATACCCGTGACCTCGGATGTCCATGAGGTCAACCAGGTCAAAGCCGCGGCTCAGGTTCTGGATATGCTGCAGATTCCGGCCTTTCTCTCCCGGCAAACCGACTTAATCCAGGCCGCCGCCGCTACCGGAAAGATCGTCAATATCAAGAAAGGCCAGTTTCTGGCCCCCTGGGATGTCCAGCATGTGGTGGAAAAAGCTCAGTCGGCGGGGTCTAAAATCATCCTTACCGAGCGAGGCGTTTCCTTTGGTTACAATAACCTGGTGACAGATTTTAAATCTCTTCCCGTCATGAGAGCCCTGGGGGTTCCGGTCGTCTTTGACGCCACCCACAGCGTACAGTTGCCGGGTGGGGCAGGGGGGTGGAGTGGCGGTCAGGCCGAGTTCATTCCTCATTTGGCAAGGGCAGCAGTGGCAGTGGGAACGGATGGTGTGTTTATCGAAGTCCATGATCGTCCCGAAAAGGCCTTGAGTGACGGCGCCAATGCCTTGCAGATCGATGAAGTGGAGAAGGTTCTAAGTCAGTTACAGGAAATTGACCAGCTGGTGAAGCGCGCTTCGCGCGCAGAAAATAGAAAATAGAATTCGTTTGGAATTTGGAATTTGGGATTTTGTATTTCAGCCGGTCTGCCGGCTGTGGTCAGGCGGTCAGCCGGTCAGGATTTTTAGCCATGAGCCAGGAAACCGGGCGCAGAGTCTTACAGATTGAAGCGGACGCCATCTCGAGTCTGATCCCGCGGCTTGGAGATGACTTCGATCGTGCCGTGGAATTGCTGGCCAACTGCCAGGGGCGGGTCGTGGCCACGGGGATGGGGAAGTCGGGCATCATTTGCAGAAAAATTGCGGCCACATTCAGCAGTACCGGTACGCCATCGGTGTTTCTTCACCCGGCCGAGGCGATTCACGGAGATGTGGGGATGCTCACCAGCCAGGATGTGGTCCTGGCCCTCTCCAACAGTGGCGAAACGGAGGAACTGGTGAAGTTGGTGGAGACTATCAAGCGTTTGGGAATTCCCTTGATCTCTATGGTGGGCAATACCGATTCAACGCTGGCAAAAATAGCGGACCTGGCGCTGGATGTCGGAGTGGATCAGGAAGCCTGTCCTTTAGGGCTGGCACCGACTGCTTCCACCACCGCTTCCATGGCTCTGGGAGACGCTTTGGCTCTTTCTCTCTCTGAGAAAAGAGGGTTTCATATAGAGGATTTCGCTCGCCTGCATCCCGGCGGGAGATTGGGTAAAAAACTGGCAAAGGTAGGGGAGTTGATGCATAGCGGAGAGAAAATTCCTAAAGTGAGCAGGGAGACGGGGATGGATGGGGTGATTTACGAGATGTCGAACAAGGGTATGGGCATTACCAGTGTTGTGGATGACGATGATCGCCTGGTTGGAGTGATTTCGGATGGAGATTTGAGAAGATTGCTTCAAAATGAGCGCGAAAAGGTGCTCTCCCGGACCGCGGGCGAGTGTATGATGAAACATCCCGTGACTATTGGCGAGGGTGAGCTCGCTACAGGTGCGCTCCACCTCATGGAGCAGCGAAAAATCACTTCTTTGATGGTCACGGATGCCTCTAAGAAAGTCATCGGGATTATCCACCTGCATGATCTTTGGGGAATGGAGATGTTTTAGGCGATGACCGCATTACCGGTTCAAGTCGTGGGTAACATTCAAACGCTTCGACTGATTTTATTGGACGTGGATGGTGTATTGACGGACGGGCGCATCGGTTTGTTTCCCGGTGGTGAAGAAATCAAGTTCTTCTCTGTTCATGACGGACTGGCTATTCGACTGGCCCAGAAGGCGGGCTGGGAGGTCGGCTTTCTCAGTGGACGGACCAGTGAAGAAGTGATGGTTCGGGCCCGAGAGCTGGGAATTGAAATCGTCGTCCAGGGTTCTCGAGACAAAGTAGAAGATTTCGAAAAGATTCTGAAGGCTAGAAAACTGCAAGCCTCGGAAGTGGCCTATATGGGCGACGATCTGCCCGATCTGCCTCTGCTGAAGCGGGTAGGATTTTCTGTCGCGCCTGGCAACGCCGTGGAAGCCGTAAAAAGTGCTGTTCACTACGTCACCCGCGAGAAAGGCGGTTACGGGGCCGTTCGCGAACTGGTAGACCTCTTGCTCAAGAACTCCGGGAAGTGGGAAGGAATCCTCGAAGACCTGGATAGAACAGGAACCGTGCCGTCGGGCTGAGAAAACTAAGGGAGGCACCCTGTTCGTGCATGCGTCACTTCGTGACGCCGTGCTTTCGTGACTTCGTGTTTCAAGAGCAGGAATGTGGGAGGCACCTCAGGTG
>CBDUTA010000255.1:0-5463 GCA_965369785.1 uncultured bacterium
CCCCCCCCAGCGGGCCCCCGTCAGTGCGCCCCTACCCGCGATAGTCAACATCATGTGGATTCTTGCGAAACCCTCGGAAGACCACGGCGCTGACTGCTCCGATTCTGAACCGGATTCGGCACCTGAGGGGCCAGCCCGCGAAGCGCGCAAATCCAAAATTCAAAATCTAAAATCCAAAACTTGGAACCTGAGGGCCTCCCACTTTCCGGAGAAAGAGGGCGCACGCCGTGCGCCCCTACGGCGTTAATCAAAACCAAATGGGATTGCGATATCGTGGTCGCGCAAGACAGGCACGCCGGATGATTGGGTCGGTGCCGTTAGAGAATTTATGCATTAGACCTGCTGACCCGGTTTCATCGGCTCCTGGGTGTCGGGGTCGAAGGTCGGGTAGTAATCCTGATAATAGGAGTTGTAGTAGTAGCTGTATTCCGGATGGCGGATGTCGACGTTATTGACCATGGCTCCCAGCAGCTTTCCGCCCACTCGGGAGAGTTGGAGGCTGGCCTTTTTGACCGCGTCTTTGGTGGTGTGGGAACCGTGGACGACCAGGACCACCCCGTCTACCTGTTTGGAGAGAATCAGGGCATCGGTGACCGCAAACAGGGGCGGAGTATCGATGACGACGTATTTGAAGAAATTCCGCATCACCGTCAGCGCTTTGATCATCTGGTCGGAACCGAGCAACTCTGTGGGATTGGGCGGTAAGGGACCAGCGGGCAGGAAAAAGAGATTGGGGGCAAAGGTTTGCCGGATTTGTGATCTCAAGTCGGAATGACCGGTCAGGAAAGTGCTCATGCCGGATTTTCCATTGATCTTGAGTGTCGCCGCCAGAGAGGGTTTCCTCAAATCCAGATCGACCAGCAAAGTGTGAGCACCCGTTTGAGCCAGAACAATGGCGGTATTGACGGCCGTAGTGCTCTTTCCTTCGCGGGGAAGAGCGGAGGTGATCATGATGGTCTGCGGTTCCTGTTCCGACTGAGACAGCAAAAGTGAGGCCCGAAGCGATCGATAGGCCTCCCACATTTTGGATTGGGAACGGTCTTCACTAGAGAGGATACTCAACCCATTCCCATTGCCGGAAAGCAGCCGGCGCTCCTTGGGGCTTGCAACGGTGGAGAAAGTGGGAATGATCCCCAGTGCAGGGAGGGTGAGATCCTGTTCGATGTCCTCGGGGGTCTTGACGGTCTTGTCCAGATGATCGAGCAGGAAGGCCAGGCCGAAGCCGCCAAACAATCCCATGATCAGACCGATGGTCAGATTGCGGCTCCTTTGCGGGTAGTAGGAGCCGGCGGGAACCTCTCCGGGATCGACGACGTGGACGTTGCTGGATTTTAAACCGGCCGACACGCCGGCTTCCTTGAGCCGCTGAAGCAGACCCTCGTAAAGCTGCTTGTTGGTGTCCACCTCCCGCTCCAGGATGTTGTACTGGATGGAGGCTTCGGTGAGGGAGGTGGCCAGGGCTTTCTTTTCTTCCAGGGCGGCCAGAAGCATTCGGAAGTGTTCAGACGCCACTTCATACTCATCTTCGGCCCGCTCGATGGCTTGCCGCTTCTCTTTCTGGAGCTGTTTTTCCACCTCTGAGAGTTCCCGTTGGAGCTGGATCACGGAGGGCCATCCCGGTCCGAACTGAGAGGAAAGACCGGCCAGTCGCTTCTCCATATCGAAGCGGACGCCTTCCAGTCGAACAATGGTTTCACTGTTCAGATGCTGGGGGAAGTTTTCGGGTGTGGCACCATTAATGATCCTATCGGCAGCCTTTTGAGCGATCAGTTCGGCCTCGACCCGGGATAATTCCTGGTTGAGATAGGCCAGCGTTTGAGTGACGATGTCCTCCTGCTTGCCGACGTTGAGAAGACCGTGGGCTTTCCCATAATGGATGAGGTCTTCTTCGGACTTCTCGATGGTGATTTTGAGACCTCGCAGCTGCCTTTGAAGAAAGTCGGTGGCCCTGGTGGTGGCCTGATACTTGCTTTCGAAGTTTTGCTCGATGTACTCCTCGGTCAGCGTGTTCACCACCACAGCTGCAAATTCGGGATCCTGGGAGCTGTAGCTGACCTCAACCAGGCGGTGCTCTTCGGAAGTCTCCACCTTGAGATTCCCCAAAAAGCGACTGATGAGATGGCTGTCCCGGTTCTGGGACCCGGCCGGGGAGGCCGTCCGTTCGGCCGGCAGCAGACTGGAAATCCAGCCGGTCAGGGAACCCAGTAGAGCAGGGATGCGATGGAGGAAAAAACCGGAACTGATTTCGGCGTTAAAGCGGGGATCGGTGGCCAGATTCAAGCGATTCACGACCCGTCGGGCCAGGGATCGACTTTGCAGGACCTGAATCGGGGTGAGATCCCACTGAATGGGGACCTGGGCCGGCTGGATCTCCTCATAGGGGAGGATGTTGCTGGGTAGATCGATCTGGATGGTGGTGATGGATCGATAAAGGGGCGTCGTGGATGAGGTCTCCAGCACGGCAACGGTTACGGCAGTGACCACCAGAGCCAGAATCAGCCATTTGTACTTCTTGACGATCTGGTAATAACGTCGGAAATCGAGCGTGTCGCTTTCCACCTCGACATAGACATACTCTTCCGGATGCCCGTTTACTTTATCGGGAGTGATGGAAAGGTCTTGGCGTTTGATGATGTCGGACATGACAAAGCCCTCTTAGGTTGAAGGTTTGAAATTCGGGGTCTTGCTCGGGGTGGGTTGGCTTGCCGGGTTTGAATAAAGGGTGTCGGGCTCAACCGGTCGATGGGTGCCATACATGAACTCGGGGAGCGCTTTTCCGTGGCGCGGGCCCGGCATCTGGTCGATCACCCGGGCGATGCGGGGGGCGGCCTTTCCGTCCCACAGAGGGGGGATCTGTCCCTGTTTGCCGCGGCCCGCCAGAACCTCTTCCAGGGCCGATAGTAAATGTCTCATGTCTTGACCGACCAGGGTGTTGGTTCCCAGAGTGACGGTGACAGGACGCTCGGTGTTTTCGCGAACCGTGAAGCAGGGGACTCCTAAAGAGGTGGTTTCTTCCTGGACTCCTCCCGAGTCGGTAATGGCCAGTGCGGCCCGGCTTTCCAGAGCCAAAAAATCCAAATAGCTCAGTGGTTTCACAAGATGAAGTTGAGAGGTTGATCGAAGAGTGATCTCCCGGATGCGGCGGTCCGTTCGGGGGTGGACCGGGAAGATGAGGGGAAGGCTTTGGCTGATCTCATTGAGCGCCCTGATGAGGTGCTCTAACTGGGTGGGAGAATCCACGTTGGAGGGGCGATGCAGGGTGACCACTCCATAATGAGGTCCCACTCCCAGCTTGGCGGCCGGGTCAGACTTGGAGGCCGCAGGCAGCAGGCGTCGAAGGGAATCCACCATGACGTTGCCGACAAAGTGAATCTTGTGGCCAGGGACCCCTTCGCGAAGCAGGTTCTCACTGGCCGTCTCGGAATGGGTAAAGAGGAGATCCGCCAATTGATCGGTGAGGAGGCGGTTGATCTCCTCGGGCATGCTCCGGTCCAGGGAGCGCAACCCGGCCTCCACGTGTCCCAGGGGGACCCTCAGCTTGGAGCAGACCAGGGCCGTGGCCAGGGTTGAGTTGACGTCGCCGTAGACCAGGACCAGATCGGGCTTGTTCTGCACCAGGACCGGCTCCAGGTGGAGCATGACGTGGGCGGTTTGCTGGGCGTGGGTGCCGGAACCGACCTCTAGGTTGATGTCGGGATCGGCCAGTCCCAGCTGGCCAAAGAAGACATCGGACATGTTGGCGTCGTAGTGCTGACCGGTGTGAACGAGGGTCTGGCGGTGATTCGTGCCCTCGGTGAGGGCCCGGATTACCGGTGCCGCCTTCATGAAATTGGGTCGGGCGCCGACCACGTGAAGGATATGCATTTTCAGAGTGGGTTGAAGAAATCGAGTCTACGAATGACAACGGGGCGCGGAAAAGACCCCTATCTCCCTGAACATCCACCGAGGAGAAGAAGAAGATTCGGTGGGTTCAGGTCGGTTCCTTTGGCGGTTCATTCCTCAAAATGTCACCCGCCAAGGGATGGGGATTCCCGCTCCCATTGCCACTTTTGAAGGAGTGCCGCCCCTACCGGGCTCTATACTGGCGCTCCGTCTTTCTTCCAGGGACTGACGCCCCTGGCTATTTCATTTCGCCCCTTCGGGGCTCCGGACGTTTGTTCTTAAAACAAGCCTCATTTGGCGAAAAATCTACTCTTGAATCCGTTGACACCCTCACCTGAATGAGATAGCCTGAAAATTGCAACGGGGCGCGGAAAAAGCTACTACCTTTCAAGCTATGCCGGGTCGAAAAAGCCCGGTGAGTTCAGGGTGATTTCCTTCACGGGTCATTCCTCAAAAATGTCGCCCGCAAAGGGATGGGGATTCCCGCTCCCGTTGTTTTCTTTTTTCTCCTCCAACATCTCTGATCCTTTGGTCACTTCCGTTTATTTCTTCCCTTAAATGACAACGGGGCGCGGAAAAAGCCGCTATCTCCAAAACAAATGCCGGCTCAAAAAAGCCCGGTGGGTTCAGGGTGATTCCCTCGCGGATCATTCCTCAAAATGTCACCCGCAAAGGGAGGGGATTCCCGCTCCCGTTATCAAATTCTTTAGCTCTTAATTCTCCAACTGCCTTGGGTGTGCTCCGCTCCCGTCACTTACGTCACGGGTTCAGCACAGAATGACCCGAAAAGGCCGATGTGACCTGACCTTAAATTCTTGGCAGCAAGGAGAATCAGTTTGCGTTGTTACCTGCCGATTAAAGTGAGCCGATGCTAACGGAAAAATAATTCTTTTGCAAGATAAAAATGTCCCTCTTGTCAGTGGGTACCTGTAGCCTTATGTGAAAATTTATTCCAAAGAGTATTGTTACCCAGGTAGGAATTTGTAAAAACTTCAGCTGTTCAGGCTTGGTGAATTCTGGAGTTGTCGTTGGCTAGGTCGTGAGTTTTGGCGAACCACAAGCGGTTAAGAGCGCTCGACAGACGCATAGACTTCGATTCATTTCCACGAATACCCGACTCCGAATTTTAAATCCGGACTGTTCAGGGCTCCGACCTTCAATTCCGTAAATAATCCGTCGTCGTGAGCGAAGCCCAGCAGCATATTGAAGCCTGCTTCGACATCATTATCACGTCCTGGCGGGCTGTCGCCGAAGATAAGGATGTTGATGGCTGGTCCGGCTCCGACATAGAAGTTCCAGAGGCTGCTCTTTAAAGGTATCCAATAGGCAAACTCAATGTTGAGGCCAATGAGAGTGCGGTCACTTCCAATTCCTACTTCCAGGTTTGGGCGAAACCACAAATTTTCCAGTAGCGGTCCTCTCTCATGATGGCCCCCGAAATAGAACTGGTCGGGATCGATGCTCACCCCGACTCGAACGCCGGTGCCTCCCTGAGCGTAAAGTGAACTTGCAGTGATGGAAAAAAATCCAATAACTAGCCACGTCAATAGGAACCTGCCGAGAAGGCTTGTTTTGTTTCTC
>CBDUTA010000256.1:0-5458 GCA_965369785.1 uncultured bacterium
CACCGAAAAAGTCGAGGGAGCGAACACGGACCTGTTCAGCTACTGCGCCGGTTTATGTGAGGAATATGAGCATGGGCTTAACTTGTTGCGCAAGGCTTCAAGCAAGAAGCAGTTTGTCATCGACGAAGACGGCATACGCAATCCGGAAGAAACTGTGGAACGCTGGATCAAAGAGTCCTACCACTAAGACAGGTCAACGAGGAAATCGGGCCGTGAAGCCCAGGCCGACCAACCAATCGTCGGCGCTGTCCGAGAGTCCAACCCCGACAAAACCATCGAACTGGAGGTTGTCCCGAAGCAGGTAGGTGAATCCTCCATCCAGGGAATTCCTTGGCCCGCCCTGGGCATTGAAAGGAATATCCCCGAACGCTTCCACGAACAGACCTGCTCTCTCATTCAGACCTATACCCAGAACGACGGTATAGTTGAATAGCGAGAGGGTGTCGCGGTCGTTGGTCTCATCCAGGGTTGATTCCCATGTCGCTCCCAGGTTATAGCCAAAGGAAAGTCGATCGGACAGCGTGTGCGACAGACTGAACCGAAAGGTGGGGTCGGCTCTCCCACTGGAAAATTGTTCCTTGCCCACAGGCAGAGAAACTCCTGCCAGGAGAGCGGCCTCCGGAAGCCAGTCCTGTTCCTCCCAAAAATAGAATTTCGCACCGACTCCCATATCCCCCGAGCCACTCAAGTTCGTGCTCTGCCCAGCTTCTCGGGTTCGCTCCCAGAGGGCACCGCCGTAGTCCAGGCGAAGTTCCATTCGATCTAGAACACCAATGCGAAACAAGGTGCCCGGAAAGGTGTGAGTGTTGGTGCGGATGCCGCTCTCCTGCTGCCGTGATAGACTCCAGCCTGTTTCAACCTGGACATATCCAGGAGGCACTACCACACTGGATTCCGTTTGGTCGGGCCGATCAGTGACCAGTTCCGGTATGGGGGAGACTTTCTCTTGGCCAAAACAAGGTACAAGGGTGAAAATGACCAAGAAAAGCCAGCAAAGGCTCGAGTGAGCGACAAAAGAATAGAAATGGCGTTGTTTTGATGTAAAAAGCATATCTCCCTCAGTGTTCCGTTTATATTTAGTTCTATCTAAATATTTTATTAGCTCCTATGAAATTTGTCAAAGGCCAAGGCGCACCGTGGGGGAAACCACGGCGATGAGGAGCTTACTCAACAGTGCGAAAGGGAGGTATCTGGGTTTCTTGCCGTTGATTACCCTGTGCTTGACCACGGGCCTGGCCAAGCCGCCTGCCGCTCCACAAAACACCCGCCAGGCCAGAAAGACAGTGGCGGCCCTGCGGGTGGAATCCGCAATCACAGTCGATGGGGAGTTAGACGAGCAGGACTGGGCACTGGCAGAGCCCGCCACCGATTTCATCCAGCAGAATCCCCAAACAGGCGAGCCCAGCACCGAGCGAACCGAAGTCCGCCTGCTTTACGATGATGAATATCTCTATGTCGGAGTCTATTGCTTTGATTCGGCGGGTCCGGCGGGTCTGGTTGTGAATCGTGTCAATCGGGATTTTCCCGGATTTGACGACGATGGCTTTGGAATCCTTCTGGACACCTTTGACGATAACCGTAATGGATTTGTTTTCAACACCAATCCCCAGGGTGCCAAGTCGGACAGCCAGGTGGGGAGTGACGGAAGCAGCTACAACCGAGACTGGGATGCGATCTGGTACGTCCAAAGCAAAATTACAGAGGCTGGATGGCAGACCGAGATCGCCATTCCTTTCAAGAGCTTACGATTTAACGAAACCGGCAGCCACAATTGGGGAGTGAACTTCTCTCGACGCATCCGTCGCAAGAACGAAGAAACTCACTGGTCTCCCATTCCCCGCCCTTTCGGCATGTCGAGGGTTTCACAGGCAGGAATACTCGAAGGCATCGGTGGATTACGTCAGGGAATGAACCTGCAGGTCAAACCCTATCTTGCTGCTCCTGTGGTGCGGTTGGAAGGGGATGGCATCGACTTTAAGCCCGAGGTGGGTCTTGACGTCAAATATGGCGTCAGTTCCCAGCTGACGCTGGATCTGACCGTGAACACCGATTTTGCCCAGGTGGAAGCCGATAATCAGCAAATCAACCTGACTCGATTTAGTCTCTTTTTCCCTGAAAAGCGGGAGTTTTTCCTGGAAAATGCCAGTATCTTTCAGTTTGGGCGTCAGGGTGGCGTGCGTCGCATTGGAGGAGTCCGGAGAAGGGACTCGGATGTGATTGCCTTTTTCAGCCGGCGCATCGGGATCTCTGACGGGCAACTGGTCCCTGTTTTAGGAGGTGCGCGCCTATCGGGAAGAGCGGGTCCTTACACGCTGGGCCTGTTTTCCATACAGACCGATGACTTTGAACAGACCCCTTCCACTAATTTTTCTGTGATCCGGGTGAGCCGTGACGTTCTGCAGCGTTCCGATGTGGGAGGAATCTTCGTCAACAAAGAGCAGGGGAGCGGTCAGCACAATCGCACCTACGGTGTCGATGGAAACTTCAACTTCCTGAACCATCTGGATGTCACTTCGTTTCTCCTCAAGACGGAAACTCCTGGCCTGCGGAACCAGGATATGGCAGGAAATATTACCACTGCCTGGACCGATCAACAGTTCGTGCTGGAGGGTCAGTATCTGGTTGTTGGGGAGAACTTCAATCCCGAGGTCGGGTTTGTTCCCCGCAAAGGAATGGAAAAGAGCAGGAGTCGCATCACCTGGACTCCTCGACCCGGGGAGAGAATCCCCTGGGTTCGTGAGTTCAAAGTCTTGAATCGGCTCGACTATATCACCGACACCTCGGGTTCCCTGGAAACCCGGCAGATGGAGACACGATTTGGGTCGGACTTCCAAAACGGAAGTAGCTTTTCAGTGGGTCGGGATTTCCGGTTCGAGCGACTGACGGAGCCTTTCTTCATTCGCCCGGATGAGGCCATTCCAACCGGAGACTATGACTTTTCGGAATACTCCGCTCTCTTGATCATCGATCGCAGCCGTATGTTCAGCGGGGAGGCCAGGCTGGCTACGGGTGGTTTTTTCAATGGAAATCGAGATTCCTATCGTTTCCTATTCGGCTTTCGCCACGGGTATCGATTCGAATCCGAAGTCACCTGGACTCACAATGACATCACCCTGCCAATAGGTGACTTTTCAACAGACCTGGTGATCACGCGCTTTCAATATTCTTTCAGTACCCGGATGTTTTTAAACGCTCTCATTCAGTACAACAGTGAACTACAGGAGATCAGCAGTAACATCCGATTCAATTGGATCCACAAGCCCTTGAGCGACTTTTTTCTGATTTACAATGAGCGGCGTTCCACCAGGGGTGAAGTCATCGAACGGGCCCTGATCGGCAAACTCACCTATGCGTTTAATTTCTGAAAGCTGGAACGTCTGCGTTCCAGCTTTCAGAGGATTTTGGGGACTGGCCCCAAATCGTGAAATCGTGCTGTCGTGTGGGTCAGGCGGTCAGCCGGTCAGGTGGTCAGCCGGTTCCCCCCGCTTGACCCCCTTTTCCCCTTTCGATACTCTTTGCTGACTCCAGCTGGGACTATTCATAGGTTCTCGTGACGAAGCGGGGAAAGCGTTGTCTTGGCAAGGCGCGCGACGGAGGCCCCCGCAAACGTACTCTCTGCAGTACGTTGAGGAGGCCGACCGAGCGGAACGCAGTCAGGGCGGATGGTTTCACTGCTGTAGTAGAGAACTTATGAATAGTCCCAGCTAGGTGAACCTGAAACGCGCGCCAAGCGCGCCCTAGCGGGGGGATTCTGATGCAACTGTCCAAGTTCGTTCTACTGATTGCGGCCACTTGTTTGGTTTCCTGCGGGGACCCAGCCCAGACGGCAGGTATTGGCACCACCAAAGGGGGTGCCACAAGTCAGGTTTCGGCGGCCATTGCCAAGGTCGTTTCCTCCCAGGGTGACTTGCAGGTGCGGACCCAACCCATGGCGGGTACCAACCAATACATTTCCCCCGTCAATGCCGGTCAGCTTGAATTTGGCGTGTCCAACATTGTCCAGTTGACCTTCGCTGTAGAAGGTAAGTCTCTTTTCGAAGGCCATCCCAACCCCGATCTGCGGATGGTGGCAACGCTGATGCCCTTTCGGGTTGGCCTACTGGTCCCCAAGGATTCGGATATCCGTACCGTGGCTGATCTCAAGGGCAGACCTGTGCCCTCGGGCTTCAGGGCCGCTCCCCTTTTCAAGGTGGTTTTTGATGGTTTTCTGGCCACCGAGGGACTGAGCTATGAGGACGTCCAGCAGGTTCCCGTTTCAGGTGTGAACCAGATGTGGGAGCTTTTCATGCAGGGTAAGGTCCTGACCGCCATTGTGACGGCGGGTTCGGCTATAGCCAAGCAAACGGACGCCGCGTTGGGCGGTGTGCGCTATCTCTCTTTCGATGATTCCCCTCAGAGTGTTGCAGCCCTCAACGAGCATGTGCCTCGGGCCCATTTAGAGCTGATGCAGCCTGCCCCCAACCTGACCGGGCTTCTAACTCCCTCCAACCTTCTGAACTACGATTACACCCTTTTCGCCGGAAAAGACGTCCCCGACGACCTGGTCTACCAGGTGGTTCAAGCGGTGTATGAAAACCCTGATGATTTGAGGGTTTCAGGTGCGCTGTGGGAAGAGTTCAACACCGAGGGGATGGCCAAGGATGTGGGGATTGAGTACCATCCGGCCGCTATCAAGTTCTACAAGGAAAAGGGCATTTGGCCAACCCAGAGGTAAAACCAGCCGGAGATGAACCAGGTCTCATGCCCTCGGCACCCGACTCCTCGCTGGTGCGGCGGCTGATCCCTTATCTGAGTGGAATGATTGCCCTGATTGCTCTGGGGTGGGCGGGCGAGTTGCCCTATCGGCTCGGGTTCGTGCTCTATAGTGAGCAGGCCCTCTCAGCGATCCTTGCCCTGAGCCTGGCCCTGGTCTTTTTGGGAGTTTCTGTCCGGCGGCACAAAGGGGCCGTTCCCTGGTACGACTGGCTGGCAGCTGTCTTAGGTCTCGGGGCAGGAGTCTATACGGCGATCCGCTATCCCATTCTGGCGGAGGAGTTCTTCTTTCGACCGGTCGAGACCACCATCTTAGGGGTGATCCTCATCCTGTTGGTGGTCGAAGCACTTCGCCGCACCTCCGGCTGGAGTCTGCTGGGTGTGCTGCTGATGTTTTTCGCCTATGCCCTGTTCGGCCACCTAGTTCCAGGTCGGTTGGCCGGACGATCCCTCGAAGTGTTGGAGATGTTCTCGTTTTTGGGCATCGATAATGTGGCGATGCTGGGCCTGCCCTTGCGCATTATCTCAACGATTGTCTTGATCTTCATTTTTCTGGGACAGCTGCTGCTGAGATCAGGGGGTTCAGCCTTTTTCAGTGATTTGGCTTCAGCTTTGATGGGTCGCTCACGAGGTGGTGCGGCCAAGATCGGGGTGTGTGCCTCGGCTCTGTTTGGATCGATCTCGGGCAGCGCGGTGGCCAACGTTG
>CBDUTA010000257.1:0-5450 GCA_965369785.1 uncultured bacterium
CGCTTGGGAGTCCGGTTCATGACAAAGATCTGGCTGATTCCTGAATCGAGAAGGCTGCGGGCAGCCAGCTCACCCATTTCACCCGCGCCCAGGAGGAGAGTCGTCTTGCCTTTGAGATCCCCAAAGATCTTTCGGGCCAACTCTACGGCAACGGAGCTGATGGATACGGCAGACGCTCCAATTTGAGTCGAGGTTCTTACCTTTTTGGCCACGAAAAAAGCTCGGGGGATCAAGTCTTTGAGGTAAGTTCCTACGCTTCCCGCCTGGCAGGCCTGGGCATAAGCCTGTTTCACCTGGGAAAGGATCTGGGGTTCTCCCACCACCATGGAATCCAGGCTGCTGGCCACTCGAAAAAGGTGCTGTACGGCGTCACGTCGCTGATAACTGTAAAGATAGTCCTCGAGGAAAGGGGGCTTCAAGGTGTGATAGGAGTAGAGAAAATCCTTCACCGACTCGATGACTGAGGCCTGGCTTTTCTGTCCGTGGGCGAGAATTTCCACTCGATTACAGGTGGATACGATCATTCCTTCATGCAGATCAGACTCCCTCTGCAGACGCTTGAGTGCGGGTTGTAGATGCTCCTCAGCGAAGGCGATCCGCTCCCGTACCTCCACGGGTGCCGTTTTATGGTTGAGTCCGACTAGAACCAGATCCATAGGCGCTGCTTCGTGTCTCCTGCCTGAAGACATCAACTTCTTTAGAGCAGGAGACCTTTATGGGAAGGTATGCAATCCTCCCAGGTAACGTGCTCCCAAAAAGGTGAACAGGACGGAAAGAAAGCCGACCATGCTGATCAGGGCTACCCGCTTCCCGCGCCATCCCGCCGTTAAACGCAGATAGATGAGTACCAGATAGATTCCCCAGGTGAAGAGTGCCGCGATGACTTTTGGGTCGCTTTGCCATCCCCCGACCCAATCCTGCTCGGCCCAAATGACCCCTGCCAAAAGGCCCAAGGTCATAAAGCAGAAACCGGAAATCAGAAATTTGTAAAACAGGTCATCCAGAAGCACCAACGAAGGCAGCCAGTAATAGAAGGTCTTCGGTTTCTTACCCTTCAATTCTCGTTCTTGAAAGAGATAGAGAAGACTGGCAATGAAGGTGACGAAGAACATTCCATAGGCCAGAAAAAGGCAAATAGTATGCCAGTAAATCCAGGAACTGCTGAGGATCTCAGGAACCGGGGAAGATTTGATGAAAATCGTTCCCAGCATCAAAACGGTGACCAAAGGGAGCAGAAAAAGTCCAAGGGGCTTAATTCGATAACGTAAATGGGAGATGAAAAAGCACAGAGAAACCGTCCAGGCAAAAAATGTAAGCGCCTCTCTCAAATCCGTCAGCGGAAGGTGGGCCTTTTCCACTGCGCTGTAGATGAGAAAAGCCGAGTGCAGCACGAAACCCACACTCACGGAAATAATCGCGATCCGATGGAAGATGTTCTGCTGCTTGGAGACAAAGGCTGCCACGCTGTGCAGAAGCCCCAGCACGTAAAAGCCAAAAGCTGAGTTAAAGAGAAGTATACCCACAGGACGCCCATTATAGCAGCACGGTTGGGGCCCTGTGGTATCATTTGTCGCGTGAATTTCGCTGGGATTGATCCAATCTATGTCCTCGTCAATATTGGCGTGCTCTTATTTTCCCTCAGTATTCATGAATCTGCTCATGCCTGGACTGCGGATTGGCTTGGGGATGCTACCGGTCGCTATCTGGGCCGGGTGACCCTGAACCCGCTCGCCCATATTGATCCCATCGGAAGCCTTCTTTTTCCTCTGCTGGGCCTTTTGGGCGGAGGGGTCATCTTTGGGTGGGCCAAACCGGTGCCCGTTGATTCCCGCCGCCTGAAAAATCCCAGGAAGGATCATATTCTTATTGCGGCGGCCGGTCCCGCCACCAATGTGGTGGCAGCGCTGGCTTTTCTGATTTGCTTGAAGACCATGACTCTCATCTCTCCCCTGGTGACCCGGGGGGATCATACTTTGTATCCCTTATTTCTGATCTGTTATGTGGGGCTTTTCCTGAACGTCATTCTAGCGGTCTTTAACCTTATTCCCATTCCTCCCTTGGATGGGAGCTGGGTTCTTTCCGGCCTTTTGCCGCATCATCTTTCAGTTCTCTATGACCGCATCAGGCCTTATGGTTTTATGCTTTTGATTCTGCTCTTGTTTTCAGGGGCTTTGGGGAGAATTATCCGTCCGGTCTGGGGTTTCGTGCAGGGCCTGATCGTTTGACCGAATGAGCGCTTCAACCATGAAAAAAAGAATATTTAGCGGAATGCGGCCAACCGGTCGGCTGCACCTGGGTAATTTCTTCGGAGCCCTGCAAAATTGGGTGAGTCTTCAAGATGAGTACGAGTGTATCTTCGGTATTGTGGACTACCATGCGTTGACTACCGATTATGGCGACGTGGATCAAATCGGTAACAATGTTCTGGAGGTGGCCATCGACTGGCTCGCCAGTGGGATCGATCCACAGAAATCTACCGTCATGATCCAATCCCTTGTTCCCGAGCATGCCGAGCTTCATCTGCTGCTTTCCATGATTGTGCCGCTGCCCTGGTTGGAGCGCGTTCCCACCTATAAGGAACAAATACAGCAACTCCCGGAAAAGGACCTTTTAACCTATGGCTTTCTGGGGTATCCGCTGCTTCAGGCAGCCGATATTCTCATTTATAAGGCAGACGCGGTTCCGGTAGGCGAAGACCAGGTCGCCCATATTGAACTGTGTCGGGAAATCGCTCGACGTTTCAATCACTTCTACGGTGCCGTTTTTCCTGAACCCCAGGCCAAGTTGACCCGGATGGCGCGTCTGCCGGGAACCGACGGCCGCAAGATGAGTAAGAGTTACGGCAACGAGATTCAGCTCTCCGAGGACCCCGAGAGCATTTCGAAAAAGGTGTTGAGGATGATGACGGATCCGGCCCGGGCCCGCCGTACCGATCCGGGTAATCCCGAGGTGTGTCCCGTTTTCGACTATCATGAACTTCTGACCGATGCTCAAGGCCGGAAGTGGGTGACGGAAGGTTGCACGACGGCGGGGATCGGTTGCACGGATTGCAAGCAACTGCTGCTGAAAAATATGCTTCCCGTGATCGAGCCGCTCCATGAGAAAAGAATGGAACTGGAGCAAAACACCGATCAAGTCAAGAAGTGGTTAGTGGAGGGGAGCCGCGAGGCGCAGGAGATAGCCCGAGAGACCATGACCGAGGTACGTCAGGCCATGAAGATAAACTACTGAATGCCTTCGTGCCTCAGGTGTAGTTGTGTTTCCTGATGAGACTGACGAGGTGAGGTCAAGGAGTGAGTCACTGATACATGCACGTGCAAGCCGAGTCGCAAAAGGATAGCTATACGATTCAACTGGAGGTCTTTGAAGGACCTTTGGACCTGCTTCTCCATCTCATCCGCCAACAAGAGATCGACATCTACCAGATTCCCATCGCCCAGATCACCGATCAATATCTGCGCTATCTGGAAAAGATGAAGGATTTCAACATCACCATCGCAGGAGACTTCGTGGTCATGGCAGCCACTTTGATTCACATTAAATCGGGGATGCTGATTCCTGTTGAGCCCGGTTCGCAGATGGCCGAGGAGGTTGAGCAGTCCCGAAACGAACTGGTTGAGCGGTTGTTGGAGCATGAAAAGTTTAAACAGGCGGCCCAAATGCTTTATGAGCGTGAAACGGTTGAGCTCAGTGTATGGCCCCCGGAAGACAGCGAGTTCGAAGACGAGGAACGGGAGCTCATATCGGCCAATGTGTTTGATCTAGTCAGTGCTTTTCATCGCATGCTGGAACGCTATAAAGATCAGATCGTCCTGGAAATTAAGCACGAGGCGGTGTCTCTTGAAGAAAAGCTCAAGGAGATCAGACGGCTGCTGACGGTACAGGGCGAATTCCTTTTCTCGCTCTTTTTCCAGAACAAAGTTTCCCGTCTTCATCTTGCGGTCACCTTTTTTGCCTTGCTGGAGCTGACCAGGCTGCAGGAGATTCGACTGGTTCAAAAAGGTCTTTTCGAGGATATTCAGATTCGGGCATGTTAGAAGAAGCGTTACCCAACCAGATTTTGGCTATTCTCTTTGTGGCAAGAGAGCCGGTGACACTTTCTCAGCTACAGGAAGTTTATCCCGACACACCGGTGGACGAACTCAAGGAAAACCTGAACCAGCTTCTATCGAAATTCAATTCTTTCCAACAGGCCGTTGAGATTCGCCAGATTGGGGGTGGCTATAGGATGACCACCCGACCCAATCATCACGAAGACATTCGAACCTACCTGAAAACAAAGCCTTCCGCTAAACTGTCCTTAGCGGCCTTGGAGACACTGGCGGTGATTGCCTACAAACAGCCTGTGACGGTCCCGGAAATCATGGAGATTCGTGGGATCAAGGGAACGTCCACGATCCACACGCTGCTTGAGAAAAAATTGATCGAAACCCGGGGGCGAAAGAAGGTCGTGGGGCGGCCGATCATGTATGGGACCGCCAAGGAATTTACCCTTCATTTTGGGCTCAAGGATCTCTCCGAGCTGCCTACCTTAGAAGAATTACAAGAGGTGCTCACTCCCTAGAAGGGCGGAGAAGCTCTAAGCGGTGAAGCCGTGTTTTCTCCTGCCCGGATTATGCATGGGTTCTTGTCACGAAGCGGCGTAGGGGCGAGTGATTTCTTCCCTGCAGTAGAGACTTTATGCATAATACGGGTAAAAAGGAGTCGCCATTTTAGAGCGCCTACAGAAAATCGTGGCAGCTGCGGGAATCGCCTCGCGCCGAAAGGCAGAGCAGCTGATTCGGGAGGGGCGTGTTTCGGTCAATGGTCAAGTCGTCACTCGATTAGGTACCCAGGTTGATGCTCAGCAGGATCACGTCAAGGTGGACGGCAAACTGATTCGGCCGGAGCCTCTGGAGTATTTCATCGTCAACAAACCTCAGGGTGTCCTGAGTACCGCCTCCGATCCCTTAAACCGTCCTCTTGTGACCCAACTGGTACGCTCGCGAAGAAGACTTTATCCAGTAGGGAGACTGGACTTTCAGAGTGAAGGATTGATGATTTTGACCAATGATGGAGAACTGACCCGCAGGATCACTCGAGCGGGAACCCTGGAAAAGGTCTATCGGGTCAAAGTGCGGGGCCAACCTACCCAGGAGAAATTGGACGAGCTTCGCAGCGGAATCAGAATCGAGGGAGAAAAGTTTGCCCGATGCGAGATCAGGGAATTGAAAAGAGCACGGAATTGCTGGTTTGAAGTGGTTCTTCGGGAGGGTAGAAACCGCCAGATTCGCCGCATGTTTGAACACGTGGGCCATCTGGTCATGCGCGTCCGAAGAACGGCGATTGGACCGCTGGTTCTGGGAAATCTTCCTCTCGGAGGTTATCGGAAGCTGACCTCCAGGGAACTTCAATTGTTGCAGGAGGATAAAAAACAAAAGCAAAAAAGTAAAAAATCAGGATAATAGGGG
>CBDUTA010000258.1:0-5385 GCA_965369785.1 uncultured bacterium
GATAGAGGCTGGTCCCGGCGGCTTGCCGGCCCGCCCTCTCCAGGGCCACCACCTCGGCGTGGTTTCTCTGTTCGTAGAGGTGATATCCCTCAGCGACGATTTGACCGTTCTTAACCAGCACCGCCCCGACTAGAGGATTGGGGCTGACGCGACCCGAACCCCGACGGGCCAAAGCCATGGCCCGCTTCATGAACCGCTCGTGCACTGTTTCCGATCCGTCTCCCCGCTGGACCCTGCTCGTTTGTTTCTCTCCCTCTCTTCCTACTTCTCTCCTATTTCTCACTAGCTCTTCGGTTCTCTTTGCTGACTCTGCCCTCCTGCTCCAAGGGTGGAACACCTTCGGCTTTCGACTTTCTCACTCGCATGCTTTGAATCCTCTTCCGGTCGGCGCTGAGAATCTCAACCGACAGTCCGTCCAAAACGACGGTTTCTCCGGCAGTAGGAACTTTCCCCAGGTGACCTACAATGAGCCCTGAGACGGTGGTGACAGCCAGATCTCCAAAGTCGACTTCCAGGGTCTCCTCCAGTTCCTCAATCTCGGCTCCTCCGCTCACGATATAGCTCCCGTCTCCTGCATAGGTCAGATCTATCTTCTCCAGCTCATCTTCGTCACGGATTTCTCCCACAAGCTCCTCAATCATGTCTTCCATGGTAACCAATCCCGATACCGATCCGTACTCATTGATGAGGATGGCCAGATGCTCCGCATTGCGCTGCATCTCCTTGAGCAGTTCCGACACCTTCTTGGTCTCGGGCACAAACCATGCCTTATGGATCAATGGGGTAATCGGTTCCTGGCCTGTCCCGTCGCCGAGATAACTCAAGAAATTGCGAACGTACACGACGCCAATGGCTTGATCGAGTTGTTCCCGGTACACCGGGATTCGTGAGAATTTACTGGACACCATCAGGTCCTTCAATTCAGTGATGGTCGCTTTTTCTTCGATGGCCACGATTTCCGTACGGGGAGTCATGATCTCACGGGCCAGCAGGTCCCCGAATTCGAGGGCCGACTGAATCAGCCGACTTTCCTCCTCCTCGATGATCCCCTCTTCCTCTCCCACACCCAAATAAGCCTGGATCTCCTGTTCAGTAGCCTCCTCCTCGGGACCCGCCGCTTGGTTGTCCTCCCTGGAAGCCTTGGAAATCCGCAAGAGGGTGATGAGAGGGGAGCTCAGCCAGCACAAAAGAGGATAGAACCGTCTGAAAAGGGGAAGAAAGCGGAGAAGCACCTGTTCCGGTTCAGACTGAGTAATCATTCTTGGAAACAATTGGCGAAACAGGGCAATAATGGCCACCATCACGGCCAGGGCCCATAGGGGAGCATAAAGCAAATCGGAGCTGAAGAACATCCAGGTAATGAGGACGGTCGAGGTGACGACCGAAAGTTGTGCTCCAAACTTGAGAGGCAAGACAAACTGGATACGATCCTCTGCGATGTCCGCCAGGAGACGGAACTTGGGCTCCTTCTCTCTCTCGGCCAAAACCTTCGTTGACAATCGGGAGAGCCCGAAGACGGCACTCTCCAGGACGGAGAGCAAGAAGAGCAATACAATGAGCAAGGCGACTATGAATAATCCTAAGCTATACCCACTCAATGAAGTTGAAATTCCCTCCTTAGTCTTCCCTCCAGCGTCTCCATTTCTCCTTGATCGGCTTCGTGGTCGTATCCGAGAAGATGGAGCAACCCGTGGAGGGAGAGCACCTGAAGTTCTGTCAGCAAAGTCTTCCTCTGCTGGCGAGCCGCAGCATCTACGCAGATGAGAATGTCTCCCAGGTAGGGTTCTTCCTCACCATCCTCCTCTTCATTGGAAAATGAGAGAACATCGGTGGCTCTGTCTTCACCGCGAAATTCGCGATTGTAGTTTTTCATCGCCCTATCGCTGACGAGTACCACTGAAAAACCGGTCTGCAGGGCCATCTCACTGGAAAGCTGATCCAGAAAGTTTTTAAACGCCTTCATCTCGACAGAAACTTTACGCTGCCTATTGAATACGTTGACTTTCGGTCTGTGTCTCTTCAAACGATTCTTTCTCTTCCACCCTCTTGTTGAAATCAAACCCCGGGTATTCAATCCGGTGATGATGCATTCCTGTAATCACTCGCTCGAAAGCCCGGAGGATCTTGTCCAGGTCCTTCATGGTAATGTCGCATTCATCGAACTGCCGCTCCTGGATGTTGACCTGTATCAAACGCCGGATCAGGCCGCGAATCTGACTGGGATTGGGGTCCTGCAGAGTTCGAGCGGCAGCCTCCACTTGATCCGCCAACATCAGAATAGCCGCTTCTTTTCTCTGTGGCCTGGGTCCGGGATAGCGAAAATCATCTTCGTTGACCTTCCGGTCTTTTCCGTCGGCGACGTCTCGAGCCTTCTCATAAAAGTACTTCATCAGCCTGGTGCCATGGTGTTGGGGAATCAGGTCACGGACCTCGGGAACCAGATTGATCTCCTCTGCAAGAGCCAGACCATCCTTCACGTGGCTGGCCAGGATCAGGCTGGACATACTGGGTGAGAGGTTTTCATGTTTGTTGGAGATGTAGATTTGGTTTTCGATGTAATATTCAGGCGTCTTCAACTTTCCGATGTCGTGATAGTAGGCTCCCACTCGAACCAGCAGACTATTGGCCCCAATCGCTTCGGCCCCCGCCTCGGCCAGCGTTCCGACAATAATGCTGTGATGATAGGTCCCCGGAGCCTCCACGGCAAGGCGTCTCAAAATGGGAGCATTCAAGCTGGAGAGTTCGAGCAGTTTAATATCAGTGGTGATCCCGAACACCGATTCTAAAATCGGCAAGAAGAGAGAGGACAACATGGCCGCGAACAGCCCACTCAGTAACCCACAGAGCGCTCGTGCCGCAAAGGGAACCGATTGAAAACCGGTGTCCGAAGAATAGAGCTGAAGAGCTAAAACGACCACAATGTTCACAGCTCCGACGAAAACTCCTCCTTTGATGATGGCTGCTCTTTCCCGGTATTGGTCCAGCAGATAAATAGCCGCCAAAGAACCCGTCAACGAATAAACGAACATCACCGTTTGCCCGGTGAGCAGACCCACAAAAACGGCAAACGACAAGGCGTAAAGAACGGCAACTTGAGCGCCTACCAGGAGAACGGTAAGAATCGCTCCCAGGGCCACTGGTGCAAGAAAATAAAAATTCAATGGATCCTGCAACTCTTCGATTCTCAGGCTTCCCACAATCACATCGCCCATGGCGATGAAGATCTTGGTCACCAGCAAGGTTCCACACAAAATCAGAGCCACCAGCAAATACCTATTGCGCTGCTTCTGCTGCCCACTTTGGTAAACCAGGAAGTACTGCCAGATCGTAAAAAGAAAAAAGCTGACGATGAGAAAAACCCCGACGAACTCGCCCAGCAACCGCCGTGGCTGCTGCAGAGTCAGAATCTGCTCAAGGAGCATTCTCTCTCTGGCCTCCACTTCATCTCCAGCTCGAACCAGAGTCCGGCCCTTCTTGATCCGTATCAGAACCGGGTCCACCTCCTGGATCACCAGTTGTTCCAGTTCCATGCTCGCGCTCTCGTTGTAGCTCACATTGGGAACAATCCAACCGTCCAGGAAAGTAATGATCTGCTTTTTGTCCTCACCACTGACCGCTGTCAGCTGATACTGGTTTTGTCGAAGAAGGTCTCGGGCCTGGCCCAAGTCTCGAAGAGCCATCCAGTCGTTGAGCAATTCATCCTGGCCCGCATTGCGCAGAATGATGCCCCGGTTCTGGTGACGCAAGAGGGCATCCCGGCTCAAGACCACACCAGGAGGCTTCATAGCCTCCTGGATCAACACCAGCATCTGGTTTTCTAAGGAAGGGGAGAAGGAGTGCCTGAGACAGATCTCCAGGACGTCGCCCTGAGCGAATCTGGGGAGGAACTCCTGCAGGGCAGGGAGAAGCCTGTCCCGAGCCGCTCGGGACAGGCGGTTGGAGCCCGAGGGATTGAGGCCCTCTTCAGTAAGCAGGCGCCGTGCTTCAGTGAAGGCCCCACGAAGCTCGACCGTGGTTCGGCGATTGACCTGCAGGTCGAGATTAAAAATCACGGGCACGGTAGATCTGATTTCCTCTTGCCTCTGCAGGGTGGCGTCCCGATCTTCGATGGTGAAATCACGGGGGGCTTCAATGGTTCGATCCGCAATGTCACCGATCTGGTAGTCCGGGATACTCTGAAACTCAAATCGAACCAATAAAGAGGTCACGACCAGCGCCAGGCCAAGCCCAACGGCAGTCTCCAGGAGCATCAGACGAGCAACCAGGCCCTTACGGTCTCTCCTGCGGCCCAGGAACATCTTGGCCAGCCGGCTTCTCTGACTTGATTTTCGTGAGGGGTTGTCAGCCATTGGGATTTGTCACATTAAAGTGCAGCACATCCTCTGCGCTGCTGATTATTAGCAACAGGCGAGAATTTGGGAGAAATGGGAGAACAAGGGTGGAGTCATCTTTGTGTACAGAGGATATTATACCACAATCCGCGGTAGTGTCTCGTCCCAGGAGTACCATGAGATTTGTGGCGAGCGCGACGGCGTCGAGTTCGCGAAGCGACGACGACGCGATGTCCCTGCATCGCCTCCTCCTCGCTCCTTGATCTCACCTCCCAAGTCCCATCAGCAAACGTCATGGTATTCCTGGGACGAGACACTAGTGGTCCGGGTATCTCTTGAACAGAATGCAGGCGTTCGTTCCCCCGAATCCGAATGAGCTGGACAGGACATAGCGAATCTCTGCCTTGCGCGCCGTACCGGGCACATAGTCCAGATCACAGTCTGGATCCGGATTCTCCAGGTTGATCGTAGGAGGGATGATTTGATGATGGAGGGCAAGAACGCTGACCCCTGCTTCCAATCCACCGGCGGCACCTAAAAGGTGACCGGTCATCGACTTGGTGGAGCTGACGGACAGCTTGTAAGCGTGGTCGGAGAAAACAGCCTTGATGGCTCTCGTCTCGATGCGGTCATTGGGTGGAGTGCTGGTTCCATGGGCATTGATGTAGTCGACTTCGGTAGGATCGACACCGGCGTCCTCGAGAGTGGCTCTCATGACCCGAATCGCCCCGGAACCATCCTCCGGAGGAGCGGTGATATGGTGAGCATCCCCGCTCATGCCATACCCCACGATCTCAGCAAAAATCCGAGCATCTCGTCGGCGGGCGTGCTCCAACTCTTCCAAAACGACAATACCCGAACCCTCACCGATCACAAACCCGTCCCGATCGCGGTCGAAAGGTCGACTGGCCTTCTCCGGTTGTTCATTGCGAGTGGAGAGCGCCCTCATGGCCGCAAACCCTCCCACTCCCATGGGAGTAATGGCCGCTTCCGACCCCCCTGCGATCATCACATCGGCTGCACCGCGTTCGATGATCTTGAAGGAGTCCCCAAT
>CBDUTA010000259.1:0-5351 GCA_965369785.1 uncultured bacterium
TGTTCCGACTCAAGGAGGCCCTTGAGGAAGAGAGGCCGATTCGAGATCTGGAACTTTCCACACAGGAGGAGAAGCTGATTCGAGGTTATCCGCTCCTCTCAAAGAAGCCGGTCCTAGTGGTTCTGAATATCGGGGAAGAGCAGATCTCCTCTCCCCCCCCCTCCTTGGATTACGATCACTTGAACAGCTTGGTGGTGTCTCTAAGTGCCAAGATCGAGGAGGAACTGACTCAACTGGAGGAAAACGATGCCCGTGAATTCATGGAGAGCCTCAGCATTCAAGAACCCGCCAGAGATCGGGTCATCGCTTCATCCTACGCTTTGCTGGGACTGATTAGTTTTCTCACTGTCGGAGAGGATGAGGTGCGGGCCTGGACGATTCGCCAGGGTGCCGTTGCAGTGGAGGCCGGAGGCGTCATCCATTCCGATATCGAGCGAGGATTTATCCGGGCAGAGGTCGTTTCCTATGAGGACCTGGTCGAATCCGGCAGTATGGCCGGCGCACGCAAGCAGGGTCTGGTGAGACTCGAGGGCCGCCAATACGTGCTCAAAGATGGAGATATCAGCCATTTTCTGTTCAACGTCTGAGGGAGTTCGGGGCCTGTCCTGAACTCCCTTGGGTGAGGTTACTTCGTCGTTCCGGAACAGCCGAGCAGGGCCACGGTCTCGGCATGGGTCGTGTAGGTAAAACAATCAAAGAGGGCCATGGAATGCAGCTTAAAGCCAGCATCCAGGAAAGGCTTGAGATCTCGTGCCAAGCTGGCATGATCACAGGACAGCCAGATGAGCGCCGTCGGTGCCCGTCGGTCGGCGAGCAGCCGGCTCAGACTCCTGGCGGCGGGCAAGCCGATACCGCTTCTGGGAGGATCGCAGATCAGAATGTCGGGAAATTCGGAATCGTCAATCCTGGCCCGGATGAATTCTCGAACGTCGCCCACTACGGCCTGGGCCGCCAGGGCAGGGTGATTGAGCCGCAGTGCGGAGATGGCCGATGTCTCCCCATCCACCGACCGGGTGGTGACCTTGTGCCCGCTGCCCGCCGCCAGGTCGGGAAGGTCTGAAAGTGCTCCCGCCCCACAATAAAGATCCCATGCCGTCCACTCGGCTTTCTCGTCAAGAGATGAAAAAGCCGGCTGCCGAAGCAGTCGTTGCAGCTGATCCAGGATTTCGGCTCGATAAAGGGATAGGGCTTCGGTGTGCGGCTGCACGAATACTCGGGCTCTCACCATGAACTGATCACGCTCCGGATGGGCCACATCCGCAAATCCCTCGCTATCGACCTGAGCGCCGTTCCATTCCTTGACCAGGAGCTGCAGTTTCTTGGCAAGCTCGGGCTCCTCTTTTCGTCTCCGGCACACCAGGGCTCTCAAACTGAGGACCACGGCCTGGTTTCGCAGCAGGGTCGCTTCGAATTGCAGATCCACCAGCCCTGCCTTCCGATACAACCGGCTCAGTTCATCAGCCTTGAGCCGGGCCAACAGTCTCGAGTGAGTATCTTCCAAGGGGCGAGTAAGGAGAAGGCAAGCTTCACTGGAGACGACCTGGTGGGAACGACGGGCGAAAAATCCGAGGGTCTCACCGTCAAAATGCCAACGAGCCCTCACCCGATAGCTCAGGGGACTGCCCTGGTGACACCGAATCAGGCGGACCGCAAGGTCGACCTGCTCCGGAGACCACCCTCCTACCCGCCGCAGCGTCTGGATCAACCACTGCCTCTTGAGCGTGAGCTGGCCCTGGGGCGTCACGTGCTGCAGCTGACAGCCTCCACAGCGAGCAGCCTGGGGACAAGGGGGATCCTGGCGCATCTCCGAGCTCTTGAGCACGCACTCGAGGGATCCCTCTGCCAGCCTGCGAGTTTCCCGCTTCAGACGGACGGTCACGCATTCGCCGCCGATGCCCCCTTCCACGAACACCACCTTGCCCTCGGGGAGCCGTCCTACGCCCCGCCCGTCCGTAGCGGTATCATGAAGCTCGACTTCAGTGAAGGCTGTTTCGGTTTCGGCGGCAGGTAAAGGGTCAAGTCCCGGGTCGTGCATTCGATCGCTCCCAACAAACGTCACAGTATGTATGAAAGGGAGTACTTATCAAATCAGTGTCCCTCATCCGGCCGAAATACTAAACTGGAGTCGCTGGGAAAGCAATCCCGGAATCATCTCAGCCAGCGTGGACCATCCATCTGTGGATTCTTCAAGCGCCTTTCGTGTTGGACAGAGACTGACTTGACCCCAAAACCACAGTCCCAATAAAATGATGGCCGCTCAAGGTTCTGCAGGCTATGAAAAGATCTCTTTTAGCCGTATCTATCTCCGGGGCTCCGATCGTGCTGCTTGTGTCGCTCATGGCGGCTCCGCTACCTTTATTCGATCTGGGCTCTTTGGCCACCGGGCCTTTCTCCAGAATGTCGACCGTGTACGAAAAGGGCTTCCTGTTCTTCAGCGTCGAGGTGATGAGCCTCGATGTTCGGTTCGGAAGTGAGGTTGCGGAAAAAATGAAATCGCTCGTCCAGAACGGCGACGAACCTTCCGAAATTGCCGATTCAATTGCCGACACTGCAATTCACGCACAGGATGTGTTGGTATCGGTCCATTTTCTGCGAGATATTAGCCTCAATCGCTTCGTTCAGGAAGCTCGCGAAAGCACCAAGCTGGTTCTCGAGGCCGGCGTCATAGACAATCCAGGTTATGAGCATATTAGTAAAAACCTGCCTGTCTGGTATGCGTCACTCGCAAAAAGGGGGATCAGGGAAGGGGATGAGATGTTCTACCGTATCCGAGGTGAGTCGCTGAGATTGGTTTACCGCGGTGTGGATGGGACGATATATGTTGATCAAGAGGACAAAGGAAGACTGTTTCCTTTGTCAGTCCTGGGATGCTACTTTGTGGAAAAATCCAAGTTCCGCAAGGGGTTGATCCAGTCCCTGTTTCACGAGTCCACAACTTCAAACTAAGCCGCAGCAGAGGGGTTCAGGGGAGAGGGCGCCATCTATATTCAGTTATGGCAAGACGAACCCCATTTGGAGGATGTGCGTTCGGTCCAGGCAAAAGAGTGGGGAATGGTTGACGAGTAGGTGAAAAACGGTAGGGTTCTCATGCACTGAGGTTCATTTAAATTGCTGCAACCCATTGAAAAGAATGGAGCCGGCGAGAGGAATTGAACCTCCAACCTACGCATTACGAATGCGCCGCTCTACCGTTGAGCTACGCCGGCTCATAGGCTTCTAACTGATTAAAACGAAGCAATTTAACGCTTTGTCACTCCTTTGTAAACAGGGTTCATTCTAACCGATGTTTCCATTTCCTTTCCAATCCGGCCTTTTCCATTGCCCGTATCGTTCCTTAAGGCCTGACATGAGACAGCAATCACACGTAGAATAAGGGGATGATCCCACTTCGCGATGACAATCCCACCAAGATTGTGCCCGTGATGACCGTGGGCCTGATCGTTTTCAACGTCCTGGTATTCCTCTACCAGATGTCACTGGGACCGGGTGGGGCGGAAGTGTTTGTCTACCAGTTTGGTGCCATTCCCGCGGTCATCTTCGGTTCCCAGGCTCTTCCCTCAGAGCTGGTCGCCATTCCGGCCTCATTCAGCGTGTTCACCAGCATGTTTCTACACGGTGGGTTCATGCATCTGATCGGCAACATGCTCTACCTGTGGATCTTCGGCAACAATATCGAGGACGCCATGGGCCACGGGCGATTCATCGTGTTTTACCTGCTTACTGGTGTGGCTGCTTCCATGGCCCATTTTCTCACTGATCTCACCTCGGAGATTCCCACCATCGGTGCCAGCGGTGCCATTTCAGGGATTCTAGGTGCCTATATCTTGCTCTATCCAAGAGCACAGGTCCTGGTCTTGATTCCGCTGGGCTTCTTTATCCGGGTGATGTACGTCCCGGCCGGATTAGCTCTAGGATTTTACTTTGTCCTTCAGATCCTTCAGGGAAGCTTAACCTTGGGCCAGGGCGGGGGCGGAGTCGCCTGGTTCGCTCACATCGGAGGATTCATAGCCGGGTTGTTTTTGGTCGGATTGTTCAAACAGCCCACGGTTCGATTTTTCAACCGCCCTCATCACCACCCTCGCCGAGTCGATCGTTGGTGAGCAGGACCTTCCCGGGACGTACCGAGGAGTAAAATGAACCAGTTAGCGGTTGATTCCGGGTGAAAGAGGTCCCGGAAATCTGCACCTCAGGTAAAAAAAAGAGAGTGCAACGACTGTGTGTTCAGTAGGAATGCGTTGCCCACAAATCAGGTAGCGCCACCGCTGGCTTAAGCGCGACTTTCCTGATAGCCTGTTCTTTTATTACTTATGATACTCTCGTGTAGAAAAAAGGGCAGAGGAGAGGCATAGAGTAGCTTGCCGGGAAGGGGAGTCGTTTGATGCAGGTGTATCTGATTAATCCCAGTGACGTGGCTTTTGGTATCGGGGTGATTACTCCGCGCTGGTTGTACGTTCTCGCTGCCGCTACTCCAAGGGAGTTCGGAGATCCCAGGACGGTTGATGAAACGCTGGAACCCTTTGATTTCACACAGATTCAACGTGGCGACGTGGTGGGAATTGGGATCCACACGCTCAATGCGTTGCGCGGCTACGAGGACGGGCGGAAGGCTCGTGAGCAGGGAGCCCACGTCATCTTTGGTGGAATTCATGCCTCTCTCTACCCGGAGGAAGCCTTCGAGTTAGGAGGTGCCCACGCGGTGGTCAAAGGCGATGGAGACGTGATTTGGGGAAAGGTAGTGACCGATTGCGCCAATGGGGGCCCTCAGCGACTCTACGAAGGAGGGCAAATCGAGCCCGACCAATTCCTGGCAGCGCGTTGGGATTTGATGCCGCCCCGCGCATATATGTGGGCATCGGTCCAAACGGTGCGCGGATGTCCCAAACACTGCTCCTTTTGTTCCGTGTGGCGAACCGACGGACAGCGCCCCAGACAGCCGGTTGTGGATCGGGTCCTGGAAGAGATTGTCGCCCTTCGTCGCCAGGGGTATCGATTCATCGCGCTGGCCGATGACAACTTCTATCCCGTGACGCTCAAGGATCTGCAACTGGCCGAGAGTCGAAACCAACCCCAGCGGCTTGCCGAGTTGAAGGCCATCCGGGAGGAGAAGTTTGAGTTGATGGATCGGCTGTCCAGGCTGCCGAAGGACATGTGCTTTTTTACCCAGATCACCATGGAGGCCGCAGAAGATCCGGAATTTCTGGACGCCATGAATCGAGCCCAGATCAAGGGAGCCCTGGTGGGTGTTGAATCGGTCACCCCGGAAGGTCTGAAAGCCGTCTACAAGGAGTTCAACTCGGCGGGCGATGACCTGGTCCGTCGTCTGCAAATTTTCCCACAACACGGTGTTCATG
>CBDUTA010000260.1:0-5329 GCA_965369785.1 uncultured bacterium
GGCCAAGAAAATTACTGTTGGCGAGGCCCAAAGTACCCCGCACTCCTTCGTATGAGCTGTAACCGATACCATACAAAAGCGTATATCTTTTTGCTTCTTCAACATGGACCATCACATTCTTCTGGAGCGGATCTTGATAGGAAGAGACCTCTCGGACCTGTACTTTGTTGAAGATTGCCAGATTATATAAATTGCTCTCGGTCGCCAGAATGCGATCCAGGGACAGGGGGTCCCCGGAAGCTATTTCCACTTCTCTTTGAATCAGATCCTCGCGGGTGCTGTGGTTGCCGGTCAGGATGACTTGCCCGGTAAAGGAACGAGGACTTTCCCGGAGAAAGTAAGTAATGTTCACTCGCCCCGGTTCCGGGTAGATGATCTCGGAGCGGAAGTCCACTTGCCGGTAGCCCCGATTGGCGTAGGCCGCCATGATGTTGGCCCGATCCTGGGCGATCAGGAAGGGGGAGAAGGGTGTCCCGGAGTGGCCTTGAATTTCCTCTAAAAGGATCTTGGTACTGAGGTACTCGTTGCCAATAAAGTAAACCGTGTCAATGAGATAGAGTTGGCCCTCTTGAATCTTGTAAACCAACGTGAGGTCACGAGAGTCAGAACCCTCCAGAACCAGGGCATGAGCAACCTGCACATCCTTATAACCGCGGCCCTGATAGTATCGTTGGATACTGTTCGCATCTTCTTCTGCCATCTCGGTCGAGAACTTGCCTCGACTAAAGACCCCTTCTTCCTCAACGCTGAGGATTTTCTTGAGAGAACCCGCTTCGGCAAACTGGTTTCCTTCGAATCGGATCTTCTTGAGATTGAATTTCTGACCTTTGTCGACCGTGATCACGACTTGGGTGGGTTCACGGCTGGGCCCGGAGGTTTCGTATTCCACCTGGGCCAGGAAGTATCCTTCTTCTTGATATTTCTGACGAAGTTCCTTTCGAGTTGCCTCCAGGAAGAACGGTGCTGTCCCTCTTTGACTGAAGATGGGCAGAAAGGCCAGTTCCTTCCGCTCGACCTCGATGCCTTGAAATTCAATCTGAGTGTGTTCTCGAGTGGCAATGAAGACAGTCAGCGATACCCCGTTTTCATCATCAGGGTATCGAACGGTTTCGCTCACGTTACATCGCAGGTAGCCTTGCAAGATGAGATGGTCCTCGATGGCTTTCAGGTCTTCTTCCAGCTGAACCCGGGAAAAAGGCTTTCCTTCATGGGTTTTGGCCAAAGAGAGGATCTGTTCCTTATCCAGATCTCCCTCAACACGAAGATCAAGTTGATTCACAAGTTCCTGATCACCAGCCTCGATCTGGAATGTCAGACTCAGGCGCGCTGTTGGGTGATGGAGTTCAAACCGGGGTTGGATTCGGGAACTGTAGTAACCGTGTCTCCGGTAGAGTTCCCCCAGACGGGCAAGGGTTTCTTCTACTGCTTCTGCGACGTAGGCTTCACCGGATCGGAGGGCAAGTTCTCGACGCAGCCGCTGCCTGTCCAGTTTCAGGTCTCCCTCGAGCTTGATTTGCCGGATCAAGTATCTCCGAATAAGGAGGATCTTGACCCCTACTCGATCACCAGCGGGTTCGACGCTGATTTGCACATCGTGGAACATCTCGGTGGAGAAGAGGCGTTGGATCGAGCGTTCGGCTTGAGAGGTGCTGTAGGACTCCCCTTCGCGCAGTTCCATCAAGTTGAAAAGGTCGGTGTAAGAGATCTCATTCAGAGGGCCGTCCGATTGGAGTTCGATTTTTTGGATGATCCTTCCTTCAAAGGAGGAATTGGCTTGAAGAACACCAGGGAGAGTAAGACAGAAAATCAGACTCAGAAAGAGAGCAGCCCGGACTATGCAAAAATTCTCTATTGCAGCAACGGACTCAGGTCGGCCCTTCCGTCGACTTCGTGACAAGAACCCATGCATATTCGGGCTAGACACAAATCCTCTTAAAATCGTTTCTTCAGCTTGAAATCGACGGCAATGGATCCGTCCTGGTCCCGGGTTCCAACCGTGGTCAACCAATCGGTTACCTTGTATTCGAAGACCACGATTTGACCCTGCTGATTGCTGCTCAAATCGGTGCTGTAGTTGACGGAGAGATCCTTTGTTAACTGTTTGCCCAGGGTAATTCGGGCTCCCGGATCGCGCTCGCTTCCGAAAAGAAATGGATCTATGGAAAACTTTTCGATGCCGAAGAGCCGACTGGTTCGAGTTTCCAGTTTTTCTCCGAAACTTCTACTGAGAAGAGCTCCCGCTCCGTAGACAGCAAGAGTCCCCACTTGACTCTGGCTTTCTCCTTCATACCCCAGGATCTCCTCCTGGGTCTGGCCAATGGCGAGAAGGGAAAGGATGCTCGGCGTGGGCAAGGGAGGATCTGAGCGGAAGGTAAACTCCAGCTGATCGACAGGGCCCAGGATAACGACGGAGATGGTGAATTCCCTAATCTCGGTCTGAGCTTCCAAATTGACAAAGGGTCGGGTCCGTCTCGGATTGTTGAAATTGACGATCCCTCGAGAGATCTCGTATTCGTTATTCTCCAAAAACACCAGGCCACTGTCGATGGTGACTGTGCCCAGAATAACCGGATTTTGCAGAGTTCCCCGCACGTTTAAGTCCGCACTGGACACTACGTCGGTCAGGTTGTTGGTGGCACGTATACTCTGGTAAGCCTCAACCGTGATATCCAGGGCCACTTCTGGAGCCCCTGTGGTTGGGAGGGAATCGATGTCAGCTTGAGAATATTCGACCATGAGTTGGGGAATAGAGATATCTTCGGAGTACTCTGCAGCCCGCACATAGACCGCACCAGAGATCAATTGGGATGTGTCACTTTTCAGGAGGTCCAAATCCACGTCCAGGGTTGAAATAAGGTTGCGTGGGTATTCCAGGCGGAGGCCGTTTCCAGAGACGTTGATTTGCCAACGTGCAGGCTGAAGCCCCTCCAGGAAGATTCCCCCTTCCACGTTCACAGTGCCGTAAATGGTTCGGGCCGAAAAGCTGTCCAATGCAACCTGATTGGCAGTGAACCGGAGGCTGCCTTCCGCATCAAAGAGGGTGGTCGGCAACTGGGGATGAACCAGAAAACCCTCTTTCAGATCGGCAACTCCCACGATGCGGGGTTGGTTCAGAGAGCCCCCGATGACGGTTTCCAACTGGAGCTGTCCGGACAATGCTCCGGAAGGCAAGAAGCTGTTCATTACCAGCAGATTCATTGCCCCTTCCATCTTGAGATCGATACTTTGGCTTTCTCCCAGGTCAACCGTTCCTTCAATCTCAAGCTCGGTTTCCGCGCCCCTCAAGCGGAGTTGCTCGATGGTGGCCAGTCCGGCAGCATAAGAAAATTGCAAGGGGCTGACGTTGTGCAGCTCGTAACCCGCCATCGAAAGGTTGAATTGTGGAAATTCCACCTCTGCCTTGAGCTGTGCGGGATTCTTCAAGGGGCCAGCCAGGGTCAGGCGGCCACTGATCACACCCTCGACCTCAGGTAGTCCCTGGATAGGGATGAGTCGCAGATAAGGACCCAGGGGCAGTTGTTTCAACTCCGATGTGGCATGGACCCAGAAAGGATCAACCAGGCCGAGCTGTCCTTCAAACAGGAAGGGATTACCCAGGTAAAGATGCTGGACACGAAACTCGAGAGCCTCTCCCTGGCTTTTTGCCTGCAGCGAGACGTTCTCCAGAACCTGCTCTTTGACGACAATTCGAGGTCCGTCCAAGAGAAGTTCCAGGTTGGGCTCACTGAAATTCCCCTTTCCAGTGAGGTTGAAGTTGATAGACCCCTTCGCTGGAATCCTTTTTTGCAGCCAACCGATATGATCGAGTGGGAAGTGTTTGCCTTCGATGTCGACGAGATAGGTTTCATCATCCAGATTCACAGCTGCCTGGCCGGAGACAGTGCCTTGCTGGATGGAGCCCTGAAATTGCGGCAAAAGAATCTTTCTACCCTCAACTTCGAACTGTGCACTGAAACGGTCGAGCCGCTCTCCGTAGATTCCGGGATGCAAAACGGAAATCCTCCCGCTGCCCCTGTAATCACTCAGATCGATCTGTTCCAATTGAAGTTGACCGCTGAGGGCTCCCTCAATAGGGACCGCCTGGTCGGCAGCGGAGAGGAAACGCTCTATCGGAACTTCATTCAATTGAAGTTCGAGAGCCTTCAAGGGTCGGACTTCTGTAGAGTCGAGGACCAGAAGCAATGAAGCACGAAGATCGAATCCGGGACCCAGGAGCTGAGCATCCTCAAGCTGTAAGGTATCCTTGGATAAACGGACCTGGGATTCGAAGTCACCCAGCAATTTGTCTCTGAAATAGATTTGCTCACTCTGGACGGTTCCTCTCAGACCAAACGGATATTTCCCTCCTTCGAGTGTTCCCGAGATTTGGGTGGGTCCCCTGAGATCGATGGTATCCTGGTCGAGGAATCGTTTTGGAATTTCTGTGTATCGTGCCAGTGTGAAGAGTTCCTCACTGTGCTGGGACAGGAGATCGAGTTCCAATCGATAAGCTCCCGAGAAGCTCACAGAACCGCTATAGTTGATCACGCTGGCGGGCGTACGCAGGACCCCATCTTTCAGGTGGAGTTCCTGTTGTTCAAAGGAAATCGAGGAGTGTCCCTGGAAGGAAAGAGCGGGGACAATCGAATCGTCTTTCGGACCTAGAGGAGGGAACGCTCCCTGGTAGGAAAGGTGACCTTGACCACTCGCTTCTCCCCACTGAAGTCCGGGCCAACTAATATGGCCGGTGAAACCTGTGAAACCGCTGACCTGGATCGTCTCCTGGCCCAAATCGAAAAGAAGAGGAGCCATCGTCACCTGAGATGCGTCAACCTGCAAAACAGAGGTGCCGTCACCCTTCCAATTCAGCTTTCCCTCTCCTCTTACGCTGCCGCCATAGAGTTGAGCATCCAGACCCTTGAGGGTCACCGCTTCAGGATCCACGAGGACATTGGCTGTAATGTTCTGAAAAGGAAGATTGTCCCATTGAACCAAATCAGCGCGCACTTTTCCCTGGAATAAAAAGTCTCCTTCCCTTGACGAGAGTGTCCCCCTCAGAGAGAGAAGACCTTCCTGGATATGAGAGCCGAAGAGGGACTTTCCCAGTCGGGCGAGATCGACAGAAAGATCGGTGTCAAAATGATAAACCCAATTTTGGATATCACTGATGTTACCCTCAGCACGGCCTTCCAACTCGTCAGAATCCAACAACAGCGAAAGGACTCGAAGTTGGTTGTCCAGGAATTCGAAGTCCAGGGACAGCGTTAAGTCTGTGACACTGAATTCTTCGAGCGTTAGATCCAAGTTTTCAAAGCTGGTGTGACCGAGATATTTCTGTTGATCGGGAACA
>CBDUTA010000261.1:0-5308 GCA_965369785.1 uncultured bacterium
GGCCAAAATCAAATCCCGGGCGAATAAAAAGATCGGTCCAGCCCTCACCCGGTACGATTTTCCGATGCTCGGAAAAGACATGTTCCAGGACACGTGTCGTGGTTGTTCCAACCGCGATCAGGCGCCCGCCCCTCCTTTCCTGGGCTACAATTCGGGTGGCCGCTTCTGAACCGATTTCATAGTATTCAGCATCCATTTGATGCTCTCCCACGGTTTCGACCGCAACCGGTTTGAAGGTTCCATAACCGACGTGCAGAGTAATCTTGCAGTGGGCGATCTGGTCCAGCAATTCCGGTGTGAAGTGTAATCCCGCCGTTGGAGCTGCCACCGACCCGGGAATAGAGGCAAAAACGGTTTGATATCGCTCCCGATCCTCTGGTGTGGAGGGGCGAGCAATATAAGGGGGAAGCGGTGTCTGCCCCAGCTTTTCGATCCAGTGCCAAAATTCCCCGGAATATCTAAAGCGGAGCCGGCGTACCGCTGAAGGGGAACTCTCGAGAACCGTGGCCTCGAATTGATCCGGTTGGAACACCAGGCGAGTGCCGGGCCGCGCCTTTTTACCCGGCCTCACCAGCGCTTCCCACACATCCCCTTCAACAGGACCCAGCAACAACACTTCGATCTTCTCCTGACGGTCCACTCGATGAGCAAGGAGGCGAGCTGGAATCACTCGGGTATTGTTCAGGATGAGTAGATCACTCGATGAAAGGAAGCGCGGCAGATCTCGAAACCGATGGTGCTGGAAACTTTGGCCCGCTCGATCAACTACCATCAACCGAGACTGGTCGCGATGTTCACTCGGATACTGGGCGATCAGCTCAGGAGGCAGAGGATAGTCGAAATCAGAGATTTTCACAGAAGCATTTTAGCCCGGACAGGAGTTGGGTTGCCAGGGTTCCGACTGACTTTTAGAAGCCGCAACAATATGTGACAATATTTGTTTTTTGTCGCAATGAAGGTCCACAAAACCATTCTGACTCTTGCCGCTGCCCATTTTCTCATTGACGCCTACGCCGGCATGTTGGGAGCTTTTCTTCCCTTTCTTCACGACAAACTCAATCTCTCATTGACTCAGGCGGGCATCCTGGGAGGGGCCCTGGTCTTTTCCAGCTCTCTCATGCAACCTCTGTATGGCTATCTGGCAGACCGCCTTCGCCACAAGGTGTTTGCGGCAATGGGGCCGGCAGTGGCCGGTGTTTTTATCTGTTCCCTGGGAATTGCCCCCGGCTTCACCACCTTGTTATCCCTGGTCGTCCTGGGGGGCGTTGGAATCGCCGCTTTTCATCCCCAGGGGGCGGCGGTTACGGCTGAAGTAGCCGACCAGCGTCGAGGCTATCAGATGGCGGTATTCATTACCGGAGGAATGATCGGGTATTCGATAGGCCCCATTTATATTACCAGTGTCATTACCCTGGCTGGTCTCAACAACAGCTACTGGGCGGCCTTGCCCGGGGTGTTGATGAGTGCCTATCTCTTAAAATTTGGACCCTCACCGCAAAGGGTGGAGAAGAGAGTCAGGGGAACTCACCTCAAAGAACGCCTCAAGGAAAACCGTCGACTGCTCTTGATCCACTATTCTCTGGTGGTCGTTCGCTCGATCAACCACATCGTGTTTGTGGCCTTTCTTCCCTTGTACCTGACCCAGCGGGGCCACAGTGTAATGGAGGCAGCTCTGGGCCTGACCCTTTTTCTGCTGGCTGGGGCCCTCTTGGGACTCTGGGGTGGTATTCTGGCGGATCGCTTCGGAGGTAAGCGGGTTCTGATTGTTTCCATGCTCGGCTATCCCCCACTGGCACTGGCGTTCCTGTTGACCACCGGTCCGATTTCAACGCTCCTGTGCACTCTGGCAGGAGCATTTCTTCTCCTCTGCAATCCCGTCAATGTGGTGATGGCCCAAAGACTGATTCCGGAGGCTGCGAGTACCGTGGCTGCACTGATGATGGGTTTTGCCTGGGGAGTTTCGGGATTTATTCTCCCCTCGGTGGGAATCCTCAGCGACGTCTTTGGACTTCAGACCATATTAATTTGTGTCGTTCTTCTGACCTCACCCGGGATCTTATGCGCTTTTTTATTACCCCCACCGGAAGAACCGAGCGCGCTTCCCGGGAATCTGCCCTCCGTGAGTACTTAGTGCCTCGCTCCGGGCGCGTTCCAGATTCCAGGTCAGGTTTGGGATTTAGGATTTGGGGTTTTGAATTTGTTTGGAATTTGGAGTTTTGAATTTGGAATTTCCGCTGACCGCGGTCAGCGGTCAGCGGTCAGCGGTCAGCGGTCTGTGAACTTCTTCAAAAGGTGAACATCACCCCCCCGGAGATCTCATGGGTTTTGACGTTCTCGTCCAGAACGCCATAGATAGTCAGGCGCCTATAATCGATCCGCACACCCATAGGGCCCAGAAGACCGCGTAATTTCAACCCCGTTCCCCAATTGAATGTCAGGCGGCTCCCGACATCAGGAAAGGAAGTTCCAAACCTGTGCAAAACTCCGAGGCCTAAGGTGAAATAGGGAAGTGTTCGCCTCACAGGAAGATTGAGGACCAGGTTGCCATTGTAGTTTAGGCCTCCATTATCTTCGCCCCCCGTGGCCAGGAAGGAACCCGATGAGAAACTCAGGGTGTTCTCAAAACCCAATACGACAAGGAAATCCTTTTCCCAGCGGACTCCAAAAACATTGAAGTTGCTCAAATTGACCTGACCTGCAACGGTTCCGAATGATCCCACATCCGTCCAACCTGCAAACAGAGAAAGGTCGGATGCCTGGGCGGTGAGACTGGAGAGAAAAAACACCCACATCAAAATAAACTTATTCATGGCCTGTAGTGTCTCATTCTTCGCTGTCTGTTTCGGGGTTACTGATGTCTGTCGCTCCTCGTTTGCACCCTTTTGCGTCAGACCGTTATACTGAAGTAGTCGTTTAAGGAGCCTTGGATGAGAAAAACGGATTTGATCACGTTAGATTACCTTGAGTTCTTCTGCCAACGGAACCACCTCGTCGTAGGCTGCAAACGTGGAGAGGACGAAATCTGGATTTCTCCATTAGGGCCCCACCCTTCAGACCTGACTTCAAGAGAAGTGCAGGACATCCTCAAGGGAAGTGCCCGCTTTGAAATCCGCACGACGTTAGATGAAGAGTTGGAATTGACCAGCTCGCATTTTATGAGTCGAGCTGAGCTTGAACAACAAATTCGCCGTCTGGTGAATTAAGTGTCTTCCTTCCTCACAACTCAGGAGTTACTGCCTTCAATTCCATACAAGGCGATCAAATCCATGAACTCGGCATCCTGGTGAAATTTTTCAAAGGCAGTGTCGCTCAAGAGCCGGCGCCCATCTGAGAAACCCGCTGAAAGCGCCTTTCCTAAATATTCCAAACAAGATTGTCTGTTCCCTAACTCTGCAAACACTCGAGCCATCTGATACAACCGTTCCAGCGTCGCCACCTCGGTGGATTGTGGTGTAAGCTCAATGACATCCGCGTTTTCCAAGATTTCAGGGTCAAGTTCCAGTGCTTTCTGATAAGTACGCAGGCCCTCCTTATACTTTTCTTCCCTGAGATAGGTTTGTCCCAGATTAACGTAGAAAGTTGCTTCTACCGGATTTAATCGAATGGCCTCCTGAAAGGAACGGATGGCCTGCTTGTTCGATCGATGGGCCAGATAAACGATCCCTAGTGTGTTGTGGGCTGAAGAATAACGGGGCTCGAGTCGAACAGCCCTCTCTACTGCTCTTTCAGCCTGAGTAAATTGCTGCAAGCGAGAATAAGCAATGGCCAATTTATTGAAAATGACTTCGTGATAGGGATTGAGACGCGAGGCTTCCAAGTACTTGAGCAACGCGAAATGACTCTGTCCCGCCACAGCCATTTCATCTCCCTCGGCCATCAAACGATAGGCGTGCAGAACATCCTCTCGCGGTACGGGAAGCTTGACAATTCGCCCCGGACCACCACAGGCGGCCAACACCAAAACGGTCAGGAGTAAAGCACGAGTGAACCCCATTTTAGTATTATTTTACCATGGACTGTCATTGCCCTACTTGGATTACTCGTTTACAATAATACCTGTCTGAAGATAATTATATGACCAAAACAAAAAGCGATGCGACACAGATCCGGAAAGCTATCGACGAGCTACTGAGTCAGCTCATTGATGAGTGGTACGAACGGGTCTCCCCTCACTACGTCACCCACTCGGTTGGTTCCGGCAGCCAGAAGAGAGAAGAAGAGATCAAATGTTTCCACGATAAGAACGGGCACCGCATCAAATTCAACAAAGATGATCTCGATTTCACCTACGGCCTGAAAAGCCAATGGGAAGAAGCACACTGCGTGATTGAAATCAGTGTCAACAATAAGGTCAAGAATTTCGACTATCTGGACTTTCAACGACGCCTTGTCTCCCACTATAAGACAACGGGCGATCGAAAAGTCCCCACTCCTTACCAGCTACGCACTCATTCGTATCAAGAAATCTTCCAGCTGGAACCTAACCTGGAAGACGCCTTCAGTGTCGAACACCGGGAGGACAAAGCGGACATTATGCGTCTTTCCTTCCGCCTCAAAGAGCGCTTCAGCGAGGAACTGGCTGCTCATCCGGTCTCAGGCAAACAACTGATCGAGGACTACTGCGTCTCCCCTTTTCGAAGCGTCTACGCTGCTGTCTACCGCCGGAAATAAAATAATTCGATAGCACTCCCCTTGACTCCTTTTCTCTTTCGGAAATAGAATCTCGCCAAACATCATGACTCAAAAGAATCTCAAAACCGCCTGGATTCGAACAGCAGGAGAGACAGAAGCTACCGGTTATGTCAAAAACCTTTACGAGAGCTTCAAGAAACAGCGAGGCTGGATACCCAACATCCTGAAGTCCACCACCATCCGCCCGGACATCACTCGAGGCTGGGTGTCGTTCTTTAATACGCTGATGTATGGTCCTTCGGGTCTGAAACGGACTCAGCGGGAAATGATCGCGGTCGTCGTCTCTGCCGCCAATGACTGCTACTACTGAGTGGAAGCACACGGAGAGTTTCTCCGTGCTGAACTGGGTGATCGCGAGCTGGCAGAAACCATCAAAAAGGACTACCGTCAGGCCCCTCTGGATGAAGCGACTCGTGCCCTCCTGGACTATACGGTCAAGCTCACTCTGCATGCCCATACCTGCTCAGAGCAGGATCTCGAACAACTCAGAGCACAGGGATTCTCCGACGAGGACATCGTGGACGCGGTGGCAGTGATCGGCATAATGAATTATCTCAACCGCATCGCCGACGGCCTGGGGATCGCTTTGAATGAAGAATACCGGGGTATCGAGCAA
>CBDUTA010000262.1:0-5303 GCA_965369785.1 uncultured bacterium
GTCCGGACCGGGACATCATTGTGCTGGCAACACCTGAAATGGCGGAGCTGGCCAACTGGATTATCGCGCTGGTTGCCGCCGGAGGCCTGGCAGCGGCCCTGTCCACGGCCAGCGGTCTGCTGCTGGTCATCTCTTCCAGCGTGGCGCACGACCTCTACTACCGTGTCCTGAATCCCGCCGCCAGTGAAGCCCGCCGTCTCAGGGTGGGACGAATCGTGATCGGTTTCGCCGTGGTCATTGCGGGTCTGTTCGGAATTTTCCCCCCGGGATTTGTGAGCCAGGTGGTGGCCTTCGCATTTGGACTGGCAGCTGCCAGTTTTTTTCCGGCTATCGTACTGGGGATATTTTCAAAACGAGTGGGGACGGTCCCGGCTACGGCAGGGATGATCGTGGGGATCAGTTTTACCGCTTACTACATCATTGGAGTCGTCTATGGAGGGATGTCCAACTGGTTCTTTGGGATTGGCCCGCAGGGTATTGGTTCGGTGGGTATGCTGCTCAATTTTGCCACCACGGTCGGACTGACGCCGTTTTTCCCAGCCCCTTCGACACAGGTTCAGGACTTGATCGAGAACATGCGCGAGCCCGAGGGCGCGGGTCCCGCTGTGGTTATTGAAACAGCACCGGAGCATTGAAGAAAATTCAAAATCCCAAATTCCAAACAAATCTCAAATTCCAAATCACAAACGAATTCAATATCTGAAATTCTGATATTAAGCCTTTTGAGTCTGGTTTTGACCGAATTTGTTTGAGATTTAGAATTTATGATTTGGAATTTGTTTGAGATTTGTGATTTGGAATTTAGGATTTCAGCCGGTCCTCCGGCTGTGACCTACTCCAGCTTCTTGAGCATCAGGAACCGCTGACCGTCCTCTGTGACGTCCCAGTTGGCCCGGGATCCGGAACTGGGGACAAAGTCCCCTTCAAACAGGACTCGAGGTGCCCCCGCCGTCAGGGTGGGAGTCGTGCGGATCTCCACCGCCATGCGCTTGTTCCCGTTGCGGTAAAAGAGGTCTTTGCTCCCGGGGGGCCAGATCACCTCGATACCGCCGCCCTTGGAAACCTGAAGGGCCGGCTCGGCCTGGGGAAAGGCTCGGACCACGATCTCCCGTTGGCCGGTCTCATCGGAGGTGTGAGCCAGCCAGCGTCCGTCGGTTGAAAAAGCAATACCCCCTTCCAGAGCGGGAGTTTTGAGAAAAAGCCAGGGCTTTCGGTCCCCTTCAAAGGGGAGCATCCAGATGTCACGACCGGTTTCGGGGTGAATCTCATAAAAAGAGAGAGTCTTGCCATCGGGGGTCCACCGCTGAGGACCGTGATTGAGTGGAGCATGGGTCAGACGCTCAGCTTCCCCAATGCCATCGACGGGCATCCAGTAAGCTTCATGATCGTCACGAAAGGATCGTCCTCCTTCAGGGGACTGGTGACGGTCCGAGCCAAAGAGCACTCGGCGGCCATCGGGAGCCCATAGGACGGAACGATTGGTTCCTTTGTAGGTCAATCGTCGTAGCTCACCGGTGGGGATGTCAAAGATCCAGATATCCCGTTTGTCCAGTAGGACTTCCACCGCAACCTGGGTGCCGTCCGGGGAGAGTCGCGGCCGCATGTAGCTTCGAGGAGGTGCTGCCAGCGGTTCCACATTTCCCTGGTGATCGACCCAGACCAGAAGCCGCATCTCCAGCATGGGTGAAGCCCCTTCCGGGTACTGGTCAGCCAGATAGTTGATGATGGTTTCTGCGTCGGCGCTGAGAATCCGGGCTCCTCGAGATACCATATTCTGGACCGTTCTCTCCCATTCCTCCCGGCTTCTGCCCCTCGGTACCGCCCTTTCTACGGAATGACAGGAGGTGCATAGGCTGCGCACCAGTTCTTCTCCATTTTCGTCAGCGGGGGAGTTCACCTGTGCTTCCGGCTGTTGGACCAGTGCCAGAAGGGGAATCACAAGCAAAAAGGCGATCGAAAGTGTCACGACTCGGATAGCGCTTTTACCCTGCATACTCAATCACTTCCTGTTCTTGTTGGCCCGAACCTCCTGTCATCCACCAGTGGCCAGGCCCTTCGACACATCCCGTCGTTCAACCGTAGCTTCCTCTCTGTGAGCAGGATTCGTTCGGCTTTGAAAATCATCGGACTGTGGAGGCGATTATGCCCCCTCAAGAATTTTGTCGCAACCGCTGTCTGGGTCGATCTCGATTGCCTTTTACTCCCGAACGCTTTAATATTCAAGAAAATCTTACGGTCAGGTTCAAACATAAAGGGAGGATCTATGAGGAACCATCAAGCGATCATCAGAACTCTAGGTGCCTGGCCAGTTCCGGCCTTGCTGCTTTTCTTCCAACTTTCCAATGCCTTCGGTCAACTGCCTCCGGAAGTCGCCCGACTTGGATATCCGGAGTCCATTTTTTTGAACGGTAAGGTCGTGAGCATGGACGATGCGTCCCGTTCAACCGATGTGGGGACCATCTATCAGGCCATTGCCGTCAAGGCGGACAAGATCCTGAAGCTGGGGACCAACGAGCAGGTGAGGGCTCTAGCAGGGCCCGATACTCAGATTTTTGATCTGAAAGGGAGGACCTTGATTCCGGGCATCATCGAGCCCCACAATCACATGTACGGTGGTGCGATCGCTTTGCTGGATCGGCTCGGCTTTGAGTATCCCCCCAAAGGTGTCCTTTTTACCTCAGCTACAGCCGACCCCAGCGACCTGGAGAAAACCCAGGGCATCATGAGGGATGCCATTAAAGAGGCGGTCACCAAGGTGGATCCGGGTGACTGGATTGTATTGAGCTTGAACAGGCATCCTGAGGAATTACCCAAGCAGCTCCAACTGTGGGGAATGACCCGACGTTTGACCAACCGCAGGACTCTCGATCAGTGGGCACCGGACAACCCGGTGTTGATGCGGCCCGGCAACAGAGGGAATATCAATTCCAAGGCCTTGGAGATCATGGAGGATTTTCTTCCCGGATATGCCGCATCCATCCATGAGACCATGCATGGGGACGTTATTGGAGAAGACATTGCCGAAATCGGATGGGTGGGCAGCCAGGAGATGTCGGTCATCACCTGGCAGTTGTTTCTGGAAAAACTGCCTCTGGCCACTTTGGCCCAGGCCATCAAAATCATCTCGGAAGAAGCCGCCACCAAGGGGATCACCACATTTTCAAGCCGTATTCAGTTTCCCAAGATCATGAGCGGGTACTCCACCCTGGCCGGATTGGGACAGATGCCGATCCGTTTCTCGGCCCACTATGAAATTCATCGCCTGCCCACCGATCCTCAACAGACCCGTCAGATCTATCGCCGTACGGGAGTGCTGCAGGGTATTGGGGACGATTACCTGTGGATTGACGGTGTGGCTTCCGAGCGCTGGGATTCTCGCTATCCGGAATCGTGCACGGGAGCGGATACGGTGGCTCCAGCTCACATCAAGGCTCGAGAAATTTGCCCGGTACCCGGAGAACTGCCCTGGGATACTCTTCAAAACGCTGCCGCTGCCGGTTGGCGGCTGGCGGGAATCCACATCTGCGGCAGCGAAAGTGCGCGAGCCTTCTTTCGGATGATCGATATGGCCCGGGAAGTCAATGGCTGGACGATGCAGCAGGTACGAGACATGAGATTGACAGGCGAGCACTGCAATCTGATCGGAAAAGATCCCGAGATGATCAAGCAACTTGTGGACTATGGGATTATCTTGAGCTGCGATCCCGCCCTGGTCGATGAGTCACCGGCTTGGATTCGAGACTACGGAGAGCAAATCCAGCCCTTTATGCTGCCTTTCAAAACCTGGATTGAATCGGGTGTGAAACTGGTTGGGCAGAGTTATGGGAGGACACCTCCCATGAACAAGCTGTGGCAGGCGATTACTCGCAAATTTGATGGGGTGGTCTGGCAGCCTGACGAACGGATTGACCGAGTGCATGCTCTGAAGATGTGGACCTCGTGGGCGGCTGAGTATGTCACGAAACCCGACCAACTCGGAACCCTGGAAGTCGGCAAATTCGCGGATCTGGTCATCCTGGATCGGGACTACTTCACCATTCCGGTGGACGATATCTTGAAAATTCGTACTCCCCTGACCATGGTGGGCGGCAAGATCGTTCAGTTGCAAGCAGCTCTGGCCAGGGAGTTTGGCGTCAACTCGATAGGTCCTGTCTACGAGTTTACCGATGAGGAAGCGACAGCCGGATTCCTGGAAGGGAATTGAGATTTGCCTGGAGGCCGCCCCTGGCGGTCTCCTTTCCCACTCCCGGCCTACGGCTCGATCTTGGTGCCAAGCACCTCTAAGAACTTGCTCATCCACTCCGGATGGCCGGGCCAGGCTGCTGCTGTGACCAGGTTCCCGTCCACATAGGCATTGGAGAAGGTGTCATTGACCTCACCCCACTGGGCACCCGCCTGGATCAGTTCCGGCTGAACGGCCGGATAGCCGGTGCATAACTTTTTCTCCACCACCCCTGCGGTCGTCAATATTTGCAGCCCATGACAGATGGCGGCAATGGGTTTGTCGGCCTGGGCAAAGTGGCGCACCATGTCCAGAACGCTCTCGTTGAGTCGAAGGTATTCCGGTGCCCGCCCTCCCGGGATGACCAGTGCGTCGTAGGCCTCGGGTTGGATCTCTTCGAAGCTGGCGTTCAGGGCAAAGTTGTGACCTCGTTTCTCGGTGTAAGTCTGGTCGCCCTCAAAGTCGTGCACTGCCGTGGCCACCGATTCGCCCGCCTTTTTGTTGGGACAGACCGTGTGGACCGTGTGACCGACCATGGTCAATATCTGAAAAGGGACCATCGCTTCGTAGTCCTCGACAAAATCGCCTACCAGCATGAGAATCTTTTTGGCTGCCATTGTCCTTCTCCTGTTTCCGGGTTAAAGTAGCATGGATTTCACATCGTATATAGCCGCTTGCGTCTTCACAAGCAAGGTAAAAGGGGGAGCACCAAGATGAGCCTAGTTTTCTTTAATCATTCTGTAGCCAGTGTGGCCGTTGTGCTTTTCTTGAGCTCTACGCTGTCTTACGCAGCAGCAGTAGATGAGGTCAAGTTTGTGGACGTCGATGGAGTCCGAACCGGATATCTGGAAGGAGGAAGTGGAGAAGCCATGGTGCTGGTCCACGGAGGGGGCTTCGGTTCTACGGCCCACTTTTCCAATAATTGGAGATCCATTTTTGATTACCTGGCCTCACATTTTCATGTATATGTGATCGACAAGCTCGGGCAGGGCTATACCGATAACCCTCAAAGGGACGCCGACTACACCATGATGGCGGTCACCCAGCATATCTACAGGTTTATGGAAACGGTGGGCATCCA
>CBDUTA010000263.1:0-5300 GCA_965369785.1 uncultured bacterium
CTAGCCCGAACTATGCATAATCCGGGCTAGAGCTCTATCAGACTTTTCCCAGTCATCTCAGGGGGCCTGGGGACTCCCATCAACTCAAGAACGGTGGGGGCGACATCCGCCAGGATGCCACTTGGACGGAGCCTGCGGTCGCCCTCCCCGATAATGAAAAGGGGTACCGGTTGAGTCGTATGGTAGGTATGCGGTTCACCGGTCGCTTCATCGATCATGCACTCGCAATTGCCATGGTCAGAGGTGACGATGGCCACCCCTCCCTTTTTGTTCACGGCTTCGACCACGCGACCGGCACACTCATCTGCGGTTTCCACGGCCTGAATGGCAGCCTCCAGGACACCGGTGTGCCCCACCATATCCGGGTTGGCGAAATTGATGAAGATAAAGTCGTCGTCCTGTTTCTGGAGGCGATCAAGAATGACTTCCGTCAAAGGATAGGCATTCATTTCAGGCTGCAAATCGTAGGTCGCAACCTTCGGTGACGGCTCCAGGTGACGGTCTTCACCGTCAAAGAGTTTCTCGCGACCACAGTTGAAAAAATAAGTCACATGAGGATACTTCTCGGTTTCCGCAGTGTGAAACTGCCGACAACCGACCTGACTCAATACCTCAGCCAGAGGATTGTCGATTTCCGCGTCCGGGAACATCACCGAGGCAGTGAATGGATCGCTGTAAGAAGTCATGCTGAGGATGTCGACATCGCCAATAAACTCACGCTCAAATCCGTCAAAGTTGGAGGAGATAAAGGCCTGCACGATTTGGCGCATCCGATCGGCCCGAAAATTGAAAAAGAGGAGACAGTCGCCCGGTTCCACCGTCACCTTTTCTTGGCCGACATCCAGAGCCACCGGTAACATGAATTCATCGGACACACCGTCGGCATACGAGGCCTCGAGTGCTTCACTGGCGGTGGCTGCCGTTTTTCCGTCCTCTCCCTGGTGCAGGGCCAGCAGCCGATAGGCCTTTTCTGTTCGCTCCCAGCGTCGATCACGGTCCATGGTGTAATAACGGCCACAGATGGAGGCCAGCAGCGCTGGAGTTTCCTTACAGGACGCCTCCAGCCTTTTGGCAAAACTCAACGCGCTTTGGGGCGGGGTGTCGCGACCGTCAGTGATCAAATGAAGAATGGGTTCAATGTTCTTTCGCTTGGTCAATTGCAAGAGGGCATACATATGATCGCTATGGCTGTGAACGCCCCCTTCTCCAAACAGACCAACGAGATGGAGTTTGCCCTTTTTTTGGACCTTGTCCAGCGCTCTGACCAGGACCTCATTCTCAAAGAATGATCCGTCCCTAATGGCCTTGTTGATACGCGTCAGATCCTGGTCAACGATTCGGCCCGCACCCAGATTCATGTGTCCCACTTCCGAGTTCCCCATTTGCCCCTCAGGCAAACCAACCGCTTCCCCAGAAGCGTCCAAGACACTTCTCTCCAGGGTCTCGGTCCAACGGTCGTAGTTGGGGGTACGTCCCAACATCACCGCATTACCTGTCTTGATTTCCCGAATGCCCCAGCCGTCGAGAATAATCAGGGCTACGGGTCGATGTGCCTTCATGGTTTCAGGTTGCTAAAGACATCTCGTCCCGGATAACGGGCACGGTCACCCAACTCAGTTTCAATGCGCAGGAGCTGGTTGTATTTGGCTACCCGGTCGGATCGCGCAGGAGCACCGGTTTTGATTTGGCCGGCATTTAAGGCCACCGCCAGATCGGCGATAGTCGTGTCTTCAGTTTCACCCGAGCGGTGGGAGATCACCGCTGTCCAGTGAGCTTTTCTGGCCATTTCCACAGTAGCGATGGTCTCACTCAAGGAACCGATCTGATTGAGCTTGATCAAAATACTGTTGGCGGATTTCCTCTCGATGCCCTTCTTGAGTCGTTCCACGTTGGTCACCAGAAGGTCGTCGCCCACTAACTGGACCTGATCTCCAATAGCTTCCCTGAGGGCTGACCAGCCCTCCCAGTCATCTTCGGCCAGGCCATCTTCAAGAGAGATGATTGGGTAGCGCGTGATCCATTGTTCCCAGAGCCTGATCATCTCTTCGCTGGAGAGGCTCTTCCCTTCTGTGCGCAGTTGGTATTGCCCGTCTTCATAGATTTCCGAGGTGGCAGGATCCAGTGCGATCATGACCTGGTCGCCGGCCGAGTAGCCTGCCTGCTCGACCGCTTCCAGGATCACCTCGATGGCCTCCTCATTCCCCTTTTTAAAGGAAGGTGCAAAACCTCCTTCATCCCCTACGTTGGTGTTGTACCCCTTTACCTTCAGCACTTTCTTTAAAGTGTGATAAATCTCTGTTCCCCAGCGCAGGGCTTCGCGAAAGCTTCCGGCACCCACAGGCATCACCATGAACTCCTGGAAGTCGGTCTGCCACCCTCCGTGTACACCTCCATTGACAATGTTCATCATCGGCACGGGCAGCGTGGTTCCGCCGCTCCCTCCCAGGTAGCGATAGAGGGGTTGTCCCTGACTCTTGGCGGCCGCTTTGGCAACCGCCAGGCTCACGCCTAAAATGGCATTGGCCCCCAAATGGGCCTTGTTCGAGGTTCCATCCAGTTGGCAAAGAAAGGCATCGATACCTTCCTGGTCTGTAGCGTTCCATCCTTTCAACTCGCGGGCAATCACATCATTGACGTTCCCCACCGCCTTGCTCACTCCTTTGCCGAGAAACCGGGAGGGGTCACCGTCGCGCAACTCCAAGGCTTCATGAACACCGGTCGATGCCCCGGAGGGAACGGCAGCTCTTCCCCTTGAGCCATCCTCCAGAAGCACTTCTACCTCGACCGTGGGGTTACCGCGAGAGTCCAGAATTTCTTGAGCCTTTATGGTCTTGATTGAGTGACTCATCCGTCTTCTACTGGATAACACAGGGTATTGACATTGTTGAGGCTTTCAAAAGCTTCGATCAGACGCACCTTGAAGGAATCTTCACCTTCTCTCAGCCATGCTCTGGGATCATAGTGCTTCTTGTTGGGCGAGTCAGGTCCCTCCGGATTGCCGATCTGGGACTGAAGGTAACCTTCATGCTCCTGGACGTACAGCCTCACTCCGTTCCAGAACGCCCACTGCAGATCGGTATCGATGTTCATCTTGACGATCCCGTAGGAGACGGCTTCCCTGATTTCATCCACGCTCGATCCGGAGCCCCCATGAAAGACGAAATTGACCGGTTTGGCCGCCGTCCCCAATTTATCCTGGACGAATTTTTGGGAGTCCAAAAGTATTTTGGGACGCAGTCGCACGTTGCCTGGCCGGTAGACGCCATGCACATTGCCAAATGCGGCAGCAATGGTAAAACGGTCACTCACTTTCATGAGCTCCTCAAAAGCATAGGCCACCTCTTCGGGCTGGGTATACAACCGGGAGCTATCGACTTTGGAGTGGTCGATCCCGTCCTCTTCTCCGCCGGTCATACCGAGTTCGATCTCGAGCGTCATGTCCATCTCGCTCATTCGCTCCAGATATCGTTTGCAGGTTTCAATATTGTCCTGGAGTGGCTCCTCGGAAAGATCGATCATGTGGGAACTAAACAGAGGAATGCCGTGAACCTTGTAGAACGCCTCCCCTTCCTCCAACAGGCCATCCACCCAGGGTAGGAACTTTCGGGCACAATGATCGGTGTGCACCATGACCCGGGCATTGTACACCGGTGCCATCTGATGGATGTGATGGGCTCCCACGCAGGCACCTTTGATAGCGCCCTGCTGATCGGCATTGTCCAGCCCTTTCCCCGCGCAAAAGGCAGCTCCACCGTTGGAAAACTGTATGATCACCGGCGAATGGACCTCTCGGGCCGTCTCCAACGTGGCATTGACGCTATTGCTCCCTGAACAATTCACGCCAGGTAAAGCAAATTGGTTCTCTTTCGCCAAAGCGAATAACCGCTGAACCTGTGAACCCGTCAACACACCCGCTGGGAACCTGTCTGCTACTGTAGACATTCTCTCCTCCACGCCTACCTGTCGTCCAAGGCGGCCACACCGGGCAACTTTTTTCCTTCCAGAAACTCTAAACTGGCTCCCCCACCCGTCGAGATATAACTCATGGTATCGGCCAGTCCTGCCTGTTGAACGGCGGCGGCGCTGTCGCCACCACCGACAATGGTGGTGGCGTTCTGCAGTCCTGCCAAAACTTGAGCCACGGCCACGGTCCCTTGGGCAAATCGAGGAAATTCGAACACACCCATCGGTCCGTTCCAGAAGACGGTCCCGGCCGACTCCAATCGTTCAGCAAATCGCTCGATCGTTTCAGGTCCAATGTCGAGAATCCTCCAATCTGCGGGGACCTCATCGACGGGCACGACTTTGGACTCGGTATCGGCTTGGAATTCGGCTCCAACTCGGCAGTCGACGGGTAGAACCAGTTGATCCCGGTATCGGGCCAGCAGCTTTGCGGCCACCTCGGTGACTTCCGCTTCCATGAGCGAACTGGCCACGTCCAGGCCTTGGGCGGCTAGAAAAGTATTGGCCATGCCTCCACCGATGAGCAGGCAGGAAACCCGGCTCAACAGGCTTTCAATCAAAGCAATCTTGTCGGATATCTTTGCTCCGCCCAGGATAGCAACAAAGGGCTTAACCGGATGGGACAGTGCCTGATCCAGGTATTCCAGTTCCCTCTGCAGCAGGAAACCGGCTACCGCCGGACGCAGCGTATCGGTGACTCCGGCGGTTGAGGCGTGGGCACGGTGGACGCTGCCGAAGGCATCGTTTACGAAAACTTCGCCCAACGAGGCCAACTGCTTCGAGAATTCCGGATCGTTGCTCTTCTCTTCCTGGTGAAAGCGAGTGTTCTCCAAGAGGATGATCTGGCCAGGTTGTAGGTCCCGTGCCGCCTTTTCAATCTCGAGACCCACGCAATCATCCACTTTCCTGACCGGCCGGTCCAGGAGTTGACTGAGCCGTTCAGCCACCGGATCCATGACAAACTTGGGGTCGGGACCCTGTGGACGGCCCAGGTGACTCATGAGTATCAAGCGGGAACCTTGTTCGAGTAGATAGCGGAGAGTCGGTAATGCCGCCTGAATTCTCCGGTCATCGACAACGGCTCCCTGGTCTATAGGGACATTAAAGTCCACACGGACCAGCACCCTCTTCCCACTGACATCCACATCCGTGACGGTCTTTTTATTCACTCACCCCTCACTACTCGGGATCGCATGTTTGGGCTATTTCTTAGGGGTAGAGTTGCTCGGATTCGGCACCTGAGGTGCCTCCCACATTCCGGAGGTTCCTGCCTCGTCCCCATCTCTGAGAATAGTGCATTGTGACCGTTATTCACAAATCACAAATTCTCATTGAGA
>CBDUTA010000264.1:0-5273 GCA_965369785.1 uncultured bacterium
CTTTGAATCCTGCCAGGTGAGTGCCCCCTTCGATGGTATTGATGGTGTTGGCAAAGGAGAATAGGGTTTCGTTATAACCATCGTTGTACTGGAGGGCGACCTCAACCTCAATATTGTCCTTTCCCGCCCGGATATAAACGGGGTTTTTGTGTAAGACGTTCTTGTTCCTGTTGAGGTGCTCAACGAAGTCGATGATTCCGCCTTTGTATTGAAATTTCAGCTTCTTATCGGTGCGCAAGTCCTCAACGTCAATGACCAATCCCTGGTTGAGAAAGGCCATTTCCCGCATGCGTTGAGCCAAGGTATCGAAGTTGAACTCCAACGTTTCAAAAATTTGAGTGTCGGGTTTGAAAGTGATCTTCGTTCCCCGCTTCTTGGTCTTGCCGGTCTTCTCGAAAGCTGTCACGGGAATGCCGAACTCGTAGCTCTGGCAGTAAACCAGGTGGTCACGCCATATCTCCAGGTCCAATCGCTCTGACAAAGCATTGACCACCGACACCCCCACGCCGTGCAACCCACCCGAAACCTTATAGCTGTCGTGATCAAATTTCCCACCGGCATGAAGTGTTGTCATCACCACTTCTGCGCCCGGTATCCCTTTCTCGGGGTGGATATCGACGGGGATTCCTCGTCCGTCGTCGATTACGGTCACCGAGTTGTCTATGTGAATAATCAGGGAAATGTTCTTGCAATACCCCCCCAGCGCCTCATCCACCGAGTTGTCTATGACTTCATAAACCAGGTGGTGAAGTCCCGGAGCTCCAGTAGAACCAATGTACATGGCCGGGCGCTTTCGAACGGCCTCCAAACCCTCCAGAACCTTGATTTTGTCAGCGGTGTAGCTTGTCTCGAGATCGAGTGCTTCGATTTTCTCAGCCATACATTGTCATCCCCTCCTGAGCTGCTCTCAGTATAGCATACGACCCCTGTTGACTCCCGCTTCATGTTGAATATGTTGTGTGTGCATATTATCTGAACCACTGCATATTGTGGTTCCGGCTCTTTTTCTGAACCGCGGCCAATGTGGCCCGCCCAAAGCCCGCTAAAAAGGGTAAATTGGTCGGTCGGATGGAGTTTTTGAGAGGGGGATAGAGACCTTCATGACACTCTCTGCTACAGCAACAAAGTCACCCGCAGGGGGCAGTCATGCGCTGAGTGCCTCGCTGGAGGGGATTTGGCCCCCATTCCAAGGGCGAAGAGAATGCTGTCGATCGATCGAAGTGCGATCAGGTCGGTGAGTTCCCCGCTCGGTCACGAGAAGTTCTGCGAAATTCCGGGCCAGTGTCTCGTCCCAGGATTACCCTGATGCTTGTTGATGGGGGATCAAGAAGCGAGGAAAAGGAGATGCAGGAAGATCGACCACGACGAGCGACACAGAAATCGCCGCTACCCCCATCAGTCCGAAGGCTGACGGCAGGACGGAATCGATTTCTTTGCCCCTCTTCCTCCACGATGAACACAGACCTCGTGTCTTCGTCGCTTCGCTCACTCGACGCCGGAGCCCTTGCCGTAAACGCCCCGGTATTCCTGGGATGAGACGCTAAAGCTTCATGGGCATCAGCACATATTGATGAAGATATTCCCCTTTTGGCTTGGGTTTTAAAAGGCCCTGAGTTTCCTCATCGCGGAGGTCAAGTTCGATCTCCTCACTATCCAATCCCGAAAGAAAATCAAGCAGGTATTGGGCATTAAACCCGATCCCCACCGAGTCTCCTTTGTAGATAGCAGACAGGCTCTCCTTTGCTTCTCCGACTTCCGCACCACTGGAATGAATATCCAACTGGTTCTCCGTGACCGACAGACGGACTGCGTGTGATTCTTCGTCGGCCATAACGGACACCCGCTTGAGAGCATCGGTAAACTCACGGGTGTTCAATACGACTTGCTTGTCATTCTCCTGAGGGATGACCATATCGTAGTTTGGAAATTGTCCCGTCAGCAGGCGCGAAACCAAGAGCCTTTTGCCAACCCTGAAAGAAAGGTGATTTTCGCTGCTTCCAAACTCAATGCTGGAAACATCTTCCGCCGTCAATTTGCTGAGCTCCGTGAGAGCCTTCTTGGGAATCAGGACCTTCTTCTCTTCTTTCAACCCTGCGACTTCCACTTGGCGCGAGACGAAAACCAGCCGATGTCCATCTGTAGACACCAGAGTGATGCTTCCTGGCTTAAGGATCATTAAGGCCCCATTCAGGGTGTAGCGAGATTCTTCCTGAGTGATCGCAAAAATGCAGCTTGCGCTCATGTAGTGGAGGTGTTTAGCGGGTAAGGTGATCCCTTGAGTATCCACGGAGGGAATTTCCGGGAAATTGTCCTTGGGCAGACTTGCGATCTTAAATCTGGACCTTTCGCAGGTCACCTGAATCCAGTTTTGGCCATCGCTCTTGAAGTGAATATCTGCTTCAGGAAGAAACCTAACAACATCAAACAGCTTGCGGGCGGAAACTGCCAGCGCTCCTGCCACTTTAATACTGGCAGGGCAGGCGCACTGAACCGTAACATCCAGATCGGTTGCGGTCACCACCAAAGTATCAGCCGTAGTCTCCAGTAAAAGATTGGAGAGAATCGGAACGGTGGTCTTTCTCTCTACGCCCCCTTGTGCATACTGGAGTTCCCTGAACAACTCCGCTTTCTTCACCACAAAATCCACAATAATTTCACTCCCTTTCTGCAATCATACCGCGGTCATCGGATTGCGTTGGCCAGCTTGTTTAACGTGCTCTCAAATTCGGGGTCCCTGTTGCGTTTACCCTCAACCTTCCGGATCGAGTGAAGAACCGTCGTGTGGTGTTTCCCCCCAAACCCCTTTCCGATCTGAGGCAACGAACTCTCGGTCAGTTTCCGGCACAAAAACATGGCCATCTGGCGGGGCTCAGTCACCCTCCGCGAGTTATTCTTGGCCTTGAGCTCAGCGACTTTCAAGGAGAAATGGTCGGCTACCACCTTCTGGATACCCTCGATGGAGATCAAGCGAGTGTTGTTTTCAGCAAGATTTTTGAGAACCTCCTGGGCCAGGGGGAGAGTGATCCTCTCTCCGGTCAAGCTGCTGTAAGCGGCCAACCGTACCAGGGAACCCTCCAGTTCTCGAACATTTGATTTTACGTTCTTGGCGATGAAATACGTCACATCATCAGGCAAACTCACATTTTCAAATTTGGCCTTCTCACGCAGGATGGCAACCTTCGTCTCTACATCTGGAGGTTGCATATCCGCGATCAAGCCCCATTCGAATCGACTATGCAACCGCTCCTCCAATGTGGGAATCTCTCTGGGGGGACAATCGCTGGTCATGACAATTTGCTTCTGGGAATCATACAAAGCGTTGAAGGTATGAAAGAACTCCTCCTGGGTTCGCTCCTTACCCGCCAAGAATTGAATGTCATCCATCAAAAGCACATCGATATTGCGATATTTATCCCTGAATTGGATGGTTTTGTCATAGCGGATGGCGTTGATCAGCTCGTTCATGAAGTGCTCAGAGGACATATACATGAGCCGAGTCTGCGGAGCTTGAGCCTTAATGACATGCCCCATAGCTTGCATCAGGTGGGTTTTTCCTAATCCCGCGGCCCCATAAATAAAAAAGGGGTTGTAGGCCTTGGCAGGTTGTTCCGCCACGGCAACCGCGGCCAGGTGGGCAAACTTGTTGCAAGAACCCACCACAAAACGACTGAAGGTGTACTTGTCATTCAAACGACACTGCGCTGCATCCGGACAGGGTTCTTGCAGGGCGGCCGCCAACCGGGCTTCACTCAGCGGCTGTTCACCTGAATCGTCGTCGGCAACGAATGAGACCCTGAAATCCTTGAGGTTCAGTTCAGCCAGCGACGCTTGAATAACTTTTGAATAGTTCTCAGCTAACCAATACTTAAAGTGTTTGTTGGGAACCTGAACAAAGAGTTTTTTCTGGCCAAGATCCTCTCTCTGAAGAACGGTGGGCTTGAACCAGATATCAAAGTTCTGATGAGAAACTCGCTTTTCAATACACGACAGAACCCTTTCCCAGAGCTCCATAGTTCTCCCCCTAACCCCAAATTCAACGCAACTGCTCTGCAAGCTGGCCCCCTTTTCAGACCTGTGACAACCACAACAATTCCCACAGCAATTTCCACAGATGTGGAAAACCTTTCGATTTCCCTTAGTGAGAGCGTACCCAGGAAAGAACCTAACCTACCACGAGGTTCAACGGGCTTCAATGAATTTTTGGAGAAACAAGGACACCCAAATCTCTCAGCCCTTTTCCTTCAAGGCCTGAGGGTCTTTCGGCCCAAAATGGCACCCTTTCCTTCAGAAAGTTCTTTAAGGACTGTGAAGGTTGAGCATATTTCCTTTCCGCAAGCCTATTTGCAGAAAAGATCCTCGACTGGAGAAAGAAAATCCTTTTTCCCGGCAATGTGCTTGTTGATGTTTTACCGTTTTGGATGTTTACACACCGACACTAAGCGCTTCACTTGGTTTCTCGTTGAAAGTGGGGCCAAAGCTTGTCGTAGGTTGTTTCCAGATCTTCGGGAATGACCCGAGTCTGCCCGATCACGGAAACGAAGTTGGAGTCTCCTTCCCAGCGTGGAACGATATGGAGATGCAAATGACCGGCAACACCTGCTCCCGCGCTTTTCCCCACATTGAATCCTATATTGAACCCATCGGGTTGGTAGGCCTTTTGCAAAACCTGCTCACACTGGCGGGCCAGGTCCATCATTTCTCTCAATTCGGGATCTGCCGTGTCGGCGAGGGTGGCCACATGCCGGTGGAAAACGACCATCAGGTGTCCTGCGGTGTAGGGGAATCGATTCAGAACGAGGAAAGTGTGCTCCTGGCGAAGAAGAATGAAACTTTGCCGATTCCCATCCGTGGAGGAAAGGAGGCAAAAGACGCAGTTCGCGTCCTGGCGACCCGAGGAGAGGTAATGGAAGCGCCAGGGAGTCCAGAGGTGGTCCATCTATGAATTGATCAGTTCTCTCAGATCCTTTCCGGGCTTGAAGTAGGGAACCTTCTTGGCAGGAACAAAGACCTTCTCGCCGGTTTTCGGGTTGCGGCCCTCCCGGGAAGATCTGTCCCGAAGCCGAAAACTGCCGAAGCCCCGAAGTTCCACTTTCCCGCCGCCTTTCAGCGACTCGACGATACTATCCAGGACAGCTTGAACAATTGCTTCAGCATCTTTTTTACTCAAATCCGAATTTTTGGCCACCTCGTCGATAAGGTCAGCTTTCGTCATCATCAGCTCCTTCTACCTGCTCGGCCTTCTTTTTCAATTGACCCAACTGCTCACCGGCAAT
>CBDUTA010000265.1:0-5254 GCA_965369785.1 uncultured bacterium
TCCAGGAGGTGTTGAACCTGGACAAAGAGCTCTCCGCCGGCAAGGAGGAGCTCCCTTTGCCCTAGTGGTTAGACCTCGCATCATCTGCCTGAATCCATGAGCATCTACCTGCAGAGCAGGAAACCCGAGGGGGCAGTCTTTTCGATTTGAAAACCTTCAACCTCCTGCAAAAGATTGAGATCGTTCTGATGAGCCTTGCGGGAGGGCTGCTGCTGGGACTGATTGGAGCGACTTTGCGGTACCGCGTGGAGGGTTGGGAAAATCTCAAGCCATTTAAAGAGAGAAAAACCCCCGTCATCTACTCCTTCTGGCACAATCAAATTTTTTGCGCGACGCATTTCTGGCGATTCAGAAACATCGTGGTGATGACCAGCCGGCATTTTGACGGAGAAATCATCGCCCGGGTAATCAGGAAGTTTGGATATGTCTCAGCTCGCGGCTCGAGCAGCCGGGGCGCGGCTAAGGCCTTGCTGGAAACAAAGAACAAGGTGAAGCAGGGCCTGGATGCGGCCTTCACTTTGGATGGCCCGAGAGGCCCGGTATATAGAGTGAAGCCAGGACCCGTCTGGCTCTCCGGACAAACGGGAGCACCCATACTGCCCTTTCATATTCAGCCCAAGTGGTTCTGGAGTCTCAATAGCTGGGACAGGTTTCAAATCCCCAAGCCCTTTAGTCCTGTTCTGGTTAAGATTGGCCAGCCTCTGATTGTCTCCTCTGAAGAGGACCCAGAGAGTTGGGTGATTCGTCACCAGGAAGAGATGGATCGACTTGGAGCGTATAGCCAAGCTTATTGGGGAGAACCGCAGACCAGGAATCGGTAAATGTTTTCTATTGAGCCCTGATTCTCACGGAAGCTTCGAAAGCGGTCATCTTCCAGGTGGTCATTTCCAGGAGGGCAATCTTCAGGGCATAGATCCCCGGAGGGGCAAGCAACTTATTGGTATAGATGATCCCGCGGCCGGCGCGGATCTCTTTGGCCTCCAGGTTGACCCGGAAAATCTCCCTCAACCGGGCCATTTCACTCCCTTGCTGATCCAAGAGCAGAGCGATAACTCCGAATCCGGTCCGAACATCCCCCTTTTCTGTTCTCTGCAAGCTGAAGGGACTGATCTTGATGCGAAAAGGGAGCCCAATCTGTCCGCCCTGGCGCTGCTGAGGTAAGAGATCCAGGTCAGCGCCAATCTCTCGAAATCTAAGGTGGAGGTTGCTGGGAATCCTGTCCAGCGCGTCATCATCGAAAAGCGCAGCGATAACCTCCTGCTTGACCGTCGATCGTTCGGGAAGAGTTTCGAATCGAGCGGGGATGTAAGCGTTGGGATAGGCGATTTCCACCCGAATTTCGCGTTCATCCTTATCTCGATCAGGATCATCGGTGTAATAGCCCATCGAATAGAGGTTGCCAAACACGTCGTCATTGATTTGAGCCATGACCTCGTCAAAATTGAGGATGGCTTCAAACCCACTGAAATGCTCTCCATCGGTCCTCAGTGACAAGCTGGCAAAGGCCAGTTCCTTGGTTTCTCGATCGTCGGCTGCAGAGGAGGAAGCACCCGGCGGGGAAAGGGGTGAAGAGGGCCCGATATAAAGTTGGGCTGCCGAAGGGACCAGGACGGTGTAAATGGAAACATTGTTACTGTGGGCCAAAGAAATACTTTGGGGGGCGATTCGGTAGGCATTATCCATGCCATCGGAGATGAGAATCACCACGTTTCGAGCTGCTCCAGCAGAGTCCTTCATCCGTAGTATGAGCGCGTTCAGTGAATCGTAGAGGGCCGTTGGACCCAGATGCTCACCAGCTTCCATTAACGCCTTCTGAGCCAGGGATCGCGTAGAGGTAAAATCTTGCAGCCGAATCAGCTTATCGGTAAAACCGAAGATGCCGACTTCCGTGAAATCATGCAGAGTTTCCAGAAAAGTTCCTGCTGCGGCAAGTTCTTCTGCCCGAGTCGCGAGGGTGCTGCCGCTCATGTCGATCAAAAAGGCGAGCCTGAGGGGTTCCGTTTTCCCTTCCGTGTTGCGCGGAGGCTCAAAAAAGACAATTTCTTGAGGCACTCCACCTTCGAAGACTCGAAAGTGGTTCTGATTCAAATGGTTGACGAGATGCCCGTCGACCTCCTTCACCATGAATTTCAAAGTCGCCAAATTGACGTCTACGTGAATATTCTGACCCTCAATTTGACTGGATGATTGGCCGGCGGCGGTGATGCAGGAGATGCTCAGTGCCCAGAACAAGAGAGTGCACCTAGCCCGCATTTCTCACACCCCCTCTACTGCATCGGCGCAATGGTCCGTCCTGACTGCGTTGCACGACCCGCAAGCGGGTGCCCCCGGCCTCCTCAACGTACCGTACAGTACGTTTGCGGGGGCCTCGGTCGCGGGCCTTGTCAGGCCGACCCTTCCGCCGCTTCGTGACGAGTAGGTGTGAGAAACGCGGGCTAGCAGAAGGCCCTCTGAAAAGCGCCCTCAAGCGCCTCATTGGCTGTTAACCCTCAGCAAATTCAAGAACTCCATTCGGGATCGCTGATCCTGCCGGAATTTCCCCAGCAGGGTCGAGGTTGTGACTTTGACATTCTGCCTTTCCACACCACGCATCATCATACATAGATGCTGGGCCTCAATAATCACTCCAACTCCCTGAGGATTCACCTGTTCCTGGATGGTGTGGGCGATTTGTTGAGTGAGGCGTTCCTGGACTTGCAGGCGCCGCGCAAACAGCTCAACGAGACGGATCACTTTACTCAAGCCGATCACCTTGCTGGAAGGCAGGTAACCCACATGGCATTTTCCGAAGAAGGGCAGGAGGTGGTGCTCGCACAGACTGTAGACCTCAATATCCCTGATGATGACCATCTCGTCATACTGGACATCAAAGAGCGCGTCCTTGAGAACATCCTCGACATTCTCAGAGTAACCCTTGGTCAGGAACTTTAACGTTTCGACGACCCGAGCCGGCGTCTTCTTGAGTCCTTGACGTTTCGGATCTTCACCGAGTTCCTCCAGAATGTGGGCAATCAGCTTTTCCACGAATCTCCTTTCGGGACTACCATGGGATTATCCTGGGGGCCAGTCGAAGGCGCGTCCGCCCATCAAGTGAAGATGGATGTGAAGGACTGTCTGCCCCGCCGCCACGCCGTTGTTGATGACCACCCGATAGCCGGAGGTGAGGTTTAGATCCTCTGCTACCTGGCGGGCCATCAAGAGGAGGTGGCCCAGCAGCCCTGCCTCTTGTTCGGAAGCTTCAGCAAGGGTAGGAATATGCTTCTTGGGAATGATCAGGATATGGGTCGGAGCTTGCGAGTTGACATCCCGAAACGCCACCGCCTGATCGTCTTCACGAATGATGTCAGACTGCAGTTTTCCTTGAGCAATTCTGCAAAAAATACAATCCGGCATAGGTTCTCCTTGGGGGCGTTGATACGAGTGCCTCGTTTCATAAATACGGTAACGTTTGTGGCGAGCCCAACACGGGTAACCATATCAAATAATGATCAGGTTTTCATGGCTTCTCTTCTGCCGAACGCCCAAAGATCGCACACCGGTCGATATGGGCAAGATCTTTTCGTGAGTCTTCCAAAACCCAACCCTTTTCTTGAGCCAGCCGGCAGGTCGCCTGTCCGGCACCCTCACCCAATTCAACCACTAATTTCCCCTGAGGGTGCAAAACTTTGTGAGCTTCGGAAAATAATTGTCTGTAGATCTCTTGTCCCGATTCTCCGGCATAGACCGCCTCGCGGGGTTCATGCTTGTCTACGGAGGCGTCAACCCGGTTTCCTTCCTCACTGCTCACATAAGGAGGGTTGGAGACGACCAGATGATAATAACCGAGTCGGTCTCTCACGGAACTCAGTGTCTGGCCTTCTCGGAATTCAAGGCGGTCAAGGCAACGGTGCTTTTTAGCATTCTGACGTGCGACTTTTAAGGCAATGAGAGAGATATCTGTTGCAGTTACCATAACCCGAGGTTCTTCGCAGGCCAGAGTTATGCCAATGCAACCGGACCCCGTACCCACGTCGACTACTCGCAGTTGTTCTTCGGGGCTTTCCCGCAGAAGACCCAGAGCTGCCTCCAAAACCAGCTCTGTTTCGGGTCGGGGAATGAAAACCCCAGGGCGAACCGAGAATTCACGGCCATAGAATTCCTGCTTCCCCCGAAGGTATTGCAGTGGATAGTGCTCGCCCCGCTTGACCAACCACTGCTGAAACAGATGCTTCTGGGCTGCGGAAAGCTGATGTTCCGGGTACGTGTACAGGAAGGTTCGATCGCGGCGTAGAACGGAGGCAACCAAAAGCTCAGCGTCTTGGCGAGGGGTTCGAAGTCGTCGCTTGGCAAGATAATCGGCTGCAGCCTGGAGCGCTTCTTTTACCGTCACGGCCTTGGTACGTAGTTCTTGAGTTGTCCCGATCAGGCGATTTTTTGACTCGCTAGAAGCTCTGTCCGCTCGGATGTGATTAAAGCATCAACGATCGTATCCAGGTTGCCTTCCATGATAGTCGCGAGTTGATGCAAGCTAAGGCCGAGACGGTGGTCCGTGACCCGATTCTGTGGGTAATTGTAGGTTCGGATTTTCTCACTGCGGTCTCCGCTTCCAATCATGGCTCTCCGCTTTTCGGCAATTTCGCCCTGTTGCTCCTGGAGCGCTTTTTCGTAAAGCCTGGAACGAAGGACCTTCATCGCCTTGGCTTTGTTCTTGATTTGAGACTTTTCATCCTGGCAGGTCACCACTTCTCCGGTTGGAATGTGGGTGATACGCACTGCCGAGTACGTCGTGTTGACGGATTGTCCGCCAGGTCCCGAGGAGCAGTAGGTGTCGATCCTGAGCTCCTTCGGGTCAACTGCAATATCGACTTCGTCGACCTCAGGCAAGACGGCAACGGTGACGGCAGAAGTGTGAAGGCGGCCCTGGGTTTCGGTCTCGGGAACCCGCTGCACCCGGTGAACGCCGCTTTCATACTTAAGACGGCTGTAGACGTTTTTCCCCTCGATCATGGCGATGACTTCCTTGAATCCACCTACCGAGGAGTGATGAGCCGAAAGGACTTCTACGGCCCAATTGTGGCGCTCGGCGTATCGCGAATACATCCGAAAGATCCCCTGAGCAAAAAGAGTGGCTTCATCTCCTCCCGTGCCGGCCCGGATTTCCAGGATAATGTTCTTGGAGTCGTTGGGGTCCTTGGGAAGAAGAAGTCCCTTTAGCTCCACGTCGCAGCTCGCCGGTTGTTCCGTCAGTTTCTGAAAGTCCATGCGAGCCAACACG
>CBDUTA010000266.1:0-5252 GCA_965369785.1 uncultured bacterium
TTCTAAAAGAGCCCGATTGGTAGTCCCTTGATTGGGCTAGGCTAGGCTATGGCAGGCAGAACGCTCCCAGCCATTCTGCCTGCCATAGATCTACGTAACCTGCCGCATAAAAATGACTTCTGCTTCCAGAGCTTGAAGTTAGTGTCGCTTCTCAGCCACTTGGCCGTATAGTCGGCAACCCGTCCAGATGAAACTCACCGATAAGGGCGTTATACAGCCAGGTGGGTGAAAGGGCGGCTGACAAGATTGTCTTCTCTATGGCTGAGCTAACGTCTAAGCTCAGCGGCGGCGGTTAGCCGTCCGCTGCAGCGCCTTGTTGGCCATCGGCTTTGAATCCATCGTGGAAAGTGACGGTGCCCTGCGGAGTGTGCCCGTCGAAAGACAGAGCGAAAAACACCTCCGGTGAAACATTCTCAAGCACAAGCTCCGGGGTGTTAGTGAACCCGAATTGTCTGTAGTATTCCGGATGTCCCACGAGACAACATCCTTGAGCATTCATATCTCTCAGTCGTGACAGACCTTCCCGTATCAGGGCCTTGCCGATCCCCTGTCGCTGGTACTCCGGCAGCACCGAAACAGGTCCAAGTCCATACCAGCTAGGGGTGTCATCGGAAATGGTCACGGGAGAAAAAGCAATATGCCCTATCACTCTGGCATCCAATTCTGCAACGAGAGATATCGTGAGGGTCTTGGCGGCACGTAGCGCCTCGATGATGAATTGCTCCGTGTGATTGCCGATCTCAAAGGTCTTGAACGCTGCAATCGTCACATCGGTTATGGCATCAACATCGGAATCCGTCTCGCTCCTGATTGTGATTTCCGGTTTCATGCGTCTTTGTTCCTTCTTGTCAATGGCCAACAGTGAATATACTGGTCAGTCTACTATTCCAGTAGTCCGCATAAGACGCAAACAAACCGTGTGCGCCACCAGGCCGCTGGCCTGCCCGTCAAATCAATGGATAGGGCGTTAACCGTCCAAGTGGGCGATAGGGTGGCTGACAAGGTTGTCTTCTCTATGACTGAGCTAACGGTCAGGTTCACCGGCGAGCGGCCGGCAACAAGCCTGTTCAGACTACCACTACAGCGGCGAGGCAGCTCGTCCGGTGCAGCGTATTGTTATAGGGCCGTCACAAACCTAGCTCGGCGCGGGCGGCGGTTAGTGTGCCGGCAGTACTTACCCCGTGAATACCTATTAACCAAGCGGCGAAGCTAACAATTTCTATGCGAGCCGTCTCCGGAGACGTCACACTTAGGCCGGAGCTCCACCATCCAATCGTCTTCGCAATTTGACCGACTACACAATCGTCTTCCCATATGTCGTGATGGAACATCAGGCCCTTTCGATGAGGTTTGAGCAGCCAAGAACGGGTATCGAAACTCAGCGTCAACGTTAATCGAGGACCGGTGCCTTGTCTTTGAGAACCAGCGATGGGGATTCCGCTCTCCTCCAAAATCCACTTCCCCCGACCATTAGCACGAACAAAATAGTGCTCTCCCTCGATCAAGAGGGTGGCGTGTCTCCAGTCGTCGAACTGCATGAAGCAAACAACTGAGTCCTTGTCCATTAGCTCATAATCTTTCGAGAACAATCCACCTTTTCTTCTAAGCAATAAGCTCATTTTGCAGGCAACAATCTCGACCGCGGGGGCCGTATAACAGTGAATATACTGGTCAGGATACTATTCCAGTAGTCCGTAAAAGACGCAAGCAGAAATTGGATTTGCTCCAACTCGCCGCCCGCTTCGTGACAGAGGCGTGCACAGGATCGCCGAAGGTCATGCGGAGCGAGCTTCGGAACTCCCAGCTTTGGAGCATAGTCTTTGACGACATGCCAGACAACCTTCTCTGTCATGCCTTGGCCCCAGGCTGTTCCCGCTCTACAAACGCACCGAAACAATCTCCCGCTCGTAATTCCGGCAGCGGTGAGCCATGTGTCGATGGTTCTGTTGACCCAGTCTGGAACGGGGACGGTCCGGACATGACCCGCTTTGCCAACCAGGTCAATGATCGCCCAATGGTCTTCACGACGCTGGAGGTAATCGAATGTCAATTCGGCAAGCTCACGGCGACGAAGCCCACAGCCCAACAGGGTTGCCAGGATGGAAAAGGGGACAGAAAAGGGGACAGAAGTTTTTTCTGAAGGGAAAACATGGTTCCGGAGGGGGGAAATCGAACCCCTGAAGAAACTTCTGTCCCCAGTATCTGACCTGGCTTTGACTGTGCGACCCTGGCAGGAACCTACTTCGTGCGTTCCCTCTCTAAGACGACTCTCAGGGTGGACATCACCGGGCTACTCGAGGCTTTACTCCCCCCACTCGGACTGCCCGCCATGGCCGCCACTTCATAGCCTTCCTGGACTGCTTCGGAGATTTCCTTTTGCATCGTGGAAGTGCGCATCGTGTCGAGGACCAGATATTGGTAGCGTCTCGCCGAGTCAGGGCCTTTCTCGAGCACCGCCAATATTTCATCTGGTGCCGTTGCGGGAGCCCTAAAACCGCCAAATGAGAAACCAAATTTCGAGCCGCCCGTACCTCGCTTCCCGACCACCGTCTGCCTCAGAAGACGGAATCCTTTGTCGGCAGTTTTGTTCAGTTCTTTTTCCAGGGTCGAAGCCTTGTTCGTTGCAAGCAATTTGTACTGGAAGGTCTTGGGTGGTACCGATTTTTCCAAGAGCATGGCTATCTCGGTCTTGCTGGTGGGCGAGCCTGCCAGAAGACGATGACCCTCCTTAGCGGCTTTGTTGAGCTCCTTTTGCATTGTGGAAGTTTTCTCAGTCGCCAACAAAAGGTAACGTTCGCTGGGGTCGAGTTTTGATTCCTCGGTCGACTGTGGCTGGACCTCACCTGGGCGTTTTTCTAAAATTACCATGTGCTCATCACGACTGACTATACCCAGCACTTCGTAGCCCTGCTCGGCCGCTTCTCTCAGTTCCTTCTGCAAAGTGCCCGTAAGCGTAGTGGCCAGAAGCAGGTACTGAGAGGGCGATGGCGGGCCGGGCGGTTTCTCGAGCACCAATACGATCTCTGTCTCACCACCCATCATTGAGAGAGGGACGAGACGGAAGCCCTGGGTGGCAACCTCATCAAGTTCTTTTTGCATAGTGGATGTGAATTGGGTGGCGAGTAATACGTACTCGTAGACCTTCGGAGGCTGAGCCACTTTCTCCAGGAGCACCGAGAGTTCACCGCCCCCGGTCCTGCCTCCAACCACCACCCGATAGCCACCCTCCGAGGCTTCATTCATTTCCTTCTGCATTGTGGAGGTCCTGGAGGTGACCAGAAGCAAGTACTGCTGGGTTAGGTCCAGCTTTGACTCCTCCGATTTTGATTCCTGAGCCTGAGCAGGCAGCGGAATCCAAATAAGAAAAAAGGGAATACTCAGAAAGATGGGGCGTTTCATTTGATTCTCCTTTCTGGTGAATGGTGGCCTTCAGCGTCAACGATCCGATCCCTAAAGACTGTGAGGAAAAGACAGAAACCACTGACGACCTTCATGGTAGGTCTCCTGTGCCTCAAGGTGTGGCGTGACTTTACGTAGAGAATATGCCTTTATCTCATTTAATGCAATGCCGAGATTATGTATGTGGCAGCTGCTGGAGAAATCGTACGTCTGCTGACGACTCCGGTAGGGAAAATGACAGAAAAAGATCCCTTTGCGGATCATGAACCTGGAGGAGGATCAAAGAGCTGTAGCCAGATTTCTGTGGAGCCCATTTCAGGAATCCGACGGACAAGCCCGGATTATGCATAGGTTCTTGTGACGAAGCGACGAAAGCGCCGACCTGGGTGCGTTGCGCCACGCGCGGGGGCACCCGCTTGCGGGTCGCGCAACACGGGCAACAGTGCGGATGTATTTCGTCGCTGCAGGTCTTGGAAGCGAGGGTCGTCGCGGAGGGGGTCAGGTGCACCAGGGTAGCGTTATTAACTATATATTACAGGATTTTGACCCCTTTCTCTTTCTTATCTCTTTCTTAAGGGATTGTGGCAGTTCCTGACTGCGCTCCTACACTGTCATCCCAAGTAAATCCAGCCCTTGATACATCCGTCACCGTGAAGGTAAAGACACCACCAGAATTGGCAGTGACTTTCCCAGAGTTAATCCGAGCCTGTCCTTGACCATTGGTGGTTCCACTGGCCCCGGAGTTGAACTTGGTACCATTCAAGTCCCAGTCACCAGTCACTGTGGCCTCGTTCACGGGAGTACCTGTTTCATCCACTACGATCACCCTGGCTCTGGCCTCCCAGTTCCGCCCCTTCTGGGTGAGCCTAACACTTACGCTTTGCACGTACATATAGCTAGCGCCGCCGCCTGGCATGTCGTCGTCGGTGTTGGTGACCGAAACGTCGGCCGGGTTGATCCCATGGTAGTTCGGGTCACTGCTTGTCGCCGGGTCGGTCACGATCGTGTAGACGATGTCGCCATCCACCACCGCGTCATCGACACCGCTCACGGTGACAGTTTGCGGCGTGGTCCCGTTGCCCGAAGTAAAGGTGAGGCTCTTCGGTGAGACCGTCCCTTCTGTCGGATTGGAGGAGGAGAGGGCGATCGTGACGCTGGCTATAGGTGAGGTGTCCAGGACGACGGTGAACGTGTCCGTGCCGCCAGCCTCCGTAGTGACCAGGCCGATCGTCGGGGTAACCGTGATCCCCGACATGTCGTTGCCGGCCGATAGAGGTGCCAGGATATTGTCTTGATTGGCAAGCAGTACGTACCACGCAGTCGGTGCAACGGCCTGCCAAGGCCTGAAGTTCTCTCCAAACCCAGTCGTGCCCACATTGCTAGCCTGTAAAAAAGCACCCGATGGCCGGAATAACTTCTCAGCCTCTGTCATGTAGTCGTCAGCTCTAGCAAGATCACCGGCTAACAGAAATGCCATCGCCTGCTGTAGCGTGCCTTCGGTCCAGACAGTGTCTCGATCAATGTTCAAATCGAAACCGGTGACCTGTTGCCCATGGTACCTGCGGGTAGTCAAGGTCCAGTCCTCCACCCAGTAGGAGCCGCTCTCGAAGCCTGGACCCAGAATCATGGTCCCCAGGGCCTGAACGTCCGTGACGATCATGGGATCATTCTCGCCAGTGAAGAAACGAATTCCGTCCCAACATTCAGTCTCAATAAAAGCGCGGACTGCCTGTGCCAAATCCTCGTATATGGGAAGACCAAATACAACCTCCATATTATGAATTGCACTGTAGGCTGCCAAGTTGTGCTCTGTACTTTTCCAAGTCACGCTGAAGCGCCCGAATAGCCCACCG
>CBDUTA010000267.1:0-5233 GCA_965369785.1 uncultured bacterium
AATAAGGCATCCGCATCATCCCTTTGTTGAACCGGATAAAGGCTTGCATGGTTGTCCTCCCTATCTTGGCTTACAGGATTCATCGGCAAAACTCAAGGCTAAACCCAAAGTGACAGCGATCACAGTTTGGTGGCCTGTTGCTGTGGGAGACTGGGGACGCCGGTAAGGTCCGCTTTGGTAATTCCTCTGCAGGGTTGATGATTTGGAAAAAGCTTCATCTGCACAATCGAGAACTCTCTTTCAGACTAGGAGGGCCGTTATGCCCAGCAAAGCAGCTATTGCCCTGATGGTGGCACTGCTCATTTCTTCACTCACAGCCTGTATGCAGGACGTTAATTCACAGCTGATCGAAGCTGGGAGAGAAGGCGAAACCAGGAACATTGAAGGGCTGCTTGCGGCCGGAGCTGAAGTGAATACGAAAGACGAGAAGGGTGTAACCGCCTTGATGTATGCGTCATCCGAGGGTCATTCCCAGTCGGTTGAAGCGTTGCTCGATGCAGGTGCCGACGTGGATGCCCAGGCTAACGACGGGTTGACTGCTCTGATGGTGGTAGCCAGAGGTAACATGGAAATTGCGCGAGCCCTCTTAGATGCAGGGGCGGACGTGAATGCCAGGGCCGAGAATGGCGTGACCCCTCTGATGGTGGCTGTAGCAACGGGCAACACGGAAATCGTGCGAGCCCTCCTGGAGGCGGGAGCGGACGTGTATGTGATGGCCGATCATGGGGTGACTGCCCTGAAAATGACGGAAAGAAACGGCTACATCGAAATCGCAGAGTTGCTCGAGAAGGCCGGTGCGGGGGAGCAAATCCCGGAAGTACCGGCTGAATAGCGTCTAAGCTCGGATTATGCATAGGTTCTCGTCACGAAGCGACGCGCCGACCTGAGTGCGTTGCGCCACGCGCGACAGAGGCCCCCGCAAACGTACTGTACGGTACGTTGAGGAGGCCGACCGAGTGCAACGCAGGCGGTGCGCAGCGCACGCCGGATGATTTCGTCGGTGCAGTAGAGAATTTATGCATAATCCGAGCTAATAACCCAATGGGGGTAGACGATCCTCCTACCTTTCCATTCCCCATTACTCCTAATTGATTTCCATTGCCTTCTTATCTCCTGAAGGTCTACTATCTACACAAAGCCCTCGAAAAGAGTAAGGAGAGAACCGATGACAAAACTGCTTCATTCCCTCGGAGTCCGAATCATGGACCGTGTCCTGTTCTGCGCCTTTGTAGCCTTGATGATGAGCTGGGGCAGTGTGGCCGCTGGTCCCAAACCAGCAGGTGCAGATGGTGCACGAATCACCCGAATCTATGTCGGCAATAGTGGAGACACAACGGTTTCGGTCATTGATCACGACTCGCGGGAAGTGATCAAAACCATTGATATCGGGGCCAAACATCACGGCAGTGTTCCTTCCCATAGGGGTGATCGTATCTACCTGACGACCGAGGATACCGGCGAGGTGATCGCTGTCAACACCCTGACTCATGAGATTTTGTGGAAGGTTAAGGCGGGTGGCACCCTTCATGAACCGAGCATTACCCACGACGATCGTTTTGTATTTGCACCCGACTTCAGAGGTGGCCGATTGGCTATCGTGGATACCCGGTCGGGGGAACTGGTGGATGAAGTAACTATGATCGATCCGGAAACCGGAGAGAAATTTGATGCACTCCACAACACCTATGAAATGGCCGATGGAATCCATATGTTGTCGATGTCTATTCGCGGGCAAGCGATGGTTAAGGTGAATATGCACACCCGGGACATCGCGCGCATCTATCGGATCAATGGGCAGCCCCGACCCGCGGTCCTTATGAAAGACATGTCCACTGTTTTAGTGCAGTTATCTGAGTTGAATGGTTTTATTGCCGTGGATCTGAACACGGGTCAGGAGCTCAAGCGGATCGAATGGCCTTTTCATGGCGAACTGCCGGATGGTGTGCCGGAATGGACGCCCAGCCATGGGATAGGTCTCACCCAGGATGGAAAGGAAGTCTGGGCAGCAAGCTCTTTTACCTCTCAGCTTTATGTGTACTCGGTTCCCGAGCTTAGAAAGCTTGCGGTCGTGGATGTAGGTGTGTTGCCCAACTGGATGGCGTTTAGTCATGACGGCAAGATTCTTTATGCCACCAGTCAGGAACCCAGTAAGAAACAGGGCACGGTTGCTGTGATCGATATTACTTCTCGCAAGGTCGTGAAGTTCATCAAGACGGGTCCCCGACCCAAACGCATTCATTTGGTGGGTCTACCCAATTGATCCTAACGATTTCTGTCCGATTTGAAACAGGTCTACAACAGTGATTCTTGTCTTTCAACCCTTCAAGCTCTATTCTGGGAGGGAATATTTTGAACAAGACTCTCGTCGTTGTCATCATCCTTACCGGCTGTTTCGGTTGCTCGCTGTTCCAGGAGGAGGTCCAGAAGATCGACCGTCTCTCCATGGAGAACATCGAAGAGCTGACTGAATCTCTGGCCAACCAGCTGTTGGAACTCTCGGTGGCGGCACGCCAAAAGGACCGGGAAGCAATTTCCTCCTTTTTTGCCGATTCCCTGTCCTCACCTCCGTTCCCGTCCACGCCCGGGGATGAGAAGTCTGCGGTCAAGTGGATCTCCGAGCACGGCTGGCCGTTGGAATCGGCCAAGGGAGGGCCCACGGCCAGGAGGAACTATCTGGAATCGTTCTATGCCTTCCTGGACCACTTTCAGTCCATCGAAGACGTCCGGTTCAAGGTGAAGTCGTCGTCCGTCACTGAAGATGGGAAGACGGCAACGGGCGTCCTCAAGTTCTTCGTTGTGGGGCGGGATCCGGAGGGGCGCAGGGAATGGGTGCGAGGGTTAACCGACTTCCAGGCTCACCCCCAGGGGGACGAGAAATGGAAGATCGCCACTCTGACCGTCACAGAAATCCGTTCCCAGATCGCTCGTGAGGAGCTGTTCGACGAGGTCGGCGGTCCTCTCGGTTTCACGGCCAGCGACCCTCCTTTTCTGAACAAACCGAAAGGGTTGTATCGTTTCCACGGCGCCTCCGCCGCGGACGTCAACAACGATGGCTTTCTCGATCTCTTCTCGCCCGGCGTCGACCGGAACTTTCTTTACCTGAACGGGGGAAATGGGACCTTCCAGGAAGCCGCCGCCAGGGCCGGTCTGGAGGTCACACCCGAAGTGGGCACGGCTGGACTTTTTCTCGATTACGACAAGGATGGCGATGTTGATCTTTTCCTCTCTGCGGTGGGAAAACAGATGCTATTCGAGAACCGACTGGTGCCCGACGGAAATCTCCATTTCATGGACGTCTCGGAGCAGGCCGGCGTTTCCGTCCACAGGGAAGGATTTTCCAGCGCGGCCGCCGACGTCAACCGGGACGGCTGGCCGGACATATACGTCTCTTCCTACGCCGAGGGTGAACAGGTCCTCCCTGAGCCCATGATTGGGGCAACCAACGGCTCGCCCAATCTGCTCTTCATCAACCAGGGAAATGGGCGGTTCAGCGAGTTGGCCGCTGAATGGGGAGTGAACGACACCCGATGGTCCTACGCCACCGCCTTTGCCGACGTCGATGATGATGGGGATCTCGACCTTTTTGTCGCCAATGACTTCGGAGCCGGCAGTCCCCTCTACTGGAATCAACTGGCCCAGGGGGAGGAGCGATTCATCGAAGCGGTGCCGGAGCAGGGTGTCGTGGACATGGGTTACGGGATGGGTGTCTCCTTTGGCGATTACGACAACGATGGTGACCTGGACCTGCACGTGACCAACATGTCCTCCACGGCAGGGAACCGGATCATCGACCGCCTTTTCCCGGGCGAGCCCGCCGACGAATTCCTTCTCAAGAAGCTGGCGGCTGGGAACAGTCTTTACGAAAACCTCGGTAACGGGCAGTTCAGGAACAGGAGCGCCGAAGCGGGGCCCTTCGTGTCGGGATGGGCCTGGGGCGGTGGGTTCATCGACTTCGACAATGATGGCCTGGAGGACCTCTATACGCCCAACGGATTCGCCTCCGGAAAGACCATGAAGGACACCTGAAGCCTCTTTTGGCGCCACGTCGTGGCGTCGACTGAAGAGGGGAGCCAGGGGAGCGCCGGCAGCTTTTTCCAGCAGTTGAGGGAGTTCCTGGGTACGGGGTTTTCTTTCAGCGGCTACGAGAGGGACCACTTAATGCTGAACCTGGGCGAGGGAAAGTTTCTCGATATCTCCGGTGTCTCGGGAATGGATTCGATCACTGACGGCCGCGGCTCGGTTTTCGCAGACTTCGACAACGACGGTGACCTGGATGTTTTCCTCCGTTCGGTACATGGCACTGCCCACCTGATGTTTCGTAACAATGTCGGCAATGCCAACGGCTTTCTCCGAGTCGCCCTGGAAGGCAGGGAAAGTACGAGGGATGCATTCGGGGCGGTGGTGCGGGTCAAGACAAGCAAAGGCATCCTGACCAAGGTCAAATCGGCAGGGTCCGGCTACCTGTCCCAGAGTGATCCGCGGCTCCTGTTCGGTTTGGGGGAGGACGCCAGGGCGGAGTGGCTTGAAGTCAGCTGGCCTTCGGGAAAAAAGGAACGTTTCGAAGGACCGGCGGCCAACATTTCCCTGCTGCTGGTGGAAGGGGAATCCCAGCCCCGCATGGTGGCCGAGACTCGCACAAGCCTTCCCGATCCTTTTACCGAGGACGAGGCCCAGTGGCATTCCGTCCGTCTGCGCAAGGGACAGTCCTTACCCGCTTTGCCCGTTGCGACACTGGAAGGAAACAGTGAGGCCCTCTCCTCTTTCCTTGAGCCGGGGAGGCCTACATTGGTGAATTTGTGGGCCACCTGGTGCATCCCCTGCCGGCAGGAAATGCCGGAACTGGAGCGCCTCCACCAGTCAGCCGGCCTGCGGGGAGTGAGGGTGATCGGGGTCAGTATCGACGATGCCGTGACACGGGAGCAGGTCCCGGGATTTGTAGAGGAGATGGGGGTCACCTACCCGATTGTGGTCGCCGAAGCGGAGTTCATCCGCAACTTCTACACCACGGATGATGTCACAGTCCCTATTTCTCTTCTCCTGGACGCCGAGGGTCTCATCAGCGATCTGCTTCCCGGCTGGACGCCCGAGACGCGTGAACACCTGGCGGCGCTCTCGTCTCCGGGAAAATAGCCCTCACGGACTAGTCGTGTGTTCGTGCAGTCGTGTCGAACAACTCCACTTGATCTTGATTGAGGCATGTAGGGGCGCACTGACGTGCGCCCAAGAGCCCTGT
>CBDUTA010000268.1:0-5226 GCA_965369785.1 uncultured bacterium
CAGCCCCAGCCAGTGAAGAGACACCTGGGGTTGGGAAGCGAAATCTTCGATTTCCGGAGAGGCTTCCTCGCGAATGGCGGCCACCACCACGGGGATGCCTCGTTTCAGGGCTTCTTCCAGGACCAGGAACGGGAATCGGCCGTTTCCGGCGATGAGCCCCAATTTGGAAATGTTCATTCGTCGCTGCTCACGTCTCGCACGAATCCTCTTTTGGAGCTTTCCACGAACTGAATGAGAACACTCACATCCTCCGTCTCCAGATCTTCACTTCGAATCGCCTCAATCGCCTCCTGGAGTTTCAGCCCTTTGTAAAACAGCCATCGATAGGCCTCCTTTAGGGCCTTGATCCTCTTGGCGGAAAACTTCTTGCGCCTCAGGCCCAGGCTGTTGATGCCATAGATCTTGGCGTGGTTGCGGGAGCCCACCGTTCTCACGAACGGTAAAGCGTCTCGGGTCAGCACCGAGTAACCTCCGACGAAAGCATGGACACCTACACGACATTCCTGGTGAACACCGGAAAAAGCGCCTATGGTGGAATCATCTTCAACGTCGACATGTCCGGCCAGGGTAGCCGCATTGGCCAGTATGTTTCGCTTTCCCACGTGACAGTCATGAGCGATGTGCACGCCGGTCATGAGCAAATTCATGCTCCCCACAATGGTCTTGCCGCCCCCGCCCGCGGTACCCCGATTAATGGTGACGAACTCTCGAATGACGTTGGAATCACCGATGGACAGAAAGGTTTCTTCGCCCTGATACTTGAGATCCTGGGGGATGGTTCCGATGGCGGATTGACCGACAATCCGGTTTCCCTTACCGATAACCGTAGGTCCCTCGATCACGGTATGAGGACCAACCAGGGTTCCCTCTCCGATACTGACGCGATCACCGATGACGGTATAGGGTCCGATTCGGACTTTTTCACCGATTTCAGCACCAGGAGAAACAATGGCGGTTTCGTGGATTTCACGGCCCTGTTTCTCGCCCATGAGAGTTACTCGTTTGAGTCCGGACGATCCACCAGTGAAAATAAAATCTCCGCTTCGGCTACTCGCTGATCCTCCACGAAAGCCGTTCCCTGCAGCTTTCCCAGACTGGTTCTGGCGCGGGTCAGAAGCATCTCGAGGCGCAACTGATCTCCCGGAACCACAGGTTTGCGAAAACGGGCGGTCCTGATTCCCGCGAAAAACACCAACTTCTTTTCCCGATCAGGAAGAGTCTTAAAGACCAGAACGCCGCCCACTTGGGCCATCGACTCGATGATCAAAACTCCTGGCATAATGGGAACACCGGGAAAGTGACCTTGAAAGAAGGGTTCATTGATGGTCACGTTTTTGATGCCTACAATTCGGTGCTTTTCCTCGTACTCGACGATACGGTCCACCAGCAGAAAGGGATAGCGGTGGGGCAGGTATTGCATGATCTCTTGAATTTCAATTAGGGTTACCGGATCATTCATGGTCTCTCTACTTCCGATTGTCCTTCAGCCAGGATTTCCACTCCCGGTAGATTTCGGGCAAGCGCCGCCTGGCTGCTTCAATTTTCATCCACTGGCGGTGCTCCATGGCAGGTTGCCCGGAAACGACCGACCGGGAAGGAACGTCCTTACTCACCGCAGACTTCATCATAACCGTAACCTGGTCTCCAATCTTGACATGATCGACAACGCCCGCATGACCTGCAAAGGTACAATTATTCCCCACCTCAACGCTTCCGGAAAGCCCCACCTGACCGGCAATCACCGTATTCTCTCCAATCCTGCAGTTATGACCGATGTGGACATGATTGTCCAGCTTAACGCCACGTTCCAATACGGTGGCCCCAAACCCTCCTCGGTCCACGCAACTATTGGCCCCGATTTCCACATCGTCGCCAAGGGTGACGCTACCCGTCTGCGGTATCTTGACCTGCCTTTGCCCGTCAAAGACATAACCAAAGCCATCGGCCCCAATGACGGTACCACTGTGCAGGATCACCCGCTGACCCAGGGACACGTTTTCATAAAGCGTGACATTGGGATACAACACACATCCCCGGCCGATCCTACAGTGGTCCCCAACATGAACCCCGGAAAAGAGGGTGACCTTCTCATCGATGACCACCTCATCCCCTACAAAGACAAAAGGATGAATGGTGACCTCCTTGGAAACGCGAGAAGTCTCGCTGATATGGGCCAGAGGTGAGATCCCTTGCACTGGCGCAGGCCTTGAGTAAAACAGTGTCAGGAGGCGAGCAAAGGCGACCTTCGGTTTTTCGACTTGAAGCAGAGGCTTTTCGCCGAACACGACACCGGGTGAAACAATCACGGCTGAGGCACGGGTTTGATCCAGGTGCTCCTGGTATTTTCTCTGACCGGCCAGAGTGAGATCTCCCGGACCTGCGCTTTCGAAAGGCTGAATCCCACGAATCTCAACTTGGGAATCTCCGGCCACGCGGCCCCCCACGTGCTCGGCCAGTTTTTGAAGGGTATACACGCCGGAAGTTTTATACCAACAGAGCCTAGAGGGTCAAGGCTGGGCCAGGCCTGGACGACACATAGGTTCCTGTCACGAAGGCGACGTAGGGGCAAGCCGGTGGCTTCGCCCGAACAGTCAGAATTGTAAAGACTCCGGAACGTGGGAGGTATCCTAAGGTGCCGAACAGCTCGATTCCTAAAATAGCTTCTACCGTGGGGAGGCCCGTGTGGGCTGAAGCCCACGGCTCTGACTGCTCTCGTTGGCTCCAGCAGAGCCGCAGGCTTTAGCCTGCGGGCAGGTGCTGGGACGAGACACTAGGGAGAACTCGTGGTTGCGGAGTTCCCTTCACTCACCGGATAGCGCTCGTTGTAGAAACGGATAATCTCCTGAGTAAAGTCGAGCGAGGGCGCCACATAGACTTGGGTCTCACTGCGCAGGAAAACGGCTCCGAAGTTCTGAGTCCGGGCGTACTCGCCGATGATGCCTTGGATTTTTTCACCCACTTTTCCCAAAACGTCATCTCGCTTGGCGCTGATCTCGGCTTGACTGTCCTCCTGGAACCTTCTCAGTGCCCGATCCTCATTCTCCAGCTTACGCTGCATTTCGGCCTGGGTCTGAGGATTCAGGGTTCGCTGCTGGGCCTGGAACTGCTGCTGTTGTTTTTCCAACTCCTCAAGCCGCGAACCGTACTCCTTCTGCTTTTCCTCAATAAACTGTTCGACCCTCGCTACTTCCTGCTGCCCCTCTTGGGTTCCATAGAGAACGGCCAGGCTATCGATAAACCCGATTTTCAGGTTTCCCGAAGAAGCACTTGTTTGAGCCCAACCGACTCCGATTCCCACAGCCCAGACAACAACAAAGGTCAGTGTCTTCAACATTGTTCTTTTCATAAGACGATCTTCTTTCCCAGCCCGGATTATGCATCGTCCAGGCTAAACGTCACGAGTTTTCTTATTGGGAAGCGGATTGGCCAACGGCAGGATAGCGCTCGTTGTAAATCCGGGTAACCTCCTCGGTGATATCCAGTGACAGATCCACGTAAGTCTGCCCTTCGTTGCGCAGGAAAATCGCTCCAAAGCCATTCAATTTTGCGTACTCATTGATGATCACCTGGATTTTCTCACTCGCCCGGGCCAAAAGCTCATCGCGGCGCTGGTTGTATTCCAACTCGATATCTTCCTGTAACCTCTGCAAGTCCCGTTCGTTGTCAGCAATGGTTCGCTCACTTTGAGCGCGGGCCGCTGAATTGAGTGTGGCCTGCTGGGTAAGGTACTGGTCCCGGAGTTTTTGCAGATCCGAACTCTGAGTAGAGATTTCCTGCTGCTTTTGTGCGGCAAACTGATTCAACTGTTCCAATTCCCTCTTACCCTCTTCGGTAGCGTAAAGCACTCCCAGGGTGTCCACAAACCCTATCTTGGTTTCCTGGGCTAAACCGGACACCACAAACGCTCCGGTTGTCATCGATACAATGAAGGCGATCACTATCAGCTTTTTCATGACTTATTCTCCTAACTAAAATGTATATCCGACTGTAAATTTAACACCCGATCGCTGCTCTTTCAGGGAAAATCGCCGGCCGTTGGAAACGATCGTCGTGTCCAGGATGAGTGGATTATAGGCGAAAATCAAACGGAAAGGCTGGTTGACTACCGGCAACAGGAACTGAACCTCGGCACCGGTCGATGCTCGCCAGACGTTGTTGGTTTGCTCCTGCAAGATCACGTTGGTCCTGGGTCCAAAGACTTGCAGATTATCCTCTCGGAGCGCGGTAGCCGTTCCAAAGTCAACGAATGCCGTCACCTGCAAGGGACCGAAGATGGGCATACGGTACTCACCGGTTAGAACCACACTGGTGTCTCCGCCCACCGGAATGGCACTTTCGCTGACCAAAGGGATTCCCGAGCTTGGATCGATGGGGCAGCTCAGAACATCCTCGCAGCCCGTTTGGGTGATGGCCCAAGGGCTAATGGAACGGATGTCGAATCCGCGAATGGTAAATTCACCTCCAGAAAAGATCCTCTCAAAAAAGGGTGCGGTCATGGGTTCCCCATTGGGAAGCTTTCCATAGGGAATGATGTGATTCACCTGGGCCCGAAAGGCCAAAGTATTCCGACCCCGGCTGATCAACCGGTCCGGCACAAACTTCTGGAATTCCACGAAAGGTCGAATCAGATTGAAATCCCCGCCCAGGGGGCCTCCGGCGATCGGCATTTCGAAACTGACCAAGGTTCCCTGAGTGGCATTGAAGACCTGGTTTTTGGTGTTGTACTGCAGGTTGGGCTTGATTTCGCTGCGGATGATCCCTTTGCGGGCATCTTCGGGACTTCCTCCAGGAGTAAATCCCACCAGTTGATTCAAGGCGAAGTCGGTGAATGAATCATCAATTTCGTCAATTTTGATGGTCTGCAAGGAGTAGCTCAAGCCGCCCCGAGTCCACCGCCACAGCGGATAGCTTCCGGTCAAGCTGAATCCGGTCGTGTTCTGGGTATAGAGCGTAAAGTTGTCACTTTCGGGGATAAATCCACCGGAGGCGGCGAATGTATCAAATCGAAGACGCTGGTTGAATACCGAAGCTCCCATGGACAACTTACTATCCCGAAAATAGGGTTCGGTAAAAGAGAACCGGTAACTTGAGGTACGGGTGCCGGTCGTTATCGAAACGTCGATTCGCTGCCCCAAGCCGCGGAAGTTATTGGACTGGTAGTTGATGCCAAAGAAACTGCCACTGATGCCGCTCACCCCGCCACTGAGACCGATGGATTGCTGACTC
>CBDUTA010000269.1:0-5224 GCA_965369785.1 uncultured bacterium
GTCTGTGCGCATCGCGGAGGAGGAGGGACAAAGAAATCGATGCCGTCCCGTCGCCACCCTTCGGGCTGATGGAGGTTGCGGGCGATCTCTGTGTCTCTCGTCGTCGTCGATGTCCCTGCATCGCCTTCTCCTTGCTCCTTGATCTCGCCTCGCAAGCCCCATCAGTAAACGTCATCGTATCTATGGAGCGAGACACTAAGCCCGTGGGCTGAAGCCCACGGCTCTGACTGCTCTCGTTGGCTCTAACAGAGCCGCAGGCTTTAGCCTGCGGGCCTAAAGGTTGAGCATGGAACGAACGACGGTTTCCAGGTCGAGTTCAAAATCCAATCCTGTGGGAATCCCTTCATCAACGGATCGGGTGAATTCAAGTAGAGTGTCCAGGTCGCCTCTTTCTTTCCTCCAAAGGTAAGCGGTGATACAGATCTCCACGATTTCAGGTCTGGAATCGGAGACCCTTTCTTCAAGGCGATCCAGAAGTTCACGAAACTCTCCCACCGTGGGATGATCGGAAGGCAGCTGCGCCCCTGCATTGACTACAGCCAACTCCCATTCCGGAGACATCTCAACAGTGGGCTGGGTCAAGCTCAAGAAGATGATCACCGGGAAACAAAGAGCTACTGCGGAAATAAATAGGACTTTCATGTCGAGTGCCTCTGCGAATAAACGATCCTACAAAGGATGTCGGGGACAGGCCCCACATCTAGTGTCTCGTCCCAAGCATTTCCTAAAACACCGATGAATTCAATGCTCAGGAGAGCTTTTTTGACAAAATCCGGCATTTTCGGGTCAGGAAATGTCACTCCTCGGCCGTACGGAACCGTAACACAGCCCAGCATGCATCCTTTAAGTTATTAACTGACAGACCTTTAACCCATACCACCTCTCTTTGGCACGATTTGTGCTGTCTCCTCTTGAACTGGGTGTCGGCACCGACAGGAAATTAACGGGACTGGAAGGACCGTTAAATTCAATCAGGTCCGCACGATACGACGGGAGATCATGTTAGACTGAATAACAGATGAAAGCTTTGATGGGCCACAGGAAAACAGTACCGAGTTCTTCAATCCGGAGCTGCCAGAGTCGGGGTTTTACTCTAATCGAACTGCTGCTAGTGGTTGCCGTAATCGGCATCATTGCCGCTTTGTCAATCCCCAACCTTTTGGAGTCCAGAAAAGCGGCCAACGAAAAGGTAGCCATCACCTACATGCGCAGCTGGACTGCTGCTCAAGAGCTCTATCACACCCGTTTCGGAGTTTATGCTGACGCCGACAATCAGCTCTTTGACGCAGGGCTCGTCGACGGGCGGGGCACAGCCGACAGCCACGGCTACACCTTCAGCATTGATAACGGATCCAATTCCCTCTATACCTGGTGGGGAACTTCAAGACCTGAGGTTCCAGGACAGACCGGAAGCCGATGGTTTTTTATTGATCATACGGGCGTCATCCGCTGGTCCACGAGTGGAGGTGCCGACAGCAGTTCTCCTCCCCTCTAATTAAACACGATTCTTGCCCCCAGGCCATTCGAAATCCTCGAGAACTTCCCTGCCCTGTCGCTGCTCGCTTCCTCTCGCTGCGCGTATTTCGTAAACTAACGTCATGGGCGAGTGGTTGCAATCCGTTATCGGTCTAGAGACGGAAACCCAAAGCAAGGTCATCACATCACTGGCAGGTATCGCCGTGATCATGATTTTGCGCGGCCTGGTGGCCTGGATCATCTCTCGGCGAACCGAAGACGTACGTTTTCGTTACCATGCCCGAAAGGTCAGCGCCTATATATCGGCCGGCTTGGCGCTGCTCCTTCTTGGGCGTATCTGGTTTACCGGCTTTCAGGATATCGGCACCTTCCTGGGTCTGGTTTCCGCAGGTTTGGCCATCGCTTTAAAAGATTTGGTGGCCAGTGTAGCCGGCTGGATCTATCTTCTCTGGCGCCGCCCATTTGAGGTGGGCGACCGGATACAGATCGGAAAGCACGCAGGTGATGTGATCGACATCAGGCTCTTTCGCTTCACCCTAATCGAGATCGGGAATTGGGTTGAAGCGGATCAGAGTACCGGCCGCGTCATTCTTATTCCCAACAGCCGCATTCTCATGGAGGCGATTGCCAACTACAGTAAGGGTTTCCGATATATATGGAACGAACTTCCCGTACTGGTCACCTTCGAAAGTAACTGGCCGAAGGCCAAGGCTATCCTCCAGAAAATCGTCGATGACCAGTCGGCTCATCTGAGTGTATCCGCGATGCAGTCCGTTCGAAAAGCGGCGCAGCGGTCAATGATCATCTACTCAACACTGACCCCTAAAGTTTGGACCAGTGTTTCGGAATCCGGGGTACTTCTCACCATCCGATATCTGTGTGACCCCAGAAAGCGCCGGGGCACCGCCGAAACGATCTGGGAGGACATCTTAACTGAGTTCCGAAAATGTGATGACATTGATTTCGCCTACCCAACGGTTCGCCGCTACATGAACCTGGAGGAGGGAAAGGATGGAACCAAAGGCCTTGTTCCTTCTCTACCCGTACAGGAGGAGTTGAAGTAGACGCTTCTCTTCCTCTAAGTAACTTCCTTCTTTGAACTTACCCAAGGATATTCCGTATCATAGATGTAATAGTGAAGGGTATGGCTAAGCTGGGATTATGAATGCATTTTCTACTGCAGTGCCGCAATCATCAACGCTGACGACACTGCGTCACGAAAACCTATTCAGAAACCCAGCTAAGTGAGGAACTGCCGCGAAAAAAGGAGAAAATCCAGTGGATGAGACACTTAACATTACCTTAGCCGCCATCGTCATGCAGTTCCTTTTTCTTCTCATTGTAAGGGTCGCCTCCGGGTTGCTCCCGGCTACCTACCATCTCCTGCGACCCATGACGCTGTTTTCGGTGATGACTCTGGGACTACTAGTCCTTTCTGAGGGCATTCTGGGGGAGTTCCAGATCGGCAGCTTTGCCATTGCAGGCATCCAGCTCTCTCTGGCCTTTTTCATACTGTTTGTTGCCGATACGGCTTTCCTCACCTATCTTTTGGTGGACACAGGGGGAAGCCGCGAAAGCCCCTTCACCTCACTGCTGTTGATGCTGCCGGTGTTGGCCATCCTGCTCAAGCAGCCTGTCTATCCGCAGGTTTCCAGCTACGTGGGTCTCGTGGTGGTGGCGCTTTCAGTAGGTATGATGACCGCACGCGAAGAGGAAGCCCTTTCCCCGGAGGATTCCGGCTTTGGTGGAAGAGACATAGAGGTTCAACGTCGACAGTCATGGATCTATTGGGGCGTCAGCGTTGCCGCCCTGATCCTGGTGATGGTACTTGCCTGGTTCCCTCAGTTAGAGAGTTTAGGGACATAGAGAGATTAGGGACAGGCTTAAGCCTGTCCCTAATCTCTCCGTGCTTTCGTGCGATCGTGCGTTGGTGCTCTCTGGTCGTGGGTAGCACGGTCGTGCGCCCCCTCTTTTTATCCACTTCTCTGCTGTAGTAGCCGCTCTCAGAGCGGCTTTCCGGAATGTGGGAGGCCCCTCGATTGATTTCGAGTGGTTAGATGGAAGCGTCCCCAACGGGATTTGAACCCGTGTTTTCGCCGTGAAAGGGCGATGTCCTGGGCCAGGCTAGACGATGGGGACTACAAACAAAGCGAAAATTCTAGCACGTGCCTGCCGAGCTTGTCCACAGGATGAAAGGTGCATGACAGCAGGACTTCACGAAAGCACGAAAGCACGAACACACGAAAGCACGGCCCCAGGATACTCTATTTTGTCACCTGTCTGAAGACAATAGAGCACATCATGAAAGGGCGGAAAAAGCAGAAAAAGATCGTCTTTGTGGGACACCTGCCTGACTGGGTCATCGAAAAGTTTTTCTCCGACCTTCAGGTGATTCTCATAGAAGACTCGTCTCGAGATGACCTGCTCTCCTCCCTGGATGAAGAGGTGATCGGAATTGTGGCCCGTGGATCTGCTCTGATCGACAGCGAAGTCATCCAGGCAGCCCCCAACCTTCAAGTGATCGCTCGGACGGGAGCAGGCTATAACACCGTTGACGTTGAAGCCGCGTCTTTCCGGAAAATCCCCGTACTTTACACGCCGGGAGCTATGTCCCGGGCAGTGGCCGAACACACCGTCGGACTCATTTTGGCCGCCGCCAAAGATCTATACGGGTGGCACCAAAGGGTTCTGGAAGGAGCCTGGCAGGAGCGCTATCGTCGCCTCAACCTGGACCTTGAAGGCGCCACTCTTGGAATTGTGGGACTGGGCAGCATCGGCAGGCAGGTCTGGCATCTTCTGCAGAACTTTGACCTCACCGTACTCGTCACAGATCCCTATCTCGAGCCCGCAGATTTCGCCCACGAGAGGCTTCGCTCCGTTCCCCTGACGGAACTTCTGGAAAACAGCGATATCGTCACTCTGCATGCCCCACTCAAGGATGAAACAAGAGATTTGATTAACGCCGTCAACATCGAACAGTTCAAACCGGGTGCGATCCTCATCAACGCCGCCCGCGGCGAATTGGTGGAAAGCTACGACGTTCTGTACTCCGCTCTGGAAAGTGGCCGCCTGGGTTTCGTGGCCCTGGATACCCTGATCTCGGAACCCCCTGATCTCTCACACCCCATTTTCCATCACCCGAAGGTGTTATTTTCGGGTCATGTAGCCGCCAGAACGAGCCGGGCCCAGGAGCGCATGTTTCTTACTTTGGGTGAAGACATGAAAGCCGTACTTCAGGGAAAGAAGCCACGGAGGGAAAATGTGGTCAACCCACAGGTACTCGGCGCATAATATCGTTTAAAAAATGGCTTCATTCGGAGACTTGCACACGATGCACTTGACTTGGTATGTTATCCAAGGTTTTTTGGTAAAGTTAAGAAGGAGAGAAGGAGCAAATTAATGACTTACATTGTCACAGAACGATGTGCCTCTAGCCGTTACACCGACTGTGTGGCTGACTGCCCGGTCGACTGCTTTTATGAAATTCAAGATCCCAAAATGTTGATCGTCAACCCCGATGAATGCATCGATTGTGATGCCTGCGTACCTTTGTGTCCTGTCAACGCCATCTACCCCGAGGCGGAAGTTCCTGAGGAATACGAAGAGTGGATCGAGAAGAATAATGTCGACGCCTGCACGGACGACAACCGTATCACAGACACGGTTGGTTCCCTCGACGGAGCCCACTCGATCGAAGACGTGAAGAAGAAGGAAGAGGAGAGATTCGGCAACTCATTGGCCGACCCTT
>CBDUTA010000270.1:0-5219 GCA_965369785.1 uncultured bacterium
CTCCAACTCAGTGGCACGACTCAGATAGTTCAGTGCTTTCCAATCGACGTCAAAGCGCACCTGGGCCAGGAATTTTCCGATCCCTGACAAGAAAACGGGCAGGCCCCGCTGGCGAACCCCATGATCAATGGCGGAGCCCAGGTCGAGCATGGGCGCATCCAGAATAACACCGCGTACCTTGGCAGCCAGCGGAGCGCGATAAAGAAAGTTGGTCACGATCGCTCCACCCATACTGTACCCAACCAGGATCACACTTTCAGCTCCCTGCTCCTGGGCGTAGCTAACCGCACCTTCCAGATCCTCCCATTCGGTCAGACCGTACCAGTGAAAACCATCGGGGCTGGGAAGTTCTCCCACATCGTTTCGATAGGTGATGAGCAGAGAAGAAAGACCCAGCTTGGCCACAGTCGGAAGAATGGGATAGGCGATCGGAGTCTTGCGTGGAGGAAGCTTCCCATGGACAAAGATCACCCACGTCTTCGAGGTACCGTCGATCAAAGAAGCGGAAAACTCCCCTAAAGGAGATAAAAAAGAGACTTTACGAGCGGTCAGTCCAAAGGCCCTAGAGGGATCATCAGAAAAAGGCCAGAGTTCCGTTCGGACCCTGTCCCCTGGCTTCAGGTTGCCCATGATGGGAGAAAACTCGCGCACCACCTGTTGCTCGTTGGTGCTGAGAATCTCACCTAACTGGGCATAACCCTCTTTCCAGCATAATCCCCAGATGCCGGGCCTTCCCCATTCGTCTCGGGCGGGAGGGCCCAGGGCGGAGGAGTTTGCCTTGATCTCGGAGATCAAGCCCAGGGTGATTCGATCCTCCCCCAGCTCGATGACCTCCAGATCGAGGGGCCGGACCCCTTCTCTGGGTTTGAAAACTTCATCTCGAATCAGGTTCCACATCGAGGTCTCGTTTAATCCCTAAAGGGATCAAACTCATCGGCTCCAGCCATGGCAACCCCGATGGGGTGGAGCGTGTGCAGCACTTCAATGGTTGGCTCATGGAACTCCAGAACCTCGGGGAGCCGCTTGTAGCAATGGGGGGATTCATCGGTTCCCGCACCGCGCAGAACCACCCCCGCCTTGGAGATCCACTTCATCATCATCTCTCGGCTGATGGCCCCCTCAGACATCTTGATGCGTCGGCCTTTCCTCCAACGAAACTTGCCGGCAGCCTGTCGTCTCGACATGACCCGTCCCGCTCCGTGAACCGTCGAATAGAGAGCCTTCTTGCTTTCCTCGCTCTCGACTCCCTGCACGATAACCGATACATCGCCCATACTTCCACCGACAAACCCCTTCTGACCGGGAAAGGCAGGAGTCGCTCCTTTACGCACCACCCACATATCCTTGCCGTTGTGATTCTCTCTCCAGGCAAAATTATGATGGTTATGAATCTCTTCCAGGATATGTGCTCCTATGATGGAAGCCACCTTGGAGCAGACCCAATTACGACCCGCATAGGCATAGCGCCCGGCAAGGCTCATCGCAGCCAGGTATTCCTGACCCGGTTGGCTGGCAACGGACAACAACGCCGGATCGACATGCATTCCCACCTCACCTCCTGCTATGCGAAGGAAGTGAGTGGCAATCTTATGCCCCAAACCTCGGGACCCGAAATGAACCCCGCACCACACTCGGTCGGATTCATCCACGAACAGATCGACATAATGATTGCCACTTCCCACGGTTCCCAGCTGGCTCCGAGCCAGACTCTTCAGTCGACCCACTTCCGGGATATCCCAGGCCGGATCATCGTCAAACAACTCGTGCTCGACTTCCTCCTTGTTCTTCATACCCACGCCAAAGGTAATCTCTCTCCAGATATCATCCATGAGGGTGTCGATATTGGCGCGCACCTCACCGGCATCCGCATCCAGAAGCACCGCTTTGTTTCCACAACCGATGTCAAACCCAACCCCGGACGGACTCACCTGATCTTCGTAGGCAACCACTCCACCGATAGGAACGGCATACCCGAGATGATGGTCTGCCATCAGGGCACAGTAGTCCGCTGTCTTTTGACAATTGAGAATCTGCTTAACCGCGTTGTCCTGAGGTTTCCCCCAAATGGGAATTCCCTGCAATTCAGTAAAGGGCATGGCTTTTTACCGGGAGATCTTACTTCCAATCTTACACCCACTTCCGTTATAGAGATAAAGATAAAGGAGGGCCAGTGAGACAGTGACAGTTTTTTTAGGTGTCACAAAGCGCCACAGTGTGTACAATCCTTGCAAATAGAATCCAGCCGGTTTATGGGGATATGAAATTGGACATTCACATTATCAAAGACAGTGAAGTCACCATCCGTGAGCAGCTGGTTGAGCAGATCCTATTCCTGATCGCCACCGGAAGATTGAAACCGGGAGAAGCCCTGCCCAGTGTGCGAGCTCTGGCTCGCCATCACAAGATTCACCACAACACGGTCAGTCAGGCCTACCAAGACCTGGTCGATCGCGACTGGCTGATCAGGCGACGGGGCAGCCGCATGGTGGTGCGCTCACCGGGAGAGAGGGAGTACCCGCCCCGTGTTGAAGACCTGGATGATCTCATCAATGCCACCATCCGGACAGCTCAGGAAAAGGGGTTCACCTTCCAGCAACTTCGCCAAAGGGTGGAGGAGCGACTGATGGCTCTGCCTCCTGATCACCTGCTGGTGGTCTCCAGAGATCCGGGTCTGACCCATCTGCTGCGAGAAGAACTCAAAGAAAAGCTCACCTTTCGCGTCGAGTCCTGCTCAACCGAAGAGCTTTCCCTCAACCCCGAATTGACGGTGGGCGCACTGGTGGTGGGTCCGCCGGGTGCCATCCCCCACATTGCCCCACTGGTTCCCAGGGATCGTCCCCCTATCCCTATCACCTTTTCCACCGTGGATGAGCACCTCAAGATCATTCATGAGTTGCAAAAACCCTCCACTATAGCCGTCGTCTCTATTAGTCCAACCGTTTTGAAAACCGCCCGAGGCGTGCTGGCCCCCGCTGTCGGGGACCGCCACACCTTACGAGAGTATTTACTACCCTCTGAGAATCTCCGTGGTCTGGAGGTCACCGACCTGGTTTTGTGCGATTTGATTGCCCACCGCCGGGTTCGGGCCCGCAAACTGCTCCCCTATCGCCTGGTCTCGCCCGACTGCCTGAAACAATTGTCGACAGCCATGGAGGCCTAAGAGCTACCCTACTCCATTATTGTTCAGGAATGTGGGAGGCACTTGCGCCAAGGTGCCGGAGACCTTTGCGTTTTAAGTTTTAACTTTTGAATTTTGAATTTGGAGCCCCGCAGGAGCGATCCCCATCTTGACAGCGGAGCGGATTTATGTGAATTTACAGGGTTTTGTAAGAAGCACTGCGTCAGCAGTCCAACGATTAAACAAACGACTAAACAGAGGAGTGACTCATGGCTGAGATAGATTTTGGTGGAGTTGTCGAACGGGTGATCATGCGGGACGAATTCCCCCTGGAGAAGGCCCGCGAGGTATTGAAAGACGAGACCATTGCCGTGATCGGCTACGGCGTGCAGGGACCCGCTCAGTCGCTGAACATGCGGGATAACGGTTTCAACGTGATTATCGGCCAGGCCAAACAGTTCCAGAAGGACTGGGACCGGGCAGTAGGCGACGGCTGGGAGCCGGGCAAGACGCTGTTTGACATCGAAGAGGCGGCCCAAAAGGGCACCATCGTACAGATGTTGATCTCCGACGCCGCTCAGAAAGCCGTTTGGCCGGCCATTAAGGAATGCTTGAACGAAGGGGACGCCATCTACTTCTCTCACGGTTTCTCCATTGTGTTCAAGGACCAGACCGGGGTGGTGCCCCCGGACAACGTCGATGTGATCATGGTGGCCCCGAAGGGCTCCGGCACCTCGGTTCGGCGCAATTTCCTCTCCGGCGCCGGCATCAATTCCAGTTTTGCCGTTGAGCAGGATTTCACGGGACGGGCCGAGGAGCGGACCATCGCCATCGGCATCGGGATTGGCTCAGGATATTTGTTTCCCACCACTTTTACCCAAGAGGTCCACAGCGACCTGACCGGCGAGCGTGGTGTACTGATGGGTGCCCTGGCCGGCATCATGGAGGCCCAGTACGAGGTGCTGCGCGAGAAGGGTCACAGCCCCAGTGAAGCCTTCAACGAAACCGTCGAGGAACTGACCGAAAGCCTGATCAGGCTGGTGGGCGAAAACGGCATGGACTGGATGTACTCCAACTGCTCGGCCACGGCCCAGCGCGGGGCGCTGGACTGGAAGCCCAAATTCAAGGAAGCCGTCCTGCCCGTCTTTCACAAGCTTTATGAGCGGGTGGCTTCGGGCCAGGAGACGGCTCGCGTGCTTGAGGCCTGCGGCGCGCCCGATTATCAGGAGCAGCTGGGCAAGGAGTTAAGCGAAATCGGCAATTCCGAGATGTGGCGAGCCGGCAAGGCGACCCGCGATTTGCGTCCCAAAGAGACGGCCAGGGAGATCTCCGCCGACACCAAAGGCGTGAGCGGCCGCGGAACTAATTAAGGGAGCCAATCTAGCCGGCACGAAACATCTGATAGAATAAAAGATACTTAACAGACTAAAAAGAACTTAAACCATACAGAGAGGCCATTATGCCGCAATATCGATCCACGACCACGATTTCCGGACGCAACATGGCGGGCGCACGAGCCTTGTGGCGCGCCACCGGGGTCAAAGATGAGGACTTCGGCAAGCCCTTTATTGCCATTGCCAATTCCTTCACCCAGTTTGTCCCGGGCCATGTGCACCTCAAGGACATGGGCCAGTTGGTGGCCGGGGCCATTGCCGAGGCTGGAGGAATCGGCCGTGAGTTTAACACCATCGCCATCGATGACGGCATCGCCATGGGGCACTCGGGCATGCTCTACAGCCTGCCCTCACGGGAACTCATTGCCGACTCTGTCGAATACATGGTCAACGCCCACTGCGCCGATGCCCTGATCTGCATTTCCAATTGCGACAAGATCACACCGGGGATGCTGATGGCGGCTCTGCGTTTAAATATACCCGCCATTTTCGTCTCGGGCGGGCCCATGGAAGCCGGACGGGCCGAAATCAACGGCAAGCAGGTCAAGCTGGATCTGGTCGACTCGATGATCGCGGCGGCCGACCCCAATGTGAGCGACGAGCAAAGCCAGATTTACGAGCAGAATGCCTGTCCCACCTGCGGATCCTGCTCCGGCATGTTCACGGCAAACTCGATGAACTGCCTGGTGGAAGCCCTGGGTTTAGGG
>CBDUTA010000271.1:0-5201 GCA_965369785.1 uncultured bacterium
GTTCAGAGCCTTCTCAACCTGGTCTACATCGCTTTCTTGATCAATTTTGCCGCCTGTATGGCCCTTACAGCTCTAGGCGTGGATGTGTTCACGGCCATCTCAGCGGTAGCCGCCTCTATGTTTAACATTGGGCCCGGGCTGGGTAGTGTGGGCCCCTCGGAAACCTATGCGCACCTGCCCCATTTGGCGAAGTGGGTGTTAAGCTTTTGCATGCTGGCGGGACGACTGGAGTATTACACCTTGCTGGTCTTGTTCACGGGAGCCTTTTGGAGGAAGTAAGCGCTTCCTCCTGTTCCTTGTCCATCTTCCTGCGGAGGCTCACTTTCTGGTCCATTAACTCAGCGATCTTATCGGAGTCCGAGTTTTCCTTTGCTTCCGCTTCGATTTCCTCCTGCAGTTGACGACTGAGGCGCTCGTACTGCAGTTGTCGGAGTGTATGAACGCTGCTTCTGATGTCTTCCTCTGACAACGGAGGCCCTGCCGATCTCAGAGCGATTTCCTCGATGAGATTTCGATCCGCATCCTCGCCGACCAGCTCTCTCAGACGGATAGTGGTGATTTCCGTGGCTTGCTCCTTGAGCTGAAAGATGCCCTGGAAGATCTTTTCGGTTCTTAAACCTTCAAAGAGTTCCGGTTCCAGCTGCTCGAAGGTGAGGGCAGCCCATTTCTCCTCCAGCATGGCCACCAGCAAAGTGTTTTCAGCTGGTGTACCCTGCTCGACCGGAACGGAATAGTCGAAGCGGGGGGTCTCCCTTTTCCGAGAAGGCATCTTTCTCATTTCCAGCAGAATCAGGTTTTCATCAAGCTTCAGTCGAGAGGCGATGCGGCTAACATACTCCGCCCTTTCGATGGGATTGGAGATTTTCACCAGATAGGGCAGGATGTAGGAGATGACCTCCTGCTTTCCCTTGGGGCTAAAGGAATCTCGCTGCTTACTCATGAACTCAGAAAGAACAAAGTCCAGGTAGGACTGCGAGGTTTTGAGTTTTTCTCGGTATTCTTCAACCCCGTGTTTTCGAAGAAAGGTGTCCGGGTCTTCACCGGTGGGAAGCTGCAGGACATTCACCCGGAAGCCCTGCTCCAGAAACAGATTAATGGAGCGCAGCGTGGCGGATGTTCCTGCTGAATCGGGATCATAATTGGTGATCACGTTGCGGGTATAACGGCCCAGAACCTTGACCTGATTTTCCGTCAAACTGGTACCCAGGGAGGCGACAACGTTACCGACCCCGAATTGATAGGGGATGATGCAGTCCGTGTACCCCTCCACGATGATGGCGAAGTCTCGTTCTCGGATCTCATTGCGGGTCAAATCCAGGGGGTAAAGATTGCGGCTTTTGCTGTAGAGTGCCGTTTCCGGGGAATTCAGATATTTGGGAATGCCATCTCCCAGGATTCGTCCTCCGAAGGCGATGGTTTTCCCTGAGAGATTATGAATGGGGAACATGATACGGTTGCGAAAGTTGTCGTAGTAGCCGCCGGAATTTCCTTCTTTAATCAGGCCACAGGCCAGCATTTCTTCGGCATCAAAACCTTGACTGGTGAGTTCCTGCAGGAGGTGTTGTCCTGAAGGAGCATAGCCGATGGAGAATTGATGGATGGTGTCCTGGGTCATTTGGCGGTCCTCGAGATAGGCGAGGGCCCTTCTATTCCCTTCCAGCTGCCGGCAAAAAAAAGAGCTGGCCTTGTCCAGTATATTCAAGAGTCGCTGGCGTCGTACGCTCTCAGCTTCGCTCTTTTTCGTAGAGTGGGGCAGGGGAATGCCCTGGCTTTCAGCCAGTTGGTGTATGGACTCGGGGAAGGTCAGATTTTCCATCAGCATGATGAACTTAAAGACGTCTCCCCCGGCTCCACAGCCAAAACATTTGAAGATCTGCTTGGTCTCGCTGACCGTAAAGGAAGGGGTTTTCTCAGAGTGAAAGGGACAGAGAGCCCCGTAATCCTTGCCTTTCTTTTGCAAGCGGACGTATCCGCCCACTAAATTCACGATACTGATTCCGTTGCGGACCTGATCAATGAAGGTATCGTCGAATCTCATTCGCTATGGGTCTATGGCCTCTGCTCTGCGGTCAGAGCGCGTTTCGCGCGCAGAAAATAGGAAAAAGCCCACGGTTCAATTCTGTTCATTGCCAGTCCTCAGCACTCAGTCCTCAGTCCTTTCTTCCGGTCTGCTATCAGCCTCCCTGCGGCGATTGATCAAACTGGCCAAGTAACCCGCCCCGAAGCCATTGTCGATATTGACTGCCGCTACGTTGGCCGAGCAGCTGTTGAGCATACCCAGCAAAGCTGCCAGGCCCCCAAAGGAGGCTCCATATCCGATGCTGGTGGGAACGGCGATAATAGGAAGATCGACCAGTCCCCCGACCACGCTGGGTAAGGCTCCCTCCATGCCAGCCACCACGATGGCGACCGTACAGGATTGAAGAACTTTTCGCTGAGCAAGAATCCTGTGCAATCCGGCTACGCCCACGTCGTAGCTGCTTAAGACCTCGTTTCCCATGAATTGAGCGGTTACCAGGGCTTCTTCAGCTACGGGGATGTCTGCAGTACCGGCACTAAATACGCCTATGGTGCCTCTTCCTTTCTGGGGCGGCTCAGGGTTGATGGTCACGGCCTGGCAATGGGAGTGGTACTGGCAGTGTTCGTAGCGGGGGTGCAATTTTTGAAAAACCTCCAGGCCGGCGGAGGTGATGAGAATGTTCGGATTCTTGGTGAGGGAAGCCGCTGCAATTTCTACAGTTTGCTGAGTGGTTTTTCCTCTTCCGAAGATGACTTCGGAAATACCGTGGCGCAGGCTGCGATGGTGGTCCACCTTGGCAAATCCTAGGTCCTGGTAGGGCAGATCCTTCAGAAACGAGAGAACCTGCTCCTCGCCAATCCTTCCAGCCTTAAAATCCTTGAGCGTTCTTTTCAGGCTTTGCGGGGTCATCTCCCCTAAGATAGTCTAACCAGGTATGAACGGCAAGAGTCCCGCCCCTGCGGCTTTTTAATAATTTAGAGTTGGGAGACAGGGAAGAAAACCGAACTTTTGGCACCCTGTAATGGGTCCGAGGCCAGGCCTGTTTAGAAGAGAGCCAGGACTCCTTTTGCTGCCACATTAGCCTGAGCCAGGGAGGCAAGACCGGTCTGAGTCAGAATTTGAAACTTGGTCAGGTTGGCCACTTCCTCGGCGATGTTGGCGTCGCGGATCTGGGATTCCGCCGAGGTCGCGTTCTGAACCTGGCCCTGGATGACATTAATCGCGTTCTGTAATCGATTGACTTTGGCACCCAGTGTGCCCCGTCTCGCGGCCACCGTATCGATCGCCGTTTCGATCTCACTCAACATGGTCGTGGCTGATTTGGTGGAAACCGCATTGTCGATGTCTACTGAGATGGAGGCACCGGCGCCGGTTATTCCGGCACTGATGACCAGGTCAGAGATACTGAGTGAGGAGGTGGTAAAGGAGATGGTGGATGTCGCACTGGCGGTGTTTTGAGTATCGCCCACGAAGATAGTTCGATCCGAATCAGTGAAGACGGTGGTGCCGTTGAAACTGGAGCCGCCACCGATTCGATCAATTTCCTGATAGATTTCCTTTAATTCCGATTCAATAGCCGTAATCTGACCCGAGTTGGTGCTGCTGGCGGCCTGGGTGAGCAGTGATGCGGCCCGCACTAAAAGGTTTTGAGTTTCGGCTAAGGCGCTGTCGGCCGTCTGGATAAAGCCCACGCCGTCGTTGGCGTTGCGGACGGACTGCTGCAGGGTTCGCAGCTGTCCTCTCAAACCGTCGGCGATAGCCAGACCCGCCGGGTCGTCTCCACCCGATCGCAGACGAAGCCCTGAGGCCAGGCGAAATAATGTTTTCTGCAAACCCTGGCCGCTTCTTTGGAGCTCGTTTTGAGCTACCAGGCTGGAAAGATTGTTAATAACGCTTGAAGTACTCATCTGTTCATTGATCCGTGGGCGCTGGACTGATTACTTCATTTATGGGCGTTTTTCCTGAAGAATGAGGTATCCGTGATCACAAAGTCTAAAGGGCAAGGAGGGTAGAGGGGAATCAAACAGTTCAAGAGGCGGCTTGAGAGAGGGATTCAGTCGGGTGTTTGCGGGCCAGCGTCGTTTGGGAAGGAATCTCGGCTGGGTTCCGTGAAATGGACCGCGCACAAAGCCCCCACCTGATACGCAGCGGGGCCCGACCAAGGCCCCCGGATGTCTTTTTGAATCTGGCTAACTTTCTGGAATGAACGAGGTTAGAGTGGTGGATGCGAGGGCCTTTGAAGCCCTGACATCCTGAGCAGGTCTTAGCTGTCCCCCTCTTCCTGGAGAACCGCACGCCGACTGAGTCTGATTTTTCCCTGACTGTCGACATTGAGCACTTTGACCAGGATCTTGTCCCCCATCTGGACCTCTGTCCGGATGTCGTTAATGTGCTCCTCGGAAATTTCAGAAATATGCAGCAGTCCTTCGGTCCGAGGTAAAATCTCCACGAAAGCACCGAAATCTACCACCTTCTTCACTTTTCCCAGATAGTTCTTGCCAATCTCAGCGGTGGCGGTGAGTTCTTTGATGAGCTCGATCGCTTTCGCGGCACCTTCTTCGCTAGAAGAAGCAATCTTAACGGTTCCGTCATCCTCAATGTCGATCTTGACTCCGGTCTCTTCAATGATGCTCCGGATCATCTTTCCTCCGGGCCCAACCACCGCACCGATTTTGGAAACCGGGATGTTCAGGGTGGTGATTTTGGGAGCGAAGCTGGAGATGTCGGTACGAGGTTCGGCAATGGCCTGGGCCATTTTCTCCAGAATGTGCAAACGACCCTCTTTGGCCTGGGCCAGCGTCTCGGCCAGAATTTGCCCTGTGACCCCTGTGATCTTGATGTCCATTTGCAGCGCCGTGATTCCCTCGGCTGAACCCGCAATCTTGAAGTCCATATCCCCGTAATGATCTTCAAAGCCGGCAATGTCCGAGAGAATGGCGTAATCGTCGCCGTCTTTGACAAGCCCCATGGCAATCCCTGCGATGGAGGTGCTTATGGGAACACCTGCATCCTGAAGGGCCAGGACAGCTCCACACACGGTGGCCATGGAAGAAGAACCGTTGGATTCGAGAATGTCGGAAACGATACGAATGGTGTAGGGGAAAGTCGATTCGTCGGGCAGTGCCGTGGAGATGGCTCGTTCTGCCAGAACGCCATGCCCAATGGAGCGGCGAGAGGGCCC
>CBDUTA010000272.1:0-5107 GCA_965369785.1 uncultured bacterium
CCAGATCTCAAATTGAACCTGGAACCTGGAACGCACGCTTGACCGCTAGAATGACGGACCAAGGGGCAGTAGGTGTATGCTACAAGAAGAGAACAGACAGGACATGCATGGGTTTGGGTGGCCATGATCGAAATAACCAACACTCTTTTTATTCCGGAGGGGGAACTCCGCTTCAAGGCTTCTCGCAGCAGTGGGCCGGGAGGCCAAAACGTCAACAAACTCAATACTCGGATGACCTTGTTGTTTGATGTTAAAAACTCGCCCGGTTTGTCACAAGAACAGAAGCAGTCAATCCAGAGACGCCTTGCCTCTCGCATCAACCATGAAGGGGTTCTTCGTGTCGTCTGTCAACGACATCGTACTCAGGCAGCCAATAAGCGAGGAGCAACGGAACGTTTTGTGGAGGTGTTGGTTGATGCCCTTAAAAAACGTCGGCCCCAGAAGAAAACCCATGTCTCGGCGGCAGTGAAACGTCGCCGTCGTGAGGAAAGGGAACGGCGAAGCCGACTGAAGCGAAGCCGTTCCGAAGCCCTGGTGTGGGATGAATAACTTCCCTGCCAGGGGTGGGTGCTCGGTTCTGTTCCCGGAGATACCCACAATCGCTGCCAGGTTGCCTGTTTAACCCATCGATTTGGATCAAGGAGGGGAACGGAGTACCTGTCAGAAGTCGACTGTAGCCAAAGAGCTCATCCTCAGTGTAGTTGTCCTCATCAGGAAAGCTGCCTCTTTGTCGATCGCAGGGTGTCCCCTGGGAGAGACTCGGGATTCCGCACTGCTTATCAGGGGTGATCCGTAACGAACGAGAGTTTTACGAGCGGATTTGAAACCGGATAATCGTTATGGCGGAGGGTTATGTGATCGTTACCCACCTAAGGCGTAACCGTGCGCGGTCCCTGAAAGGAGAGAAGGTCCCTGGCTGTTACAAAAGGGATGAGTTTATCGTGAAATCGCATGCCATAACCGTAACAGAGAGGGCAGGGCACACTTTTACCGTTTCGTAACAGGAACGTGTGCCTCATCCGGGATAGCGTCCTGTCACAGCTTCCCACCGCTCTGATCCCATTTCAGCTGCAAGTAACCGGCTCCAGCCGGATATCCAGTAAGGCCACCTGGCCACCTGCTATGGCGTTGAGGCCTCGCTCCAAAGCCTGCCGGAGCAGGCCCGGTTCCTCAACCTTCTCGCCATATCCGCCAAAGGCACCAGCGATTGCGGCATAATTCGGGCTCGGAGTGATGGATGTGCCGGGGAAGGTCCCGGTTTTCATTGCTGACCCCTCCGGGTAGTAGCGAAGCAGTTCTTCTTTCATGGTGAGGTACCCATGGTTGTTGAAAACGACAATGAGAATGGGCGTTCCATATTCTTGGGTAAAGCCCAAGGTCGCCATAACCGGATTGTAATTCAAGGACCCATCACCGATTAATGCAATGACTGGCCTATCAGGTCTGGCGATCTTGACGCCAAGAGCGGTTCCCAGGCCCGTGCCAAGACCTCCCGTCGAACCGGAGAAAAAGCATCCCGGCTTCAATCGGTCCAGGTAGCGGTGAATGGCGAGACGGTGGGTGATCGTCTCTTCGACGATGATGGCATCAGGCGGAAGGATCTGATTGAGTTCATGAACAACCCAGCGGGCATCGATAGGCTTTTCTTCCTTCAAAGCCAGTGCCTCTTTTTCCCGTGTCTGTCTTCTTTCCTGGTAACGCTGCTGCCAGCGTTTGACTCGAGTGACCTGCGGAGAGCTACTGGGGAGGGAGGGTTTTCTTAGATGGTCAATGAGCTGTTCAAGTGAGCTCTGGACGTTACCGGTAAGAACGAGATCGGCTGGGAACCCCCAAAAGGGAAGTTCTTGACGGAGAGGATTCTCGTCAAGGACTACGACTTTCACTCCGGGCTTCAGTCTCATTGAGGGAGGATGCCAGGGAGCAACAGCGGCCAGAAGAAGTATCAAATCCGCTTCCTGTAAGAACTCACGCGGCTGAAAACCTCCATGAAGAGGATGGTTCCGCGGGAAATTGAGGTAAGTGCAGCTTCGCGTCTCTATGACCGCAGCACCGATGAGTTCTGCGAGTTCAACGAGGCGCTGAACTACAGTGATGTTTCGGCCCGATGCCTCGGTAATGATCAGAGGATTTTCCGCATTTCCCATCAGATCGGCCAGTTCCTCTAATCCCTGGGGGGAGGATGTGGGTGGAAGTGGAAAGACTGGCGACGCTGGAGCATCGATGCTCATCGTGTCGAACAGAAACTCCATGGGCAAACCGATAAAGACGGGACCCCGAGGAGAATTCATTGCCAATTGACAGGCCCGCTGGATGGTGGCCGGTATCAAAGTAGAGCTGGCGATCCCGGAACTCCATTTCACACAGTTTTTGACCAGGCGAACGGGACCCCCAATGTCGGCGAGGTGTCTTAGCCACTGCGCCCCTGGATCGGGTCCTTTGCTCTCGCCAAAGTTGATGGATTCACCGGCCAGGACCACCATGGGAATTTGCTCATGAAGGGCTCCACGCAGTGCCATTGCAGCGTGCAGGGAACCGACCGTCGTGTGCAGCATGACGGCTGGAAGCTTTCCTGAAGCCTTCGCGTAGCCAGTGGCCATACCCACTGCCGTCTCCTCATGTCTGGAACTCAGATAGAGGAGTTTGCCCTCCTCGTCTGGATCTCTTTTGGCCAAATCTTCCCAGACCGGAGCCCACTCCGATCCAGGAGAGGCAAAGATGCGCTCGACACCCATACCAGTCAACACACGCAAAAGGGCTTCTGATCCCGTTAACTCTTTTGTTCTTATCATTTTATTAAGGAGACACACGACCTCACGTTGTTTGTTTACTGACCGAGTTCTTGACGAGACCTGTTCTCGGCCGATCCCAGAGACTTCAATGACCCGGGGGCATCAGGGGAGTGAAGACCCCAGCCTTGGCAATGGCGTACTTGGCGAAGAAGTCTCCCACCAGGGCTAAAGCTCCACCCAGAACCAGAACTCCCTGAGAAAGGGGGCCGGCCATTCCCATCAAACCGATGACGATGGGGACCACCAGTCCGGCACCTACGGTCCCGGCATAGAAAGGGATGGCTACTCGTCCCCGTAACAGTTCCATTACAGAACGGCTGGCTGCCAGGTTGGTGTGACGCATGACGCCCAGGTAGAAGAACAGCATCACTCCTGTTGAGACGGCAACCCACAACTCGATGATCTCCACGCTGTGGACTTGCAGCTCGGTTCCGGCAAAGGGCAGGGTCACCAGCAGGGTGGCCACCCCGCCGCGAAAGGCATAGGTGGCGTAGAGGATGGGAAGTACCGGGGTGTTCCAGAAGGGGATCCCCTTGGAGGCCGCATACACGTTGCCCTTGTAGACGATCAGCACCATCGATCCCGCCAGTGAAAGAGCCAGGAAAAGGGTTCCCGCTACCCCCTCCGGGTAGAGCAGATAAAGGAAGGCTCCGGGCAAAAAGAGGTTCATTCCCAGAAATCCCCGGGCGATCCAGGATCTCCGGAGCCGGAACATCATCCAGAAGCGGCCGGGACGTCCCAGAAAGCTCAGATGGGCGATTCCCGAGAGTCCCACGACCACCCAGGCCAGCCACAAACCCAGTGTGAACTCGAACCAGAGGGAGAAAATCCAGGTGCCCACCCCCACCCCGGAGAGAAAATGTCCCACAATCAGGAACAATCCCCGCCCTTCTACCCAGTGGCGCTGGGGCCGGAAGATGGCACCGAGATCGGCCAGCTGTTGGTTGTAAGTGGTACTGGTTGGCATGGGCAGTTCCTGTTTTACTTGGGTGGGAGATAGTAAACGTTTGGCTGGGTTCCCAGCTCCGGCCGCAGCTGTTCTCCTCCCCGCTCCTGGATCAGCCGGGAGGCTTCGCAGTCGGGATCATCCAGATCCCCGAAGGTTCTGGCGTCGGCCGGGCAGTTGCTCACGCAGGCCGGATCCAGACCCTCCTGGACCCGATCGATACAGAAGTTGCACTTCATGACCACATTGCAATTATCCTCAGAGTAGTGTGCCTTCTCGAAGGGGGTGAGGTCCTGATCGGGAAAGTAGGAGCGCTGCTCCTGGTTGTAGTAGCGTGCGTCGTAGGGGCAGGCCTGGATGCAGGCCCGGCAGCCCACGCAGGTGTCCGGGTCCACATCGACAACTCCCCCCTCCCGGTAGTGACTGGCCCCGGTGGGACACACATCCACGCAGGGAGCGTCCGCACAGTGAAAGCAAAGGGTGGGAAGAAAGATGACCTGGGTGTTGGGGAAGCTTCCCGTCTCCCGCTTGAGAACGCGGGCAAAGAAGACCCCGGGAGGGGTCCCGTGTTCGGCCTTGCAGGAAAGTTGGCAGCCGTAGCAGCCCACACACCGTTTCAGATCGATCACCATCCCGTATCTCATGGCACGATCTTCACTTTCACGCAGGTATCCAGATTCAGGTTCACGGGACTGGTGTGCTCCCAGTCGATTTCCAGAAGATCGTTAAAGAAGATCCCCTTGCCCAGGGCTACAGGCAGGGTCTTGACCCAGTGTCCGGCACAGCCGCCCACGCCCACGCAGTCGGGGTGAATCGCCTCGGTGAGGTGAATTTGACCCTGGACTCGCCGGCCATAGGGGGATTCCAGCCACACCTGCTGTCCCTCGTTCAGGCCCTTTTGCTTTCCCGTCCTGCGATTCAAGGCAATGGTCAAAGAGAAGGGATCCAGGCGAGAGGTTTCATCCAGCCAGGGGTTCTGGTAGGTGAAGCTGTTGGTGTGGACGGTGTCCCGATAGTAAAAGCCAAACAGATCAAAGGACTCATCCTCCACTTCATGGGAAGGGCAGGGGAGCCAGTTGGGCAGGGGCTCATAGTAGGCTTCGTCCCAGGGGAAATCGTGCTCCTGGGCGATGACCCTGGCCTTGGAGTTGACCCCGATCAGGTACTCCCAGTAGATGGGTACCCGCACGTCCAGGAAGGCTCGCCAGTAGACCTCCTCGACTTTTTTGGGCCACTTGACGAGGCCGTGTTCCTTGAACCAGTGCAAGCCTCGCTCCTGACCAAAGTTGGACTTGAGTTCCCGGTCGCAGATCTCCTCATAGGTGTAACGCTCGGTATGTTTGAGCCGATGCTCTCCCTCGAGCTTCATCAA
>CBDUTA010000273.1:0-5083 GCA_965369785.1 uncultured bacterium
GCAGATCGAGGAACGACATCGAAATGAAATGGTTCTGGCTCATAGCAACTTCCCTGAGTTCCTTGTTGCTTCTCGCCACCACACCGTCACTTTCCTCGGCCCAGCTCCTATCACCCATTGAGGGCCAAATCCTCGAACACATCGATTCCACCAGTGAAGAAGCCATTGCCTTGTTGGAGCAGGTGGTCAATATCAACAGTGGCACCATGAATCAGGAAGGCGTGCGTGAGGTGGGACAAGTTTTTCGATCTGAACTGGACGCCCTTGGATTCCAGACTCGCTGGATTTCGATGGACCGTGTCCACCGCGCCGGCCACCTTATAGCTGAACGAAGAGGAAACCGTGGCAAGAGTCTCCTTTTGATCGGACACCTGGATACGGTTTTCGAAAAGGATAGTCCGTTCCAACGATTTGAGCGTTATGGTACCGTCGCCAAAGGTCCTGGTGTCGAAGACATGAAAGGCGGAAACTTGGTCATCCTCTACGCTCTAAAAGCGCTGCATGCCGTTGGAGCATTGGAAGATACGAGCATTACTGTCTTCTTGACCGGTGACGAAGAGGATACGGGTGATCCGCTCAGTCTCAGCCGCCGTGATCTGCTCGATGCCGCACGTCGAAACAACGTGGCCCTGGGCTTCGAGGGTGGCGTTGGAGGTGTCGGCACCGCCACCGTAGCTCGCCGCGGGTTTACCGGATGGGAACTTCGGATCACCGGCAAACCTGGTCATTCCTCGCTTATTTTCAAGGAGAATTTCGGAAGCGGCGCCATCTACGAAACCTCCCGTATCCTGAAGAACTTCTACGACGAGCTCCGAGGAGAGGAGTACCTCACCTTCAGCCCGGGCATCATTCTGGGAGGAACCACCGTACAGTACGATCCGGTCCTGAGCCGGGGTGACGCCTTCGGGAAGACGAACGTGATTCCGGAAACTGTGGTTGTTGCAGGAGACCTGCGCTTTATATCGGAGGAGCAGAGAGAAAAGGCCAAGACGCGCATGCGTGCCATCGCGGCCCGAAACCTTCCCCACACCTCCGCCACCGTCACCTTCCAGGACTCTTATCCAGCTATGAGCCCAACACCCGGCAATTATGAGCTTCTCAGACAACTGGATCAGGTCAGTCGAAAGCTTGGATACGGTCCCGTCAAAGCTGTGGATCCCGGCCAGCGGGGGGCTGCTGATATCTCCTTCGTGGCACCTTACCTGGACGCTTTGGACGGATTAGGAGTGGTGGGATCCGGTGGCCATACGGTCGAAGAAACGATGGATCTGAGCTCTCTTCCCTTTATGGCTAAGCGGGCAGCCATCTTTATCTACCAATTGACGCAGGAATGAGAGTCAGCGTCCTGAGGGCAGGAAAAAGAGCGATCATTTTTGCTGCTTTTTTGCTGCAGGCCACCCCTCTTTTTTCCTCGCCGTCGCACGGAGAGCAAGTTCTTCGTGCCCACTACTCGGAAACTTCCCCCATCCTGGACGGCATATTGACCGAGGAAGTGTGGAAGAACGCTTCTGAGACTCTCCCCTTCAGGCAGAAAGAACCCACCGCCGGGGAGGAGGCGACCGAATCCACCGTTGTCAAAGTCATCTACACCCAGCAGAGCCTGTTTCTAGGTATCGTCTGCGCCGATTCCTCTGCGGAGAGCATCGTGGCAACAGAGCTTCGAAGAGATGGAGACTTGATGAAAGACGACAGTATTTGGATTCTACTGGACTCTTTTCACGACCACCGCAACGCCTTTTTGTTTGCCACCAACTCTCTGGGAACTCAATACGATGCGCTGATTATCAACGAAGGCAGTGAGGTGAACTCGGCCTGGGATGAGGTTTGGAGAGTGGCCTCGCATCGCGATGAGAAAGGGTGGAGTGTGGAAGTGGAAATCCCCTTCACCACTCTCCGGATCAAGGCCTCCGAGGGTGAGGTCGGCCTGGAGTTTCAACGAGTGATTCGACGAAAAAACGAATTCGTTTATTGGAATTCATGGGATCGAGACTTTCAGTTTGAGGAAGTTTCACGAGCCGGACACCTGATTGGATTGGAGAAGGTCGAACTGGGTAATCGCTGGAGACTGAAACCCTACCTTCTAGGTGGAACGGGAAAACGGGGCACCGCCGGCTGGGAAAATCGATCAGAGGTGGGAATTGATGATCTTAAAATTAGAGTCTCATCCACATTGACCGCTGATCTCACTTACAACACCGACTTTGCGGAAGTGGAGCTGGATTCGCAGCGTGCCAATTTCACGGATCCTCGAAGCCAGCTTTTTTTCCCGGAGAAAAGAGAATTCTTTTTTGAAGGAGCTTCGTTCTTTGATTTCGCAGCACGCATGAATGAGTTCCAGGGAGATACTTTCCGTGCCTTCTTTAGCCGTAGAATCGGACTCACCTCCGACGGTCAGCGAATCCCTCTGTTTGGGGGTAGCAAACTGACTGGAAAGCTGGGTGCCCTGTCCATGGGCGTTTTGAATGTACAAACCGAGGAAGAAAGCGATATCGGATCGAACAACTTCAGCGTTGTTCGCCTGCGCTATGACTTATTTTCCCGCTCCAACATAGGAGCCATTGTGACCAACCGCTCCGGAGATGGAAGTTTCAATCGGACCGCAGGCATCGATACCCGCGTAGTTCTCATCGATAATTTTATTTTCGACGGATTTTTCATGCGCTCCGCCACACCCAATGTCAATGGAAACGAAAATGCCTACCATGCCAAAGGATACTGGAGAACGGACTTATGGGATATCGGTGCAGGACACCTGACCCTGGAGGAAGATTTCCAGGCGGAAATAGGGTTTGCTCAACGTGCTCACACACGGAAAACGATCGGGGACATCGCCTACAAACCAAGGCCCAATATCAGCTGGTTGCGCCAGATGTCACTGCGAGCGTTTTTCGAATACTTCACCACACCCGACAATGTGGTGGAAAAAAAGATCACTCACTATAACCTGGACTTCATTTTTGAAAGTGGAGACAAGCTCCGGATCTCTCCCCATGACCGTTTCGACCGCCTGTTTCGCCCCCTTAGTCTTGCCCCAGGTGTGACCATTCCTCCCGGAGATTACCGGGGACAAAGTTATTTAATGGAATACAATTTCGACCCCTCTCGCCGTTTGGCAGGACGCATCCGTTTCTCTCCCCAGCGCGGATTTTTTGGAGGGAGTAAGATTTTCTTTGGGCTGAACCCCCAGTGGAAACCCGTTTCTTCCTTGATCCTGGACCTGAACTACGAGGTGAACAAGATCGATGTACCCCAGGGAAGCTTCACCAGCCATATCGTCAATGCAGGAGTGAACTATTCCCTGAGCACCCGGCTCATTACCAGTACGACTTTTCAGTACAACAACACGGCACAGGTGAAGGCTTTCAATTTCCGGTTCAATTACATCTATCGTACGGGAGATGATCTCTTCTTCGTTTACAGGGAGATCCGCAACCGTCTTGACCCGGAACTCAGCGATCGGGCAATCTTAGTCAAGCTTACCCATTCGTTCGATTTTTAACCTGTATTTATCACACCTGATCGTAGCAAAGCGGGGATTGACTCATTCTCCACGCGGCAACTCGCCAGGTGACGCCGGCTTGACCCCAACATATAACAGATAGTACGTCAGTCGGCGGTCCAGCAGGTTCAATGCCAACGGGGTGGATGGACTCCTCAACCGCTCTACAATCACCTCCTGGCTCGGTGAAGCCTCATTAGGCCTGGCCAGCTTCCGACGAAGTCCCAGTCTGCACAGAAAACTCCTGGCATTCTCGCCGATCCAATAATCGAAGTCCTTGGCCAACGGAACGACTCCTTCTACCTCGGCAGTTTCCATTGCACAGGCTTTCGCTAGTCTGAGTAATTCCAAGCGGCTGAAAGGCTGCTCGTAGAAATCGCGTGGGACCAGAGCAAGTCTCCTACGAGTTCCGAAAGCAACTCGGTAGAAAATTCCGAAGCGATTCGGAACGGTAAAGAATAAGAGTCCGCCGGGCCGTAAGAGCGAGGTACAAGCAGCGAAGGCCTGCCGACGTTTATCCCCTGAGAAATGCTCCAGAGTGCCGAAGGAACAGACCACGTCAAACGCCCCCAGAAGATCCTCTGGAAGATCAAACAAATCACCTTGAATAGCTTCTGGTTCCAGTCCTATGCTGCGATGAACTTCCACTGCTGTGGATACAGCCGAGGCATTGTAGTCCAACAGAGCAACCTGGGCTCCTGAAAGTCCCAGTGCCAAGCTGAATTTACCATAACCGCAGCCGGTTTCAATCGTCCGCTCGTTTTCTCCAATGCCAAAGTGAGACTTCCAGAATCGATACCTGGACCACAGATCAGAACAAGCTGACTCCCAGGCCCATCTCAAAATCGTATCGAGGGATACTGGGGCTATGTCCCAGCAACACTTCATGTGGGCGTTAACGTCTTGCGACTCCATGGCTTCAGTATCTAGTAGGGAGACTGTTCATCACTGGCGGATTTGCCCTCACCCCGCCCCCGCTAAGCTTTGCACATCCAACACAGCCTTCCTGCCTGATAGTCTGTCCAGAACAACCAGTTGAGAGTGGGAAGTTTCCAAGCCGGGGCCTTCTCGAGTTGGCGGAAACTCGGCGTAACCAAAACAGAGATCCCCTTCGGTGTGAGCACCGCTAGCTAGACCTACCGGCCCCCTTAAAAACTGATGGGGGCTTTCCGGAGTCTTGATGAACGCATCAAGATCGCTGCGCTCTGAAATCTCACAAGGCGTACCATCCTTTAACGTGCAGTGAAGCTCGAACATGAGACTTATCCTTGACTTCGTTCGATTCCGCACTACAGCATCACTCAAAACAAGCATCCAGTAGGGACTTTTTCCTTCGCCCTGCACCAGATCCACCCTTTTGACATACAGCGGCTTACTGATCTTAATGCTGACGTCTAAAACGTCCTTACTGGGCAGGGTGGCAGACCTGCTCCGGTACAAGATCAGGGCAAGCAGGACAAGGCCAATGAGAATCGTGACCCAGAGCAGCACCGTTAAAGAGACATCGGGTACTCCGGATACCCCTATGGCACGGGCCATCCATGGCACCAACGGGTCGCTCGAATACAACGACCAGATCCATTC